>NZ_JANFVR010000017.1 GCF_024609805.1 Tahibacter caeni | reverse complement strand
CGCTGGGCCTGGAAGCGCTGTCGCGCGGCGCGCGCGAGGCCGTGTTCTGCGAGCGCGATCCGGCCCTGGCCGCGGCGCTGCGCGCGAACCTTGCGCGGCTCAGGCAGGACGGCCGCGCGCGCGTCGTCGCCGACGACGCATTGACCGCACTGGCCGGCCTGAGCGGACCGTTCGACATCGTCTTCCTCGATCCGCCGTTCGGCGCCGGCCTCTGGAGCGCGGCGGCCGCGCAGCTCGAAGCCCGCGGCCTGCTCGGCGCGCAGAGCCTGATCTACCTGGAGGCGCCGCGCGAGGCCGCGCCGGCGCTGCCGCCGAACTGGATTGCGCACAAGCAGACGCGCGCCGGCGAGGTCCAGGCCGCGCTCTATCGCCGCGGCGCGGGCTTGGCTTAAGCTTGGGCGGTTTCGTTCCCAGCCCTGACGGTATCTCTGCGATGGCCCGCGTTGCGGTTTATCCCGGCACCTTCGATCCGATCACCAACGGCCACATCGACCTGATCAGCCGCGCCGCGCCGCTGTTCGAGCGCATCGTCGTCGGCGTCGCCGACAGTGCGAGCAAGGGGCCGAGCTTCAGCCTCGACGAGCGCATCGCGCTCGCGCGCCTGGCCCTGGCCGGGCTGCCCAACGTCGAAGTGCGCGGCTTCTCGGTGCTGCTGGCCGATTTCGTGCGCGAGATCGGCGCCGGCGTCATCCTGCGCGGCCTGCGCGCCGTGTCGGACTTCGAATACGAATTCCAGCTCGCGAGCATGAACCGGCACCTCATTCCGCAGGCCGAGACCTTGTTCCTGACGCCGGCGGAGCAGTACAGCTTCATTTCCTCGTCGCTGGTGCGCGAGATCGCGCGGCTCGGCGGCGACGTTTCCGGGTTCGTGCACCCGGCCGTGCAGCAGGCGCTGCGCCAGCGCTGGCGCGGCAATTGACCGTAGTTGGTTCTTCTCTCATCCCACGCAGGTGATCCCATGCGCAAGTTCATGCAAGCCGCCCTTCTCGGGCTCGTTTCCACCCTGGTGCTGACCGCCTGCGACAAGAAGGAAGAAGCCGCTCCGGCGCCGGTCGCCGTCGAAGTGAAGATGCCGACCAACGCCACCGACCGCAACGCCTGGAAGGCGTACCTCGTCGACGTGGTCAAGCGCAACATGGCCGGCGTCACGTCGAACCGTCCGTACATGTACTTCGTGCCGGGCGGCGAAGACCAGGCCGCGCAGGACGAGCGCATCAACCAGCTGCAGAACGTGCAGACCATCGTCGCGCGCACCGTGCTGCCGGGCAACATGCTCGCGTTCGGCGGTCCGGATTCGAAGCTGACCGGCGACCTCATCGTCGATTCGTTCAAGGACGCCAAGGCCGGCGCGTTCAAGGACGTCATCGTGCTGTTCGTCGGCGCGACCGCGGACCAGCAGCGTGTGCAGGACGTGATCGCTCCGTCGGGCGCGACCTACCGCTTCGTCGAAATGAAGTGATGCCCACGGCCAGCGGCCGCCGGGTTGCGCCGGCGGCCGCTGGCCGCCTGCTTCCATGGCCCTGAAAATCACCGAACTCTGCGTCAACTGCGACGTCTGCGAGCCGGTCTGCCCGAACCAGGCGATCTCGATGGGGCCGGAAATCTACGAGATCGCGCCGGCGCGCTGCACCGAATGCGTCGGCCACTACGACGTGCCGCAGTGCATTGAAGTCTGCCCGGTCGAGTGCATATTCGTGGATTCCGAGCACACGGAAAGCCGTGAGGAACTGCTCGCCAAATACGCACGATTGACCCAGGCGGAGAAGACGGCGTGATCCGATTGCGTGCACTGCTGTTCGTCGCGGCCCTGCTGCCGTGTTCCTTCGCGGCCGCCGCGCCCGGCAAGGCCGCCATTGCGAGCGCGCACAAGCTCGCGACCGAAGCCGGCTTCGACGTGCTCGCCGCCGGCGGCAACGCGTTCGACGCGGCCGTCGCGGTCAGCGCGGCGCTCAGCGTCGTCGAGCCGCAGAGCTCGGGCATCGGCGGCGGCGCGTTCTTCCTCGTGCATCGCGCGAAGGACGGCAAGCAGGTGCTCGTCGACGCGCGCGAGACCGCGCCGGCGGCGACCGACGCGAAGGCCTATCTCGATGCGAACGGCGAGCTCGATCGCGACAAGTCGGTCAACGGCGGCCTGGCCGCCGGCATTCCGGGCGAGCCCGCGGCGCTGGTCTGGGTCGCGCAGCACTACGGCCGGCTGCCGCTGAAGCAGTCGCTGGCGCCGGCGATACGCCTGGCGCGGGACGGCTTCGCGCCGGACGCGCGCAGCCTGATGCGCATCGGCCAGCGCAAGGACGTCATCGCGCGCGACGCGGGTGCGTCGGCGCTGTTCCTGCCCGGCGGCGAGGTGCCCGGGGCCGGCTGGGTGCTCAAGAATCCCGATCTCGCGCGCACGCTCGAGCTCATCGCCGAACGCGGCCACAAGGGTTTTTACGAAGGCGAGTTCGCCGAGAAGCTCGTGGCCGGCGTGAAGAAGGCCGGCGGCAACTGGAGCCGCGAGGATCTCGCCGCCTACGCGGTGCGCGAGCGCGAGCCCATCGTGTTCCAGTACCGCGGCCATAAGGTCGTCACCGCGCCGCCGCCGTCCTCCGGCGGCATCGCGCTCGCGGAGATGCTGAACATCCTGCAGGGCTACGACCTGACCAGGCTCGACCGAGTCGAACGCACGCACCTCGTCGTCGAGGCCATGCGCCGGGCGTACCGCGACCGCGCCGAATACCTCGGCGATCCGGACTTCGTGAAGATGCCCGTCGCCGAGCTCACGAGCCCGCTCTACGCGGCGGGACTGCGCGCGTCGATCCATCCGAAGAAGGCCACGCCGAGCGACAGCCTGCCGGGCTACATGGCGCCGGTGCAGGGCACCGACACCACGCATTTCTCCATCATCGACGCCGACGGCAATCTCGCCGCGGTCACGCAGACCGTGAACCTGCCGTTCGGCGCCGCCGTCGTCGTGCCGGGCACGGGCTTCGTGCTCAACAACGAGATGGACGACTTCGCGCTGAAAGCCGGCGCGCCGAATGCCTACGGCCTCGTCGGCGCCGACGCGAACGCGCCCAGGCCCGGCCATCGGCCGCTGTCGTCGATGACGCCGACCTTCGTGATCGGCCCCGAGCGTACCCTCGTCATCGGCACGCCGGGCGGCAGCCGCATCATCACGATGGTGCTCGAAGGCATACTGGCCTGGTTCGACGGCGACGCGCCGCAGCAGCTCGTCGACAACAAGCGCTTCCATCACCAGTACCTGCCCGACGTGATCTCGACCGAGAAGGACGCGTTCACACCAGCCGAGCGCAAGGCGCTGCAGGCCATGGGCCACGTGCTCAGCGAAGGCGAGCAGCCCTGGGGCTTCATGAACGCCGTCGACTGGAACCGCAAGACCGGCGAGCTGCGCGGTGGCAGCGACTCGCGCGGCGTATCCGGCACGGCGCTGGTCAGGTAGGCGGCACGACGATGAAACTCTGGTCCCTGATCGGCAATTCGCAGAAGCTCGACGGCGGTGCCATGTTCGGCAACGTGCCGCGCGCGATGTGGGAAAAGTGGATAGTTCCCGATACCGACAACCGCATTCCGCTGGCCTGCCGCTGCCTGCTCGTCGACGATCTCGACGGCAAGCGCGTGCTGTTCGAAACCGGCATCGGCGCGTTCTTCGAACCAAGGCTCAAGGAACGCTTCGGCGTCGTCGAGCACGAACACGTGCTGCTCGCGTCGCTCGCGCGCGCCGGCTTCAGGGACGCCGACATCGACGCGGTCGTGCTGTCGCACCTGCATTTCGACCACGCCGGCGGCCTGCTCGCGGCCCACGAGCCGGGCCAGCCGCCGCGCCTGCTGTTCCCGAACGCGAAATACCTCGTCAGCCGCGAATGCTGGGAGCGCGCGCTGCATCCGCACCCGCGCGACCGCGCCTCGTTCATCGCCGAGCTGCAGCCGCTGCTGCAGGCGTCCGGACGGCTGGAGATCGTCGACGGCGAGCATTCGCCGACCCTGGGGCCGTCGGTACGCTTCAGCTACAGCTCGGGGCATACGCCGGGCCTGATGCTCGCCGAGATCGGCGGCGACGGCGGCGTCGTGTTCTGCGCCGACCTGATTCCTGGCCGGCCCTGGGTGCATCTGCCGGTGACCATGGGCTACGACCGCTATCCCGAGTTGCTGATCGACGAAAAGCAGCGCTTCCTCGACGACAAGCTCGCGCGCGGCGTGCGCCTGTTCTTCACGCACGACACGCAGTGCGCGCTGGCCGAAGTCGTCCGCGACGACAAAGGCCGCTTCGCGACGGCCAACGAACTCGGCGAACTCGTCGGCCTCGCCGCCTGATTCATAGGAGGGAACACATGAACAAGTGGATGATTGCAGGACTCGTCGCGGCGCTGGCCGCGGCGGCGCAGGCGCACGAGGGCGCTCACGAGGGGCATGGCGCGCACGCGACCCTGCCCGGCCACGAGGCGACGCCGGCCGGCCCCACGCCGATCGCGACCGGCAACGGCGGTGCCTATTACGGCGCGCCGATGCCCAAGGCCGAGGCGCTGGCGATCGCCGATGTCGCGCGCGCGCCGGACGCGCATACCGCCGCGCCGCAGGCCTTCAAGGGCCGCATCACCGAGGTCTGCCAGAACAAGGGCTGCTGGATGGTGCTCGAGGACGGCGGCGCCTACGCGCGCGTGTTCATGAGCGGCCACAGCTTCAGCGTGCCGAAGGACGCGCGCAACCAGGCCGTCGTCTACGGCATGCTCAAGGTCAAGCAGCTCGACGCGAAGGAAATCGAACACCTGGCCGGCGAGGGCAGCAAGCCGCAACAGCAGGAACTGCAGATCGACGCGACGTCGGTGTGGATCGCTGGCGGCTGACCGATTTCCCGGATTCTTCCCGGCTTTTTTGCGCTTGTGCTCGTGCGGTATTTCTTGTAGCGCGTGCTTAGAGTTCCACTGCGATCACTGCGATCACTGCGATCACTGCGGTGCGAGCGGCGTCTTCGAGGTTGCGCCTTTGGTGGAACGCCGCGATAGCCAGGAAACTGCCAGCTCTCCGACGGCGTCGAGGGCGGCCGGCCGCGAACGCTCCCGGGAACGGATGTCCGCCCCGGGACGGCTGAACCTCGCCGCGTCCGTTACGGGCGCAGCTCAGCGCGCGCAGCCGAACAGCGCCGATCCGTGATCGAGGAAATACAGCCCTGCGAATACCTTCGGATCGATCGAATAGCCTTCGGCGGCGCGCGCGCAGAGCCATCGGGCGGCTTCGGCGCGCGGAATTTCGTGGACCCGGATGTCTTCGCCGGCGACGCCGCCGCCGGCGTGTTCGCGGCGCAGGTCCCACGCGCGCACGAACGCGATGGACTCGGTGCTCATGCCCGAGGAGCTGGGTCCGCTGATGTAGTAGTCGAGCCGGCCGCAGGCGTAGCCGGTTTCTTCGAGCAATTCGCGGCGCGCGGCCTCGAGCAGGTGCTCGTCGCCGTTGCCGGGCTCGTCGCCGATCAGGCCGGCCGGCATCTCGATCGCGCGCGCGCGGATCGCTTCGCGCCATTGCTCGACGAACAGCACGCGGTCCTCGGGAGTCACCGCGATGACGATGACGGCGCCGCCCGGATTCGTGCGCTCGGCGTATTCCCAGCGGCCGCGGCGGCACAGGCGCAGCCAGCGTCCGTTGAAAAGAACTTCGGTTTCGTCCATCGTTCCCTGTTCTCCGCCGGCCCTGCGCCGGAACCTATGCCGGCCGCGTGCGGTCTGTCGCCGGCCTCCTTTCGATACTCCGGACTTTCCGCATGAAAATTCAAGCCCTTGCCTACGCCTTGCTGAGTCTCTGCGGGCTCGCGGCGGCCCATGCCGCCGAGCCTGCCGCGAAAGCGGCACCGGCCGTGCCCAAGGCCGCCGCGGCCGGTTCGGCCGACGAGCGCATGCGCGCCGCGGAGAACCTTACCGAGCAGCAGATCAAGTCCACGACCAACCGCGAAGCGCTGTCGCGTCTGGCCCAGTTCTACAACGGCCGCGACCTGCAGCGTTTCATCTGGTCCATGCAGCGCCTCGTCGAGCTCTATCCGAATTCCGGTGCGCTGCGTCTGCAGCTCGCTGCGGTCTATGCGGGCCAGGGCGACAAGAGCAATACCTACGACACCCTGCTGAAGATGCAGAACCTCGGCTTCGCGTATTCGGTCGGCAACGACCCGCGCTTCGAGAAGGTCCGCGGCACCAAGGTCTGGGAATACGCCGTCGCCAATCTCGACGCGAACGCGCGGCCGTTCGGCGAAGGCCGCGTCGCGCTGCAGCTGCCGGCCGGCGACACCCTGCTCGAAGCCCTGGCCTGGGACGCCAAGCGCAAGCAGCTGCTCGTCGGCAGCGCGCGCGACGGGTCCATCCATCGCGTCGAGAAGGACGGCAAGCTGTCCGAGTTCATCAAGCCGGATCCGGCCTCGGGCCTCTACAGCGCGCTCGATCTCAAGGCCGACGCGGCCAACGACGTGCTCTGGGTCGCGAGCTACGGCGCGCCGGTCTACAAGTCGTACACGGCCGACATGGTCGACCGTTCGTATCTGCTCAAGTACAGCCTGTCGAGCGGCAAGCTGCTCGGCAAGTATTCGATCGAGGACAACACCGGCCATCTGTTCGGCTTCGTCGCGGTAGCGGGCGACGGCCGCGTCTACGTCGCCGATCCGGCGCGGCGCGAGATCTACAAGCTCGACGGCGACAAGCTCGTGCTCGTGACGAGCAACGCGATGCTGACCGGCATCAGCGGACTGGCCGTCAGCGCCGACGGCCGCAACCTGTACTTCGCCGATCCGGCGCTGGGCCTGTTCGGCCTGGACCTGTCCACGAGCAGGCCGTTCAGCGTCGGCCATTCGCCCGACAGCCTCGTCGTCGGAGGCGTGTCGTCGTTGTTCTGGTACGACGGCAGCCTGGTCCTCGTGCAGGACAACATGGTGCCGCAGCGCGTGATGCGCCTGAAGCTCGACAAGGACGGCCGCAACGTCGTCACGGCCATGCCGCTGGACGCAGCCAAGCCCGAATTCAGCGTGCTCGGCAACGGCGCGGTCGCCGGCGACGATTTCTACTTCGTCGCCAACAGCCAGCGCGAGCTCTACGACAGCCACGGCGTGCTGTCCGACGCCAAGGCGCTGCAGCCGGTAAAGGTATACAAGAGCAATCTGCGCTTCGCCTGGAACGAGCCGGGCATCTCCGCCGGCCTCAAGCCGATCCCGACCGCGAGCGACGCGAAGGTGCGCTTCGAGAACGCCGAGCCGGCACCGAAGAAAGACGGCGACGACAAGTGAGTGATGCGATCGGGCCGCCTCGTGCGGCCCGAGCTTTCAGGGCCCGCGACGCCTCGTGCGGCCCGAGCTTTCTAGGTCTGCGCCGCCTCGCGCGGCAAGCTATCCAGGGCCTGCTCCGCCGCGTGCGGCCGATGCGTTGGGCGCGCTGAAAAGCTCGCGCGGTCTGCTCTTCAGGCCAGCGCGCGTATGCGCGAGCGCGTCAGCGGGCCGAAGCGCAGCCGTTCGAGCAGGCTTTCGACGTCGGCCAGATCGGGCTTGCCGCGCGTGAAGCTGTCGGCGTCGGGCGGCACCGGGCCGTCGCAGGCGATACCGGTCAGGCTGCGGCTCAGCTGCGCCTGCGCGGCGCCGGCCTTGAGCTTGACGTAGGCTGCGGCCGCGCCGCGGAAACGCAGGAACGGGATCTCTTCGATGCGCGCATAGATCGCGTCGAGGCTGCCGAAATGCGACAGCAGGGTCGCGGCGGTCTTCGCGCCTATGCCGGCGACGCCGGGAATGTTGTCGATCGCATCGCCGGTCAGCGCGAGATAGTCGGCGACCTGGTGCGGGTGCACGCCGAGACGTTCCTTCACGCCAGCCGCGTTCCAGGTCTGGTTTTTGGAGAAGTCCCAGATCTCGTCGTGTTCGCCGACGAGCTGGCCGAAATCCTTGTCGGCGGAAACGATGACGGCGCGAAACGCCTGCGGGCGCAGCGCGTGCACGACGCTGCCGATCAGGTCGTCGGCCTCGAGGCTCAGATCCGACAGCACGCGCAGGCCGAGCGCCGCGCTGATGCGCTGGCAGTAGGCGAATTGCAGCTTGAGTTCCTCGGGCGGCAGCTCGCGGTTGGCCTTGTACTCGGGATAGATCGCGTTGCGGAACGAACTCGTCAGCGATTCGTCGAAGGCGACGGCGCAATGCGTCGGCCGCGCGCGTTCGAGCAGGTCGAGCAGGAAGCGCGTATAGCCGTAGACCGCGTTGACCGGCTTGCCGTCGACGTCGAAGAACTCGGCCGGCACCGAATGCCAGGCGCGGAACACGTAGAGGCTCGCGTCGACGAGGTGGATGGTCTGCCGGCTCATCTCAGCCCTGCCATTCGCTGAGGAGCGCGGCGACGTCGGGGCGCAGGCGCTCGGGCGCGGGTTCGCGCGCGGTGCCGATGTGGATGAAGCCGACGATGCGTTCGCCCGCGCCGACGCCGAGCGCGGCGCCTATCGTCGGATCGTAGGCGGCCCAGCCGGTCAGCCACTGCGCGCCGAAGCCGAGCTGCTGCGCGCCGAGCAGCAGGTTGTAGGCGACGCAGCCGGCCGACAGCAGCTGCTCCTGCGCAGGCACCTTGGAATTGGTCTCGTCGATGCGCGCGATCACCGTCACGATCAGCGGCGCGAAGTTGAAGCGCTCGCGATCCTTGTCGAGCGCGGCCGGCGGGGTGTCGGGATTGTTGGCCAGCGCGGTCCGCACGAGCAGCTCGCCGAGGCGCCGGCGCGCGTCGCCGTGGATCAGCAGGAAGCGCCAGGGCACGAGCTTGCCGTGGTCCGGCGCGCGCACGGCGGCCCGCAGCAGCGCCTGCAGCTGATCCGCGTCGGGACCGGGCTCGCCGAGCTGGCGCGAAGGAACGGAACGGCGGTCGTCGAGCAGTTTCAGCGCGGACATGCGGCATTCTCCGGAAATGTGGACGGGGCAGCGGCGTCCCGTGGTGCCGCCGACGGGATATGCCGGGCCAAGCGGGACCCGGTCGGGCGGCGGGGGCCCCTCGAGTCACAAGCGGGCGGGCGAACGCCGGCGCTGCAGGCGGACGGCGGCATCGTGGAAACGAGCCGCAGGGCGCGGGAGCGGCGCTGCGGATGCTCGTCCCGGTCTTCCTTAGCGATATCCCTCATAAGAATGCGCGAGTCTACCAAGCCCGCTTACCACGGATACATTCATGGGCTAGGATGCCCGGGCTTGGTCCTGGGGAGTGCCACATGGCGGTGAATGTCGCGGTAGTGCGCGAGACGACGTCCAACGAGCGGCGCGTCGCGCTGACGCCGGAAGTCGCGAAGAAGCTCAAGGGCAAGGGCGCGACGGTGCTGATCCAGAGCGGCGCCGGCCAGCCGGCCAGTTTTCCCGACGCAGCCTACAAGGACGCCGAGGCCGTCGCCGACGCGGCCGCGGCGCTGGGCCGCGCCGACGTGCTGTTCAAGGTGCAGCCGCCGACGCTCGAGGAGATCGCGCAGCTGCGCGAAGGCAGCGTCGTCGTGAGCCTGCTGCAGCCGCATCTCGCGCCCGAACGCACGCGCGCGCTGCGCGACCGCCGGATCACCGCGTTCGCGATGGAGCTGCTGCCGCGCACGACGCGCGCGCAGGCCATGGACGTGCTGTCCTCGCAGGCCGGCGTCGCCGGCTACAAGGCCGTGCTGATCGCGGCCGAGGCCTCGCCGAAGTTCTTTCCGATGCTGACGACGGCGGCCGGCACGATACGTCCGTCCAAGGTGCTCATCGTCGGCGCCGGCGTGGCCGGCCTGCAGGCCATCGCGACGGCGCGGCGCCTCGGTGCGCAGGTCGAAGGCTTCGACGTGCGGCCGGAGACCAAGGAACAGATCGAGTCGCTCGGCGCGAAATTCCTCGATCTCGGCGTCAGCGCCGCGGGCAGCGGCGGCTATGCGCGCGAGCTCACGGCCGAGGAGCGCGAGCAGCAGCAGAAGGCGCTGGCCGAACACCTCAAGGGCATCGACGTGATCGTGACGACGGCGGCCGTGCCCGGCCGCAAGGCGCCGCGCATCATCAGCGCGGCCATGGTCGAGGGCATGAAGCCGGGCGCGGTCATCGTCGACATCGCCGCGGAGACCGGCGGCAACGTCGAGCTGTCGGAAGCCGGCAAGAGCGTCGTCACGGCCAACGGCGTGACGATTATCGGCCCGGTCAACCTTGCCGCGAGCGCGCCGATCCACGCGAGCGAGATGTACGCGCGCAATCTGTACAACTTCATCGAGCTCAGCCTCAAGGACGGCGCGCTGAACCTCGACTGGGACGACGAACTGATCGCCAAGACCTGCCTGACCCACGCCGGCGAGATCCGCCACGAGGCCACGCGGCAGCTGGTCGACGGCGCATGAGCGTTGCCGCCGTCGCAGTGAACGTCGCGGCCCGCGCCGCGACCTTGAGCCAAGCGCATCCGGGGAAACCACATGATCAGCGGTGAAATCGCCCTTTATCTCTTCATGCTGGCCGCGTTTACCGGCCACGAAATCATCAGCCGCGTGCCGGTGATCCTGCACACGCCGCTGATGTCGGGTTCCAACTTCGTGCACGGCATCGTGCTCGTCGGCGCGATGATCGCGCTCGGCGAGGCGACGACGGTGACCCAGCAGGTCATCGGCTTCATCGGCGTGTTCCTCGGCGCCGGCAACGCGGTCGGCGGCTACGTCGTGACCGAACGCATGCTCGAGATGTTCAAGTCCAGCAAGAAGGAAGGAGCCAAGTGATGGACAAGTCGGCGCTGCTCCAGCACGCGGTCCACGCCAGCTACTTCGTCGCGGCCGTGCTGTTCATTCTCGGCATCAAGCGCATGTCCTCGCCGGTGACCGCGCGCAGCGGCATCCAGTGGGCCGGCGTCGGCATGGTCGTCGCCACGATCGCGACGTTCTTCCACGGCAGCATCCTCAATCACCCCGGCGTCGTCACGAACGTCGTCCTGATGGTGCTCGCGATCGGCATCAGCACGCTGTTCGCCTGGGTTTCCGGCAAGAAGGTCGCGATGACCGACATGCCGCAGATGGTCGCGCTGTACAACGGCATGGGCGGCGGCTCGGCGGCGGCCATCGGCGCGTCGGCGCTGATCGGCGCGGCGACGGCGCCCGAACATCACGCGCTCGGCACGACGCAGATCGCCCTGGCGGTGATCGGCGCATTGATCGGCTCGATCTCGTTCACCGGCTCGCTGATCGCGTTCGCGAAGCTGCAGGGCTGGATGGACAAGACCTTCCGCTTCGGCGGACAGCAGGTCGTCAACGGCCTGTTCTTCCTGTCCGCGCTCGGCCTCGGCGCGGCGCTGCTGTTCCAGCTCGACACCACGATCGTCGTCGCGTTCTTCGCCGTCTCGCTGCTGTTCGGCGTGCTGATGACCCTGCCGATCGGCGGCGCCGACATGCCGGTCGTGATCTCGCTGTACAACGCGTTCACGGGTCTGGCCGTCGCGTTCGAAGGCTACGTGCAGGGCAACGTCGCGCTGATCATCGCCGGCACCGTCGTCGGCGCCGCGGGCACCCTGCTGACGCGTCTGATGGCCAAGGCCATGAACCGCTCGATCAGCAACGTGCTGTTCTCGAACTTCGGGTCCGGCGGCGGCGGCTCCAGCGAGATCGCCGGCTCGCAGAAGCCGATCGAGGCGGCCGACGCGGCCTCGCTGCTGTACATGGCCGAGAAGGTCATCATCGTGCCGGGCTACGGCATGGCCGTGGCCCAGGCCCAGCACAAGATCTGGGAACTGTCGCAGCAGCTGATCAAGCGCGACAAGGAAGTGAAGTTCGCGATCCATCCGGTGGCCGGGCGCATGCCGGGCCACATGAACGTGCTGCTCGCCGAGGCCGGCGTGCCTTACGACCTGATCGCCGACATGGACGACATCAATCCGGAATTCGCGACCTGCGACGTGGCGATCGTGATCGGCGCGAACGACGTCGTGAACCCGGTCGCGCGCACGGACAAGTCCTCGCCGATCTACGGCATGCCGATTCTCGACGTCATCAACGCGCGCCAGGTCATCGTGATCAAGCGCGGCAAAGGCGCCGGCTTCGCCGGCATCGAGAACGCGCTGTTCTACGCCGACAACTGCCGCATGCTGTATGCCGACGGCCAGGAGGCGGCGAACCGGCTGATCGCCGAGCTCAAGGGCATCGATTCGGCCGGCGGGCATTGAGGGCGCGGCTGACGCCGTCGCGCCGGCGAGCGGTCGCCGGCAGCGCGACGGCGCTGCATCAGGCCATCGTCGGCGCGGAACGCTCGTTGGCTTCGCCGGCGGCCTTCTGGTCGGCGACTGCCACGCTCGCCACCAGCGACGACAGCGCGCGCATCATGCCGACCTGGTTGCGCAGCATCAGGCGCAGGCCGATCGGCTCGACGGCGAGGATGAAACGGTTCATGCGCGCGCGATACTCGGGCCAGCCGTCGCGGCTTTCGCCATGGCAGGCCCATAACGCGCGCCAGTCCCGCGCGAGTTCGCCGGCGAGCTGGTGCAGCTCACGCAGACGCGGGTCCGGCACGGCTTCGTCGAGCACGAAGGTCAGCTGCTCGCGGAGTTCCCAGGGCGTCATGACGGCGGGCAGGTTGGTCACCTCGTAGCGCAGCGGCGGTTGCGCCGAGCCCGGCGCGATCAGGGTCGGCGACCAGGGGCCGGCGTAGCTCGGCGTGCGGCTGCGCGAGACGAGCTGCCAGAAGCCTTCGCCGCCGACGGTGTCGGCGACGATGTGGATGCGCGAGCGCGTCGCCGAGTTGGTGACGCGGTGCTGCGCCCAGGTATCGAAGATCCAGCAGTCGCCTGCCTGCATGTGGATGCTGTTGGCGCCGCAGAAGAATCTCACCTCCGGCTGGGTCACGACCGGCACGTGGATGCGGATGTGGTCGCGCCAGTAGTAGTCGACGTCGACGTGCGAGTTGACTTCGGCCTGGCCCGACAGGCGCATGAGCCGAGAGCGCCCGAGCACGCCGCCGAACGAGGCCAGTACTTCGCGCAGATACGGCAGGCGTTCGAGGTGGGGCGTCGGCAGCATGCGTCCGCGCACCGAGTCGCTGCCCGGGTCGCCGTTCGCGGCGATCAGCGGCAGCGCCGAATTGCCGGCGAAACCCTGCGGATGCGGTCTCCAGACGGATTCGCCGAGCGCGTCGATCTCCGCGGCGAGCGCCTGGGCGTCGTAGCGTTGCGGCAGTTGCAGGAACGGATACTGGAGTTTCATGGGAAATCGAGCTCGCGTTGAGGTGATCCGGTCGGCTGCGCGCGCAGCGGTACGGCGCGGTCGTCAGTCGTCGTAGCCGAATCGTTTCAGGTAGGGCGCCAGATGCGGCAGCGCCGGCTCCATCCAGCGGCCGTAGCGTTGCCAGCGGCCGACGCCCTTGCGGTTCACGGGCTCCACGACCTGATGATAGCTCGGCGTGCGGATGTAGCCGCGCTGCCTGGCGTGTTCGTGGAACGCGACCATGCCGGGCGACCAGTCGAGGCCGAGGAATTCGCACAGCAGCCGCGCATGTCCCTCGACGTCGCCGATCATATGCTCGTGGCGGAACGTCAGCACGTCGAGCCCGAACATGTCGACCTGCGCGAACCAGAAATCGAATGCGTTGGCATAACCCTGGGCAGTCGACTCCAGCGTCGCGCACATCGTCGCGTAGCCTGGCGCGCGGAAGATCTGCATGTAGTTGCTGAGCACGACGTCGCGCGGATCGCGCACGCACAGGATGACCTTGGCGCGGGGAAACAGGCGCGCGATGAGCGGCAGGCGCATCATGTTCAGCGGATTCTTGTCGATCAGCCACTTGCCCGGATCCGCCGAGGTCTGCGCGCGCACCGACTTCCAGTAGCTCGCGCGCAGTTCGCCGCAGCGCATCTCGTCGAGCCGGCCGAGACCGTGCGGATAGTCGATGCCGTCGGCCTCGACCATCTTGGTCAGATCGTTGAGGAAGGCGCGCTCGTCCATGCAGGTCAGACGCTCGTGCGCATCGAGCATGGTTTCCAGCAGCGTGGTGCCCGAGCGCGGGAAGCCGACCACGAAGATCGGTGATTCCTCGGCGGACGGTGCGCCTGGCCAGCGCCATTCGGCGTAGCCGTCGGGCTGCACGCGGTTCTGTGCGAGCCGCATCGGCGCGCCCTCGGCGCTGAGCAGCTCCGGCGCAGCCTGGGCGAGCTGCGACAGCTGCCGTTCGTGTCCCTGCTGCAGCCAGTGCATGGCCTCGTCGTGACGGCCGCGCTTGTCGTTGAGGCGGCCCAGCGAGAAGAACAGATCGAGGCGCCGGTTCGCGATCACCGGATCCGTCAGCAGCGCCTCGTGCAGGCGGCAGGCTTCGTCGATGTCGTTGCCGCGCGCGGCGATGTTCGCCGCCGCGATGTCGAGATCCTCGAGCAGGCCCGCGTTGCGCGCGTCGTCGCGACGGATCTGCGCGATCAGTTCGCGCGCCTCGTCGACGCGGTTGGAGCGTTCGAGGAACGCCGCGCGTCGAGTCAGCACGCGCACGTTGCCGGGGTCCAGACGCTCGGCGAGCCGCAGCGCCTGCTCGGCCGCCTCGAGATCGCCCATTTCGTTGTGCAGCGACGCGAGATCGACGAGTACGTGCAGGTCGTGTCCGGCCCATTGCAGCCAGCCGGCCAGCAATTCTTCGGCCTGCTCGTTGTTGCCCGCTTCGTAGCAGGCGGCCGCGGCCTGGGATCGCAGCGCCGGATCGGTCGGCTGCAGCGCGAGCGCGTCGAGCAGATAGCGGCGGGCGCCGAGAAACAGACCCTTGTCGAACTGGATCAGGCCGAGGTTCTGCAGTGCGTCGGGCATCTGCGGATTCAGACCGAGCGCGCGGTGGTAAGCCTCGCTGGCCTTGCCGTTCTCGCCGAGGCGGCGGCGGCTGTTGCCGAGATTGACCCAGTATTCCGGCGTCTGCGGCGCGAGCTCGGTGATGCGTTCGAACGTGGCGACGGCTTCACCGTCGCGGCCCTGGCTATCGAGGCTCAGCGCGAGCAGCACCAGTGCGCCTTCGTTGCGCGGATTCTGCATCAGCAGCTGGCGGCTGATCTGTTCGGCATAAGCCGGGTTGCCGTTCTGAAGGGCGTCGAATCCAGTGGGAAGCATGGCAAAACCTGAAGACCGAGCAGCCTAGTATGGATTTCGCCGGGCGGGGGGACAAGCGCGGCGCCCGGCGCCGCTGCGGGTCCGAAACGCCGCCGCTGCGTGCGGACACAAAAAAACCGCGCGGCTTGCGCCGCGCGGTTTCGGGTACCGCATCGACCGGAGTCGATTAGAACTTCACGCCCACGCGGGCCCAGTAGAAGCGGCCAACGGTCTCGTAGGTGCGAGCGTCGGTGTTGCTGTCGAAGCCGTACTGCCACAGCTGCGGCGGCTGCTTGTCGAACACGTTGTCGATACCCACTTCGAGGTTGGTGTGGATCGGTTCGATGTTGTAGCCGAACTGCAGGTTGTGATAGGTGACGGCGCCAGTGCGGAACGAGTTCTGGCCCGGATCACCCGACGGGTTGATGACGGTGTAGCCGTCGGTCGCCACGGCCTGCGCGCCGAAGCGGGTCGGGCCGATGTAGCGGGCGCGCCAGGAAGCGTCGAACGCGCCCATGTTCCAGTTCACGCCAGCGTAACCGCGCCAGCGGGCGTAGTTGCCGTCGCCGCCCTGAGCGGACGAGACGTACGAACCGGCGTTGTTGAACTGGGTCGTGACGTCGCCCTGGACCTTCTGCGCGTTGTAGCGCTGGATGTAGGTCGCGTCCAGCGAGAAGCGGAAGTTGCCCCACGAGGTTTCCGGCAGACGGTACTTGAAGCTCATGTCCACGCCGGACGTGTCGATGCGGCCGACGTTCTGCGTGCGGTTGTTGACGAAGTTGATGTCGCCGAGGCCCGAGAGCTCACGCGTGAACAGGTTGCAGTAACGACCGAAGTTGAAGCACTGGTTGATGATCGTCTGCGTACCCAGCGTACCGATGGTGTCGGTCAGGTAGATGCGCCACACGTCGACCGAGGTCGAAAAGCCTTCCAGCCAGCTCGGGTCGTACACGACGCCCCAGGTGAAGGACTTGCCCTGTTCCGGCTTCAGCTGGTCGTTCGAACCGAACAGCGCGCTGGTCTGCGGGGTGGTCTGCTCGAAGCCCGGAACCAGGCCGGCGCAGGCGACGTTGCTCAGGCGCGGATCGCCGGCGACGAGACCGTCGCAGGGGTCCTGATACGTATCGGCCGACGGGGTCACGCCGCCGTACAGGTCCGAGATCGTCGGCGAACGGAACACTTCGGCGACCGTGCCGCGCAGCAGCACGTCGTCGATCGGACGCCATTCCACGCCGATCTTCGAGTTCGTCGTGTTGCCGAACGCGGAGTAGTCGGAATAGCGCGAACCCAGCGTGAAGTTCAGCGACTTGGCCAGGAAGACGTCGCGCAGGACCGGGATGAACAGTTCCGCGTAGAACTCGCGGACGCTGAGCTCACCGGAGTTCGGCGAGGCACAGGCGTCGGTCGAGGTCTGGCAGGTACCGACCGCCGGATCGCTGATGATCGAGGCGAAGTCCGGACGGTAGTACTGATAGTCCTTGCGGTATTCGCCGCCGAACGCGACGCTGAGCGCGCCGGCCGGGAGTTCGACGATTTCGCCGGTCAGGTTGAAGCGGGCGATCTTCTCGTTCGAATAGAAGTGCTTCGACGGGGTGATCGACAGCTTGCGCAGGTTCTCGATGTTCTCGCGGCCGGCGGCGGTCTGGTTTTCCAGGCCGAGCAGGTTGATCGGCGTGCAGTTCGCGATGATCGCGGTCGGCGTGCCGCAGCGGGCCACGCCGTTGGCGTCGATGAACGACGGACCGACAGCGTCACGCAGGCCGGGCTTGAAGTAGTAGCCGGTCTGCTGGAAGTCCTGGGTCAGGCGCGCCCAGCTGATGCCGGCGTCCCAGGTCCAGGTGTCGCCGAAGCTGCCGCGCAGGCCGGTGTTGAACTGCTGCGACTCGGTCTGGAAGCGGCCGATGCGGTTGCCGTCGAGCGACATGCGGATACCGCCCGAGCCGACGTTCACGCCGAACGGGTTGTAGATGCTGTTGGCCGAGATGATCGCACCGGAGTCGGCGCCGAGGATCAGCGGCAGCGGGGCCAGCTCATAGTTCGAGCGGGTGTTGTTCGTGAACGCTTCGACATAGGCTTCGACGTTGTCCGAGATGCGGTAGTTGCCCGCCGCGAACAGGCCGCCGCGTTCCTGCGGGGTGCGCAGGATGTTGAACGGCGAGTAGTCGTACGTGTCGTTGTTCGCGCCGGAGCCCTTGTAGCAGCGGAAGTCGGTGCCGGCGGTGCCCGGGGCGCCCGCGATGCGCGTCACGTTGACGTTCGCGCCGGTGCCGCTGCAGCTGATGCCGAAGCTCTCGGCGACGCTGCGCGGAATCACGTAGCGGCCGTTCGGGATGGAGCCCGAACCCAGCTCATAGATCGTGCCGGCCGAGTTGTACAGCGCCGGGGTCGAGTACTCGCGGTCGGCCGCGCTGACGGCGTCCTGCTTGTTGTAGGTGACGCCGACGACCAGGCTGCCGCGGTCGCTGGAGTGACCGATCGTCATCGAGCCGCCCTTGCGCTCGCCGTCGTCACGGTCGGAGATGCCGTAGTCGAACGAGGCTTCCATACCCTGGAAGTCACGACGCGTGATGAAGTTGACCACGCCGCCGATCGCATCCGAACCATACACCGCCGAGGCGCCGTCCTTCAGGATTTCGATGCGCTCGACCATGTTGATGGGGATCGAGTTGACGTCGTTGTAGAACACGCGCTGGCCGTTGATCAGCAGCAGCGTGCGCTGCGAGCCGAGGCCGCGCAGCGAAACGGTGGAGGCACCGGAGCCGCCGCCGTTGTTGACGCCCGGGTTGGTTGCGGCGCCGGCGATCGAGGGGGCTTCCTGCAGCAGGTCGCCGATGGTGAGCTTACCGGTCTTTTCGATGGCGGACTTGTCGATGACGAAGACCGGGCTCGAGGTTTCGAGGTCGACGCGGCGAATGCGCGAACCGGTGACGACGATCGTCTCCAGCGTTTCGCCCTTGTCGCCACCTTCGTCCTGAGCGAAAGCCGGTGCGGCGGTGAGGCCTACAGCGGCCGCGGTGCCCATGTACAGGGCGTAGCGCACGGCGCGCAGAAGCTCGTTGCGGTTTTGTCTCATTACACTCTCCAACGTCAGAGTTGTGACACAGATCGGGACTAGTACTTTCCTTCCTGGAAAAGGCCAAGGAATCACCTGCCTAAGCCTCGGCAGCGGCCGATACTAACAACATTCGCAACGGGTGGGAATCCCTGTAGCTTATTTGCAACAAGGTTGTGGTTGGCCTGCGAAGGTTGCATCCATGCTTATGATTTGAATGGAAAATAAAAGGATAAAAAGAAGCATTTTGTGCGTTTTACAGGGGCTCCGGTGGATGCCGGAATTGCGTGCAGAGGTTGCCGGAAAGCTGAATGTCCGGACTCAAACGTTAAATTCGCCGTTAACAGGAATATCACGAGGCAGCGCCTGCGGCGGCTGTCGGCGCAGCGGTTTCTTAACGTCGGCGCTGCGGCCGAACCCGATGCAGCGGAGCGGAGAGCAGAAGTCGGAGCAGGAGCGCTGGAAGGGCGCGGCGCCGACGCCGCCGCGGAGGACTCCGAAGTCCTGGTTCTGCATGTCGGAGTGCGGGCCTGGCTGCCGGCCCCGGGGAATGCGGCGCCGGCGCGCCGCCGCGGAGGACTCAGAGGTCCTGCTGGTACTGCACGTAGGGGGTGCGGGCCTGGCTGTTGGCCTCGCTGCCGGTCAGCGGCGGGCTGGTCAGCAGGTTCTGCGCGCCGATGCTGAGTTCCGCCTGCCACGGCGTATGCCAGGTCAGACCGAGATCGATGCCGGTCCAGCGCTGCGCGTCGGTGCCGAGTGTCGAGCGCAGCGGGCTGTAGACGCGGCCGGTGATGTTCGCGCTGAGGGTCTCGCCGCCGAGGCCGAGGCTCAGGGCCTTTTGCTGCCAGAGCGGCCGGCTGCCGTCGAGGTCTGGGCTAAGGCGGATGCGGCCTATGCTCGCACCGAGATCGATGCTTTGATTGCTGCCGAAATACCAGCTGCCGCGCGCGCCGAACTGGGCCGAATCGCTGAAGCGGCCGAGATCCTGGGTCGGGATCACGAGGCGCGGCAGGTGATTGCTGGCGCCCGGCGTCGCGACGGTCGGCAGCGCAGAGCTCAGTGCGGGAACCAGGCTGCGCGGCAGGGCCGGCTCGAGCCAGCTCAGGGCCAGTCCCAGATCGATGCCGAAATCGCCGCCCGACCAGCTCGCGCCGAGGTTGCCGCCGTACCAGCGCGCGCCGGCGACCTGGCGCTGGCGGCTGCAGTCGGGGTTGGCGATGCTCAGATAGCTGCCGGAGCTCAGGCAGTCCAGCGACAGCGGTTCCGACAGCGCCAGCGGCGCGAGCGAGACGCCGCCGTGCAGGCTGCTCTGGTCGCCGAGGCGTACGCCGACCCGGCCGTCGAGCAGCGAGGTCGCGTCGATCAGGCGCCAGTCCAGGGCGCCGCCGACCTGCGGCGAGGCCGGCGCGATCGGTGAAAGCGGCTGGCTGGACTGGGCGACGGCGACGAGCAGGCGGCCGTCGGGCGTGCTCCACATCGGTACGAAATGCGTGTCCTCGGCGCCTGGGCTGCCGGCCAGCAGGCGGTCCAGCATGGCTTTCTGGCTGGCTTCGACCGGTTCCGACGCGATGTACTGCGCGGCTGCCGTGAACGGCAGCAGGGCGGACAACGCGGCAGTGGCCAGAAGCTTGCGCATGCGGGGCGAAACGGTCGTGTTTGCTGTCGGACTGAGGCCGGAAGCGCGAAGTTCCGCGCAGTCCGGGTCGAGGTTACGGGCGCGAGTTTACAAAAAAGTAACGGCGATTGCTTGTCTTGCGTCACCAATCCGGAGCAATTCCGCGCATCCCGGCAATATGGCTACACTGCGACGGCCCAGCCGCCGAGCCCCCGAGACCGCGTCGCGCATGCCCAGCCCCCCGATCCCCGCCCCCGGGCGCCTGCGTCCGGACAGCGATGCCGCCGACGCGGCGCTGCGCGGACTGCTGCGCGCCGTCGGCTGGGACGAGGTCGGCCAGGCCGGCGTCGCGCTCTGCTCGGCCTTGCTCGGCGCCGGCCAGTTCCGGCTCGTGGACAGCGCCGCGGCCGCGGTCATGACCGCGCGCCACCCGCCGTATCGCGGCGAAGGCGCAGCGTCCAGCGTGCTGGTGCCGCCGATCGTGCTGATCGACCAGGACGCACGGCAGGTCCGCGTGCTGCAGCCGCTCGGCATTCCCGAGGCGACGACCGGCCTGCTCGACGCGCGCATTCCGGCCGAGTCCTGGTCCAGCGCCGACTGGCAGGAGAATTGGGCGCGCGTCGTGCTGCTGCTCGACGCCAAGCTGGTCAGCGTGCGCGCGGCCGACAGCCTGCAGCAGGCGGTCGAGCGGCTGGAGCGCGCCGAACGGCTGCAGCGCGCGCTGTTCGCGATCGCCGACCAGGCCAACGCCGATCGCGACATGCCCGAAGTCATGGCCGCGCTGCACCGCATCGTCGGCAGCCTGATGTATGCCGAGAATTTCTACATCGTGCTGTATGAGCCCTCGCGGCACACGGTGCGCTTCCCGTATTTTGTCGACGTGGCCGACCAGGACGTGCCCGACGCCGCGCGCGAGTTCGCGCTGCACGAGCTGGCCGGCAGCATGACCTGGCATCTGCTGACCGGCGGCAAGGCGCTGCGCGGTTCGCCCGAGGCGCTGAGCGCCCAGGTCGACGGCCCCATCGTCGAGGTCGGGCCGGAGTGCGTGGACTGGCTCGGCGTGCCGCTGCTGCGCGGTCATCAGGTCGTCGGCGGCATCGTCGTGCAGAGCTATCGCGAGAGCGAGCGGCTCAGCGATCAGGACCAGGCGCTGCTGACCTACGTCGCGCAGCACATCCTGACCGCGCTGGAGCGGCGCCGCGCGCACGAGGAACTGGAACAGCGCGTGGCCGAGCGCACCGACGCGCTGCGCGAGGCCAATCGCGTGCTGCAGCAGCAGGTGCTCGAACGCCAGCGCGGCGAACGCCTGCAGGCGGCGCTGTTCCGCATCGCCGAGCTCGCGAACACCACCGAAAGCCTCGAGGATTTCTACGCGGCGCTGCACCGTGTCGTCGGCGGCCTGCTGAACGCGCGCAATTTCTACATCGCGCTGCAGTCCGACGACGGCAGCGAGCTGCGTTTCCCGTATTCGGTCGACGAATTCGATCACGAGCGGCGCACGCGCCGGCCGGGCCGCGGCCTGACCGAGTACGTCCTGAACCACGGCACGGCCCTGCTCGTGGATCGCCCGAGCATCGAGCGCCTGAGCTCGACCGGCGACGTCGCGAGCATCGGCACGCAGTCGACCTGCTGGCTCGGCGTGCCGCTGATCTGCGCCGACAAGGCCGTCGGCGTGCTCGCGGTGCAGAGCTATTCGGAGGACTACGGCTACACGCCGCGCGATCAGGAACTGCTGACCTTCGTGTCCTACCACATCGCCAATGCGCTGGAGCGCAAGCGCAACGCGGAGTCGCTGAAATCGGCCTACGCCGAGCTCGAACAGCGCGTCGCCGAGCGCACCGGCGAGCTCGCCGCGGCCAACCGCGACCTGCGCGAGCAGATCGCCTACCGCGAGAGCATGGAGCGCCAGCTCAAACACGAGACCCTGCACGATTCGCTGACCGGCCTGCCGAACCGCACCTTGTTCCTCGAACGGCTGGAGCTCGCTCTCGACCGCTACCGGCGCGATGCGCGCCGACCGTTTGCCGTGCTGTTCCTCGATCTGGACCGCTTCAAGGTCATCAACGATTCGGTCGGCCACCTGGTCGGCGACGACCTGCTCTACGAAGTCGGCGGCCGCATTGCCGGATGCCTGGAACCCGGCGACGTGGCGGCGCGCCTGGGCGGCGACGAGTTTGCGATCCTGCTGCACGACGTGATCGATCCGGAGCGCGCGATGAATTTCGCCGGACGCATCATCGACGCACTGAACGCGCCGATACGCCTGGGCCAGAAAGAGGTGTTCACCTCGACCTCGATCGGCATCGCGCTGTGTTCGCCGCGCTATGCCAAGGCCGAGGAACTGCTGCGCGACGCCGACGTCGCGATGTATCGCGCGAAGGCCGAAGGCCGCCACCGCTACGCCCTGTTCGACGAACGCCTGCACCAGGAGGCGCTGCGTCTGCTCGAAGTCGAGAACGATCTGCGCCGGGCCATCGCGCGCGGCGAGCTCGAACCGTATTTCCAGCCCATCGTGCGGCTGGCGGACCGCAGTCTCGTCGGCTATGAGGCGCTCGTGCGCTGGCGCCATCCGGAGCGCGGTGTGCTGCTGCCGGCGGATTTCCTGCCGGTGGCCGAGGACAGCGGCTCGGCCGAGCAGATCGACTGGCAAATGTTCGAGCGCGTCTGCGCGATCGCGCCGGCGCTGACCGCCCAGGGTGGCTTCATCAGCATCAACCTGACCGCGCGGCATTTCCGCCTCAGCGAGCTCGACCGCGAACTGTTCGCGATCCTCGACCGCAACGGCGTCATGCCGAGCCGCATCCGCATCGAGGTCACCGAGCGCGCGCTGCTGGAGAATCCGGCCCAGGTCAAGCTGATCCTCGACGGCCTGCGCCGGCGCGGCATCAGCGTCGCACTCGACGATTTCGGCACCGGCTATTCCAGCCTGAGCTATCTGCACCAGTACCCGCTGCAGGCGCTCAAGATCGACCGGTCGTTCGTCGCCGAAATGCGCCCGTACGACGACGGCAGCTCCAGCGCCGTCGTGCGCGCGATCCTCGCGATGGCCGGCTCGCTCGGCATGCAGGTCATCGCCGAGGGCATAGAGACCGAAGCGCAGCAGCAGGCGCTCGAGGCGCTCGGCTGCGAGTTCGGCCAGGGCTTCCTGTTCGGCCGCCCGCAGCCGGCCGAGCACTGGCTGGGCCTAGGGCAGTAAGGCGCGGATCGTCGTGCCGCGCAACGCGCGCGGCCACCTGTCCTTCGCGTCGCTCCGGTCGGTCGGCGGCAGGTAATTCCGCGCGGGGATCGCGGCGCCGCGTTCCTTTGGGCGACCGAGTAGCCGCGCCCGGCAACCGGCACCGGCTGGGTCAGTGCGTCGTCGCCGAGCCCGGCGTCTCGGGCAGGTCGCGCAGCACCTGTTCGAGATCGACGCGGTCGAAGTGATAGCGCGTGTTGCAGAACTCGCAGGTCACTTCGATGCGGCCGTCGGGCTGCAGCGCGGCTTCGCTTTCGCTGCGGCCGAGGTTGCGCAGCACCGCCGCGACGCGCTCGCGGCTGCACTGGCAGCCGAAGAACAGGCCGCGATCGCCGGTCAGGCGCACGTCTTCCTCGTGGAACAGGCGCAGCAGCACCTGTTCGGGCGGCAGCTGCAGCAGCTCGCTTTCGCTGAGAGTCGCGGCGAGGTGGCGGGCGCGATTCCAGCCGTCCGGGTCGGACTGGCCGATGCCGCCGGCACGCGCGAGCGGCTGCAGGATCAGCGCGGCGGCGCGGCCGCCGGCGCAGCCCAGGCGGATATGGCTCGGCAGCTGTTCGGATCGTTCGAAATAGCCTTCGAGCAACTGCGCCAGGGTGCCGTGCTCGACCGGCACGAGGCCCTGCTGGCGCTGGCCGGTCGCGGCATTGTCGATCGTGATCGCGAGCAGCGGCTCGGGCTGGCCGGCGAGGTCGATCGCCGCGTCGCCGGCGGCGTCGCCGCGCCATTGCGCGAGGCCGCGCAGGCGGCCTGCGTCGTTGCACTCGGTGAACAGCAGGCTCAGATCGCCCTTGGAGCGCAGGTGCAGCGACAGGTTGCCGCTGAGCTTGATCGTGCCGGTCAGCGCGGCCGTCGCGGCGAGCGCCTGGCCGAGCAGGGCCGAAACGGCCGGCGGATAGTCGCTGCGCCCGGCCACTTCCTGCCAGGCGTCCTCGAGTTGAACCAGCACGCCGCTGACGCCGGCGCGTTCGAGCAGGAAGCGATGCAGATGATCCTTGGGGTTTGGCACGAATGACGGTCCTCGGGGCTGGCCGGGCCAAGTGTGGTCGCGGCGGGCTTTTGCAAGCGCCTCGCGATTATCCGGCAGAAGCGCGCCGGCGCGGCCCGTGGGCGCGCGCGATCGGCGAGGGCAGGCCGGCGGCTTGCCGCCGGCGCGGGCTTTCTGCGACTCTGCGGGGCCCTGACCTGCAGGCCGGCGGCGTGGCTGTTCGTTCCGGAAAACGCGGCGCCTTGCGCCGGATCTGGCGCTGGAGCTGGCGCCTCGCGCTGGCCTGGGTGCTCGGCAGCGTGGCGGTCGTGCTGCTGCTGCGCTTCGTGCCGGTCGGCTATTCGGGCTTCATGCTGCAGCGCCAGCTGTCGGCCTGGTTCGACGGCGAGCGCGACTTTCGCCTGCGCCAGCGCTGGGTGCCGCTGAACCAGGTCTCGCGCGAGCTGCCGATCGCGCTCGTCGCGGCCGAAGACCAGAAGTTTCCGCAGCATCACGGATTCGACGTGCAGGCCATCCGCGACGCGATCGAGGACGCCGAGGACGGCGAGCGCCTGCGCGGCGCGAGCACGATCACCCAGCAGACCGCCAAGAATCTGTTTCTCTGGAACGGCCGCAGCTTCGTGCGCAAGGGACTCGAAGCGTATTTCACGGTGCTGATCGAGCTGTGCTGGTCCAAGCAGCGCATCCTCGAGGTCTATCTGAACGTGGCCGAATTCGGCGACGGCATCTACGGCGCCGCCGCGGCCAGCGACGCCTACTTCCGCAAGACGCCGGGCGCGCTGACCGCGCGCGAATCGGCCCTGCTCGCCGCCGTGCTGCCGAATCCGCGGCGCCTGCGCGTGGACCGGCCGAGCGCCTACGTGCAGCGCCGCGCGGCCTGGATAGAGCGGCAGACGCGCCAGCTCGGCGGACCGGCCTATCTCGGCCAACGCTGACAGGGCTGCGGACGCGGTCGCGTACGGCCGCAGTGGCGGGCTCTGCGCCGGATTTCAGCTTTTCGTAACAGTTCTCCGCTAGCATCGGTCGATTCACCATCGCTGCTCCTGCCATGAAACAGCTTGCCGTCGTCGTTCCCGCCTACAACGAAAGCGAAGGCCTGCGCGAATTCCAGCGCCGTCTCGGCCTGGTCTTCGACGCGCTGGATCTGGACTGCGGCGTGCTCTACGTCGACGACGGCAGCCGCGACGACACCTGGGAGGTCATGGAGTCCCTGCGAGCGGCCGACCCGCGCGTCGCGACCCTGAAGCTCAGCCGCAACTTCGGCAAGGAGCTCGCGCTGACCGCCGGCCTCGACCATGTCGACGCGGACGCCGTCGTCGTCATCGACGCGGACCTGCAGGACCAGCCCGAGCTGATTCCCGAGTTCGTCGCCCGCTGGCGCGAGGGCTACGACGTGGTCTACGGCACGCGCTCCAACCGCGCCGGCGAAACCCTGCTGAAGAAGTTCACCTCGGCGGCGTTCTACCGCGTCATGGAGAAGATGAGCGACCTGCCGGTGCCGCGCGACACCGGCGACTTCCGCCTGATGAGCCGCCGCGTCGTCGATGCGCTGAAGCTGCTGCGCGAGCGCCAGCGCTTCATGAAGGGCCTGTTCACCTGGGTCGGCTTCCGCCAGACCGCCATCGTCTACGATCGCGATCCACGCTTCGCCGGCGACAGCAAGTGGAATTATTGGAAATTGTGGAATTTTGCGATCGAAGGGATTACTTCGTTCTCGTCGTTTCCGCTGCGCCTGGCGACCTACGTCGGTTTCCTCGCCGCGCTGGCCGCGTTCGTGTTCGGCCTCGTCGTGTTCGTCAAGGCGCTGGCCTTCGGCGACCCGGTGCGCGGCTATCCGTCGCTGATGGTCGTCGTGCTGTTCCTCGGCGGCGCCCAGCTCATGGCGCTCGGCATGATCGGCGAGTACCTCGGCCGCACCTACGTCGAGTCCAAGCAGCGGCCGCTGTATTTCATCGACCGCCACCATACGGCCGGCCGTAAAGACGGCTGAACGGGCCGTTGCGGGTATGTCGGCGGACGGTCCGGCGCGAAACCGCACGCCGGTGCCTGCCGGATATTCCTAGGGCTGTAGACGTAGCGCCGTCGGGCAGGGCATCCTTCCGCGGTCCGGCCGGCGTCGAGCAGCCCGGGCACGCACGACGGCGCGACAGGAGGGGACGCGCCGCCTCCATCATTCCGCCGGCGGCGCTGCAGGGAAACCGTGCAGTCGCATGAGCGCTGCCGGTCAGCGCGGAGTTGCTTCGCATGTCCGTTCGGTTCCTGCCGCCGTCGCGGCTTTGTCTCGCCCTGGCCGCGGTCGCCGCCGCCACCACCGCCTGCCAGTCCACGCCGTCGCGCCAGTACGGCGCCGCCGAGCGCGAGCACGAGGAGCAGGAGCAGGCCGCGCCGCCGAAAGGCGACTACTGGGCGCAGCGCGCCGCGTATCCGACCGGCGACTTCCAGCCGCTGTGGCTCGTCGAGGCCGCGCGCGCCGAGAAGCAGATCCGCGCCGCCGTGCCGGCGGGCGACAAGCTCTATCGGCGCTCGTCGGTCTCGCCGCTCGCGCTGGATCCGCTGCGCTTCACCCTGCTCGGTCCGCAGCCGCTCAACGACACCGAGTTCGGCTTCGGCCACGTGGCCGGCCGCACCAACGTGATCGCGGTCGACCCGGTCGACAACACGATCGCCTACCTCGGCTCCGACGGCGGCGGCGTCTGGAAGACGACCAACTGCTGCTCGGCCGCGACGACCTGGCAGATCACGACCGACGTGCCGTCGGCGACCAACATCGCGATCGGCGACATCCACATCGATCCGAACAATCACAACACCATCTACGCGGGCACCGGCGACCTGCGCTACGGCTCGTTCTCGTTCGGTTCGACGGGACTGCTCAAGAGCACCGACGCCGGCGCGACCTGGAGCGTGCTCGGCGAAAGCGTGTTCGGCCCGCTGTACGGCCCGTCGGCGAACGGCTTCCCGCAATATCAGGCCATCGGCAAGGTCGTCGTCGATCCGAACGACTCGAACAAGGTCGTCGTCGGCACCAAGACCGGCCTGTTCTTCTCCTACGACGCCGGCACGACCTGGTCCGGCCCCTGCTACACGAACGCGTTCGCGACCGGGCCGGACGCGCAGCGCCAGGACATCACCGGGCTGATCGCGGTCGATCTCGGCGCGACGACGACCTTGTATGCGGCGGTGGGCACGCGCGGCATACCGACGCCGGTGCAGCCCGACCTCGGCAAGAACGGCGCGAACGGCCTGTACCAGACCACCATGCCGGCGTCGGGCTGTCCGGCCGATGCGGCCTGGACCCTGCGCAACACCGGCTGGCCCGCGGGCATCGGCAGCGGCGCGCTGTCGGCGACGATCAGCCGCATCGAGATCGCGGTCGCGCCGAGCGACAACCAGGTCATGTACGCGATGATCGCCGACGCGACCTCGCGCAACGTGAACGCCGTGCTCCGCTCCGCCGACGCCGGCGTGACCTGGACCCAGACCGCGACGTCGACCGGCTTCACCGGCTGCGGCGACGCCGGCACGCAGATGTGGTACGACGCCGGCCTGACCGTGTCGCCGACCGACCCGAACGTCGTGTTCGCCAGCGCGGTCGACCTGTTCCGCTCGACCAACGGCGGCACGAGCTTCACGAATCTGACCTGCGGCTATTCCGGCGGCGGCATACACGTCGATCACCACTCGCGCGCCTTCGTCGGCAACGATCCGAACAGGCTGCTGTTCGGTTCCGACGGCGGCGTCTACTACACCGCGAACGCGATGGCGGCGTCGCCGACGAAGATTCCGATCAACGACAGCCTCAGCACGATCGAATTCTATTCCGGCGACATCACCGCGAACTTCGCGACCTCGGCCAGTCCGGGCATCAGCGGCGGCGCGCAGGACAACGGCAGTTCCGCGGCGGTGTTCGGCGCGAATCCGGGCGCGATGCAGTGGGAGTCGACCAACAGCGGCGACGGCACCTATACGCGCATCGAGCCGGTCAACGCACAGCGCTGGTACTACCAGTCGCAGAACGGCAACGTGCGCGTGTCGACGACCGGTCCTTTCGGCAACACCACCAGCGCGAACGGCGGCTGGTCCGGCGACCGCAAGAGCTTCCTGATGCCGCTGGAGGTCTACAAGCACGGCGACACCGCCGTGGCCAATTCCGGCTGCGCGACCGGCGTCAACGGCTGCGGCCGCATGCTCGCGGGCACTCATCGCCTCTGGGAAACGCTGACCGGCGCGGTGCCGGCCTCGAGCTGGCAGGCCAAGACCGGCGACCTGACCAAGAACAACCTGATTCTCGGCAGCGACAACCGCTCCTACATCAACCAGATGATGTACTCGTTCACTGATCCGACCGTCGCGATCGTCGGCACCAACGACGGCAATGTGCAGTACGTGTTCAATCTCGGCGTGTCCGGCACGAACAACGCCACGGCCGTCAACGTGACCGGCGCGAACGCCGTGCTGCCGAATCGTCCGATCCAGGACGTCGTCACCGACGCGCAGAACCCGCTGGTCGGCTATGCGGCGATCGCCGGCTTCGACCAGAACACCCCGGCGACGCCGGGCCACGTGTTCCGCGTGACCTGCACGGCGAACTGCGCGAGCTTCACCTGGGAGAACAAGACGGGCAACCTGCCGAACATCCCGGCCAACGCGATCATGGTCAGCCCGCACGTGCCGGGCCAGGTGTTCGTCGGCACTGACTGGGGCCTCTACTACACCAACGACATCTCCGTCGCGAATCCGGTCTGGAACTACTTCGAGGGCCTGCCGCGCTCGATGATCTGGGACCTCGTCGTCGACCGCGGCCTGACCACGCTCGTCGCGTTCACGCGCTCGCGCGGCGCCTGGGCCTGGCCGCTCCCGACCGGCGGTATCGGCGATCGCATCTTCGCGAACGGCTTCGAGCCGTGAGCATCGGCGGCGGCCGGGCGCTGCGCCCGGTCGCCGCTGTACGGCGCGTCGCCACGCTTCGCGCGGCCGCGGCAACGGTCTGGGTCGCGCGTCCGCGCGGTAGCTTCGATGGCTATCCGCGGGTCGGGACACTAGACTTGCCGGCAGGGAGCTGAGGCGGCTGCGGCCGCCGACGGACTGCGTGGAGGTCGACATGCGCCAGGTCAAGCATCTGCTCGAAGGCAAGGGCGTCCAGGTCTATTCGGTCGAGCCGGATCAGCCCGTACTGCAGGCCATCCAGTCCATGGCCGATCATCACGTCGGCGCGCTGCTCGTCATGCAGGGACGCGAGCTCGTCGGCATCGTTTCCGAGCGCGACTACGCGCGCAAGGTCATCCTGCTTGGTCGCTCGTCGGCGGAAACGCCGGTCTGGCAGATCATGTCGGCGCCGGTGGAAACGGTGGCGCCGGACCACAGCGTCGACGAATGCATGCGCCTGTGCACGGAACGGCGCATCCGCCATCTGCCGGTCGTCGCGCAGGGCGAAGTCGTCGGCGTGATTTCGATCGGCGACCTCGTCAAGGCCGTCATCGACGAGCAGGCCGAGGAGCTGGCTCAGCTGCAGCGCTACATCGCGGGCTAGCGCCGTGGGAATGAATACCCGCCGAGGTGTTCGGCGACGGATCGCTCCGGAGCCGTCGTCCGGCGTCCTGCCGAGGAACGTGCGCGGGCTCTGCTGCGTCGCCAGGCCCCAGCGGACACAAGCCCGTTGCCGTTCCGCCGGCTTGTCTCGATTGCCAGCATCGGCGCTTTCGCGGACGATGCGCGACTTTCCCTGTCCCGTGGATCGTCGTGGGCCGCGTCAATGACCCCAACCACCAGCGCCTCGAGCAGTTGCTGAGCGACTACGGCGCGAAGCTGCGCGCCCTCGTCGCCGCACACGGCCTCGCCCGGCACGGCATCGACGCCGACGACGTGGAGCAGGAAGTCCGCATCCGGCTCTGGCGGGCCATCGAGCGTGACCGGTCCGCGGCCTTTCATGCGTCTTACATCCAGCGAGTGGTTGCCAGCACCGTGATCGACGCCCTGCGTCGGGCCCAGGTGAGGGCGGCCGAGCCGCTTCCCGAGGAGTCCGAAGACGGTTTCCAGCCGTTTCCGGACGAGAACCGGGGGCCGGAGGAACGCGCCAGCGGTCGCCAGCACGTCGAGAAGCTCAAAGCCTGCCTCGATGCGCTGCCGGAACGCCGGCGTCTTCCGATCAGCCTGCATCTGCAAGGGTTCGCCCTGCAGGAAATCGCAGATCTGGTCGGTACCTCGGCCGAGGCGGCACGGAAACTGGTCTCGCGCGGGTTGGACGAACTGAAAGACCGCCTGCGCGGCGTAGGAGCGGGAGACTTCGATGATTAAGCCTAGCCTTTCTCAACTGTATCAGTCGCTTACCTCGGAACAGACGCTGAGCGCGCGAGCCCTGATCGATGCTGACACGGCATTGCGCGCCGCGCGCGGCCGGGTCGTTCCGCACGAGCGAGAGGAAGTCGCTACGGCGCTGGCCGGCTCGGCCGCGCATGCCGATCTGGTCCAGTTCCTCCATGCGCTCGAGCCCGCTTCGGCCGAGCTGGCGCGTGATCTGGCCCACAGCGGCGCCGCGCACGAGCGCCGCGAACGCGGTCACCGGGCCGCCCAGGGCGCGCGTCCGCGCCGCTGGCAGTTCGGTGCCGTCGCCGCCGGCATCGTCGCTGCAGTTGCGCTGTTCGTCGCGCGCACCGGCCAGACGCCGCTGCAGCCGTATCAGGCTCCGGTCGCCGCCGCCGATCGCGGCGACGAGATCTTCAGCGGTTCGCTGGACCGCAGCGTCGCGCAGCGCTCCACCGGCGACCAGATCTTCCGTGCGAACACCGACGGCGGCACGGGCGGCGACGGCCTGTACGCGCCGCGCGGCGGCTGAAGCGCCACCGCTATCGATGAAAAAAGGCCCCGCATTGCGGGGCCTTTTTCGTTCTGGCGGCGAAGATCCGCCGGATCAGACTGCGACGGCGCTCGCGTGCTCGCGCGTCGCGGCGAACTCGATCTCGGGCCAGCGCTCCTGGGTCAGCTGCAGGTTGACCCGGCTCGGCGCGAGGTAAACGAGCTCGCCGGCCGCGTCGATCGCGAGGTTGTTGGCGGCCTTGTCGCGGAATTCCTCGAGCTTCTTCGCGTCCCCGCAGCGTATCCAGCGCGCCGTGCTGACCGTGACGGCCTCGAACACGCACTCGACGCCGTATTCGTCCTTGAGTCGGTAGGCCACGACGTCGAACTGCAGCACGCCGACGGCGCCGAGGATCAGGTCGTTGGACATCAGCGGCTTGAAGAACTGGGTCGCGCCTTCCTCGGACAGCTGGGCCAGGCCCTTCTGCAGCTGCTTCATCTTCAGCGGATCCTTCAGGCGCGCGCGCCGGAACAGTTCGGGCGCGAAGTTCGGGATGCCGGTGAAGCTCAGCAGCTCGCCCTCGCTGAAGGTGTCGCCGATCGAGATGGTGCCGTGGTTGTGGATGCCGATCACGTCGCCGGGATAGGCTTCGGCGACGATCTCGCGATCGGAGGCCATGAAGGTCAGCGCGTTCGCGAGCTTCATCTCCTTGCCGCTGCGCACATGGAACGACTTCATGCCGGCCTCGAAACGGCCCGAGCAGATGCGCATGAACGCGACGCGGTCGCGGTGCATCGGATCCATGTTCGCCTGGATCTTGAACACGAAGCCCGACAGCTTCTCCTCCTCGGGCTGCACCTCGCGCGAGGTCGTCGCGCGCGGCCGCGGCGGCGGCGCATGCTCGACGAAGAAATCCAGCAGCGGCTGCACGCCGAAGTTGTTGACGGCCGAGCCGAAGAACACCGGTGCGAGGCGGCCGGCGAGGTATTCGTCGAGATCGAACGGATGCGAGGCGCCCTCGACGAGCTCGAGCTCATCGCGCAGCTCCCGCAGCATCGCGGCGCCGATGCGCTGTTCGAGCCCGGGATCGTCCAGCGACGCGAAGATGGTCGAGTCCTGGCGCGTGAAGTTGCGGCCGGGCTCGTACAGGTGCACTTCGCCGCTGATCAGGTGGTAGACGCCCTTGAGGCGCGAACCCATGCCGATCGGCCAGGTGATCGGCGCGCACTGGATCTTCAGCACCGACTCGACTTCGTCGAGCAGCTCGATCGGCGAGCGGCCTTCGCGGTCGAGCTTGTTGATGAAGCTCATGATCGGCGTGTCGCGCAGTCGGCAGACCTCCATGAGCTTGATCGTGCGATCTTCGACGCCCTTGGCGCAGTCGATGACCATCAGCGCCGAGTCGACCGCGGTCAGCACGCGGTAGGTGTCCTCGCCGAAGTCCGCATGGCCCGGCGTGTCGAGCAGATTGACGATGCGGCCCTCGTACGGGAACTGCATGACCGAGGACGTCACCGAGATGCCGCGCTCCTTTTCCAGCGCCATCCAGTCCGAGGTCGCATGGCGCGCGGCCTTGCGGCCCTTGACGCTGCCGGCCATCTGGATCGCACCGCCGAACAGCAGCAGCTTTTCGGTCAGGGTGGTCTTGCCCGCGTCGGGATGCGAAATGATGGCGAAGGTGCGGCGGCGCCGCGTTTCGGTGAGATGGTCGGCCATTTCGAGGATGCAGGCGGCGCCGGTGGACCGGATCGGCACCCGCAGTCGGTATCAGTGGGGGGCGCGGATTATAGCGGGCAACGCGCGGCCTAGCCCCGCTGCCAGCCCAGGGCATGGCGCTGCAGGCGGTCCCGCGGCCTGGCGGCTAGCTGCCGGGCACTGCCGGGTCCGCACCGCGCGCCGGCGCGGCGGTCCTGAAATCCAGCGGCCCGTCCGGACCGCGCATGCGGAACGGCACCGAGACCAGGCGCATGCCGCGGTTGACCTGCACGCAGAAATGCAGGTGCGGCCCGGTGGAATAGCCGGTATTGCCCGATTCGCCGAGTTTCTGCCCGGCGTAGACGTACTTGCCGGGCTGCACGCCGACGCTTTCGGGCCGCAGGTGAGCGTAGACGGCCATGCTGCCGTCCCGGTGCAGCACGCGCACGACGTTGGCGCGCGTGGCGAACTTTTCCTTGTCGAGGCCTGCGCCGTAGTAGTCGTCCTGCACCTCCATGACCACCCCGTCGCGGGCGGCGACGACGGGCGTGCCTTCGTCGGCGGCCGCGTCGATCGCGTAGCGCGATTCCTCGCTGGTGTGGCTGAACGCGCCGTCGAAGCCTTGGTGGATGCGCGCCGGATGGCCGGCCAGCGGCCAGCGGTATTCCACGTCCTCGTGGCGCGCGTCGGGGCTGCCCGGAATCGCGCGCAGGGCCAGCTCGAAGCCGGCCGGCTGGGCGCGGTCGGTCTGCTGCAGGCTGGCCACCACGCGCTCCTCGCGCGCCTGCAGGACCACGGTCAGCGGCAGCGGCGGGTCGGTCGCGATGTTGTGCACGTCGCCGACGCTGAGCTCGATCTGCGCCGGTCCGGCGAAATAGTTGAAGACGCGCGCCTGGCGCTGGCTGTCGCGGCCTTCGACGCGCAGCTGCACCATCGCGCCGGGTTCGACCTTGACCGTGGTTTCCTGCACCGGGCGGTCGGTGACCGGCGGCTGGTCGGTGAAATGGACGACGCCGGCGGCGTCTGTGAATTTGTATATCTTTTTGGATTCGGCCGCGGCGGCATGCAGGGCGAGCAGCGCGAGGGCGAGGCGGGCGACGGTCTTCATCGGCGGATTGTAGGCGCTGGCCGGACCGGCCGCTGGGACGCCGGTCGCGGCCGGTGCGAGGGCCGCTGCGGCGGCGCCCGGGCCGCGGGTTCTGGCGGGCGGC
>NZ_JANFVR010000169.1 GCF_024609805.1 Tahibacter caeni | reverse complement strand
GCTGCGCGGCCTGCTGCTCGCGCGCGGCGGCGACCGCGCGGTCGCGGCGCCGCTGCTCGGCGAAGCCGTCGCCGGATTCGAGCGGGCCGACAAGACGCACAACCGCGTCTACGCCGAGTCCAAGCGCCTGCTCGGCACGGCGGCGCGCTGAGCGCGGCCGGTCGCGGAGCCGGCGCGGCGGCGATGCGGTCGCGCGGCGCTCATGCGTTCGCGTCGAGCCGGTCCAGCATGCGCTTGAGCGCGAAATGCCGGTAGCTGTGCAGCGCGAGGCTGCGTATCTCCTTCCAGTTCGGCTTGCTGCCGATGCTCAGCGCGATCCAGCCGTTGTGGCCCATGTACGGCGGAATCGAGAAGCGCGGGTCGGCCGTGTACAGGCTCTGCTGTTCGATGCCGACCCAGAACAGGAAGCGCAGCACGCCGTCATAGCGCCAGAGCGTCGCGAACGTGCGCTTGCCGGCGCGCCAGGACGGCGAACCGAAACGCGGTTCTTCCTCCACGTCGGGCAGCGACAGGCAGTATTCGCGCAGCGGCTGGATCAGGCGCTGCATCGCCGGCGTATTCAGCGGATCGCGCTCCTCGGCGCTCAGCGTCGCTTTCGGTGCGGCGATCTGGATGGTCTTGCCGATCTGCTTCGCCAGCGCGGCCGGCGCGACTTTCTCGTAGGCCTCGCGCACGAGCGCGGCGACGCGTTTCCACGACAGGCCCTTGTCGAGCTCCACGCCGAGCCAGCCGCGCGGCCCGACATACGGCGGCACGAAGAAATACTCGGGCTCGTCGCGCACGTACTGCGCCTGCGCGCCCGGCGGCGAGCCCAGCCACAGCGCGACGCGGCCGTCGCCGTGGTGGTTGACGACATAGGTCGCGAAGGTCTTGCCGCGCACGCGGAAATCCGGCGAGCCGTGCGAGGAGAGTTCCTCGGCCTCCGGAAACGACAGGCAGATTTCGCGAACCGCTTCAGGAATGTCCTTGACCATCGCGCGCGCTCCGGAGACGGGGCCGCAGTCTCGGGCAGCGGGCTGCGGCGCCGCAAGCGGCGGCGCGGGATGCCCGGCGGGTCCGGAAGGCTCGCGTGCGGTCCGTGGAACCGCCGACACGGCGTCATCGTGTCGAGCCCTCTCCGGGCGCGATGCGCCGGGGGGCGATAGCCGCGCCGCGGTACTAGCGGCGATGGGTCAGCGCGAAATAGGCGAGGTTGCCGACACCGAACGCGCCGGCGAGCACGGCGATCGCGCCGGGTGTGATGTCGTCCCAGCCGAACACCTGGATCAGCGCGAAGCCGAACGCCAGCGCCAGCAGGGTGATGCCCGAGCGCAGCGAGGCGTAGCGCCGCTGCAGCGCCTCGCCTTCGAGGATCGAGCGCAGCAGCTCGTCGGAGCTGCCGGAGCGCAGCAGCAATACGCGCATGCGCGCATCGATCAGCAGCTTGATGACGTAGGCGATGCTGCCGAACAACGCAATCGGGACCAGCACTTGGACGGACATGGGGTTTCCTGGACGCAGGGCCTGCGGGCCGTTCGCGGATAGGGATACGGACCGGCGCCGGGCGGTTGCAAGCCGAAGTCTCGCCGTCGCGGCGATGCCGCTGCAACCGCGGGCGGCGATTCCGTATCTTGCGACGCATGGAGCGCCCCCGACCATGAATCCGGACCGCGTGCTGGTCGAAGCCGTGCTCGCGCGGCGCGCGGGCGCGTTCGAGCGCCTGGTCGCCGACCACCAGGGGCTGTGCTGGCACATCATCCAGCGCCTCGTGCGCCACCCCGAGGACACGCGCGAGCTGTGCCAGGAAACCTTCCTGCGCGTCCACCAGTACCTGCACCAGTACCGCTACGAGAGCGCGCTGAAATCGTGGATAGGCCGCGTCGCCTACGCGGTCGCGCTGCGGCATCTGGAAAAGCGCCGGGTGCCGCTGGAGGAAACCGGCCGCGACGACGCCGACGAGGATCCGCTGCTGCAGGAAAGCGACGGTTTCGATCTCGAATCCGCCTGGGCCGACGCGCAGCTGCGCGAGCAGCTGCAGGCAGCGATCGAGGCGCTCGCGCCGCTGCCGCGCATGCTGCTGACCCTGTATCACCTGGACGAGCTCAGCATTCCCGAGATCGTGCAGATCAGCGGCCTGCCGGCCGGCACGATCAAGAGCCATCTGTTCCGCAGCCGCCTGCGCCTGCGCGAGCTGCTGCAAACCCGCTTCGGAGTTTCCGCATGAACACGCCGCCGCTGACGCCGGACCAGGAACGCGAATGGACCCTGCAGGAACGTGCTCTGGCGCAGGAGCGCGGCGCGGAAGGTGCCGACGCGCCGCCGGCCTATCGCCTGCTCGCGCGCGCGCTGCGCGAACCGCTGGATTCGGCGCCGCCGGCCGGTTTCGCCGCCCTGCTCGCGCGCCGCGTCGAATGCGCGGCCTTGCCCGACCTGCGCTGGGAACGCCGCGCGACCGCGGCGCTCGTCGCGTTGCTGCTGCTGCTCGCCGCGGCGGGTCTGGCCTGGCAGGGGCAGGACTGGCTGCGCCAGCTGCTCGACGCGATGCCGTCGCTGCCGCGGCTGTTCAACGGCTGGGGCCTGCTGCTGCTGGCCGGTCTCGCGGTCGCGTATTGGCCGGCCTGGCCGGACGAACGCCTGCCCGGGACCGACCGGCCGCGCGCGTAGGGCGGCCCAATGGCGCTACGCCGCCGGATCGATACGCATCCGGCCGCGGCCGCATGACTTATGGTCTATAGGCCAGTGCCCGGGCCGACATAGCATCGGCGGACTGGCGGCCGCGTCCGGCGGTCCGCCGCATTCTCTCGGGGAGATGCACATGAGCAAGTCGCTGTGCGACTGGCGCGCCTGGGGCGCGCTGGCCGGTCTGCTGTTGCTGCCGTCCGCGCCGGTCCTGGCCGCGCCGGACGATGACGAGCGCGCCGAGGCGCGGCTCGGCGATGCCGACGCGTTCGACGAAGGCGAGGGGCGCGAGGAGTCCTGGCAGATCGAGCAGCGCCAGTTGTGGTTCGAACGCACGCGCGACCTGCGCGCGAATCCGGATGCGTCGCGCGAGCGCGCCGGTGCGGTCGAGCGGCTGCAGCTGGAACGCCGCGGCAAGGACCCGCAGCAGCAGCTGGCCGGCGAGAGCTGGCAACCGGTCGGCCCGTCGTCGATGACGATGACGGACTGGATCATGGGCCGCGTCGCCGGCCGTATCAACGCGATCACGCCGGTGCCCGGCAACGAGGACACGGTCTACGTCGGCAGCGCCGCGGGCGGCGTCTGGAAGACGACGAATGCCGGTGCGAGCTGGACGCCGGTGTTCGACCAGGTCGGCACCCTGCCGATCGGCGCGGTCACGCTGGACCCGAACAACGTCAACACGGTCTGGGTCGGCACCGGCGACAAGAACGGCGGCGGCTGCGCGGGCTATTTCGGCCAGGGCGTGTTCGTCAGCACCGACGCCGGCGCGACCTGGACCGCGCGCAACGGCAGCGGCGCGACGGCGATGCCGCTGTCGATCGTCAACGCGGTCGCGGTGCAGCCGACCGACAGCAACGTGATCCTGGCCGGCGGCGCCGGTACCTGCAACGCGAGCGGCACGCTAGCCGGGGCCGGCGTGTTCCGCTCCGCCGACGGCGGCCTGACCTGGACGCGCGTGCTCAGCACGAACGTCGAGGACATCGTCTTCGTGCCCGGCACGAACACGGTCTACGCGGGCCTGATCAACACCGGCGTGTCGAAGTCCACCGACGGCGGCGCGACCTGGACCAACGTCAGCAGCGGCCTGAACGCGACCGGCTCGCGCCTGCGCCTGGCCCTGTCGCCGAGCGACAGCAACACGCTGTATGCGCTGCAGGGCACGCGGCTCTATCGCACGGTAGACGGCGGCGCGAACTGGACCCAGACCAATGCGTCGGCCTGCGAAGGCCAATGCACCTACAACCTGACCGTCGCCGTGCATCCGACCGATCCGGCGACGATCCTGCTCGGCACGATCCGCCATTTCCGCTCGACCAACGGCGGCGCCGCGCTGACCGCCATGACGAGCACCTGGGGCACCTCTCAGAAGGTGCATCAGGACACCCACGTCGTGCGCTACTCGGCCAGCAATCCGAACCGCTTCTGGGTCGGCACCGACGGCGGCATCTGGCGTTCCGACGACGGCGGCTTGTCGTACGTCAACATGAACGCCAATCTCAACATCACGCAGTTCTACGACATCGCCGTGCATCCGAACGACGTCAACATCGTGTTCGGCGGCGCGCAGGACAACGGCTCCTCGGGCCGCCGCACGAGCCTGCAGTGGGGCCTGACCTTCGCGAGCGGCGACGGCTTCATGAACGCGGTCGATCCGAGCACGCCTTCGCGCGTGTTCCAGACCAGCTATCCGAGCAGCAACCTGCCGACCATAGTCCGCTCCGAAGCCAACGGCAGTCTCGGCAGCTACGAACTCGTGCCGCGCACGGGCCTGACCGCGTCGTCGACGTTTCCGTGGGTCACGCCGCTCGCGGCCGCGGGCAACCTGCTGTTCACTTCGTCCAATACGCTGTACCGCATGCCGACCAACGGCAGCAGCTGGACCGCCGTGTCGCCGAACATGGGCAGCGCCGCGTCGGTCGTCACGCCGCAGCTGATCGGCGTGCTGATGCCGACCTACGTCGGCACGTCGGGCGGACGCATCTATGCCAGCCCGGACGCCTCGGTGCCGACGCCGACCTTCACGAACGTCACCGGCGACTATCCCGGCGGCATCGTCTCGGACGTCGCGATGGATCCGACCAACGCGCAGCGCGTGTTCATCACGCGCTCGGGCTTCGGCGCCTCGCGCCTGTACCGCTCGACCACGGGCGGCACGACCTGGGCCGCCGTCGGCGCCGGTCTGCCGAACGTGCCGGCCAACAGCGTCGCGGTCGATCCGCTGAACACCAACCGCATCTTCGTCGCGACCGACATCGGCGTGTACGAGAGCACCGACGGCGGCGACAACTTCAGCGCGTTCTCCGCCGGCCTGCCGCTCGGCGTGGTCGTCACGGATCTCGAAATCGACGACGCGCCGCACGTGCTGACCGCCGGTACCTACAGCCGCGGGGCCTGGCGCGTCGTGCTCGGCACGAGCGCCGCGAATGCGCCGCCGACGCCGGACTTCAGCGCGGTCGTCGCGGACCTGACGGCCACGTTCACGAGCAGCGCGATCGACTTCGACGGCACCATCGCGAGCTACAGCTGGAATTTCGGCGACGGCACGCCGGCGTCGGCGCAGGCCAATCCGGTACACACTTACGCGACCTACGGCAGCTATACCGTCACCTTGACCGTGACCGACGACGACGGCGCGAACGCGAGCTTCTCGCGCGTCGTGCGGTTGTTCGCGCCGCCGGTGCCGCTGACCAACGGCGTGACGATCTCGGGCCAGAGCGCCGCGCAGAACGACGAGCTGCGCTATTCGCTACAGGTGCCCGCGGGCGCGACCAACCTGAGCTTCGTGACGACCGGCCCGGCCAACGAGGACGCCGACCTGACCGTCCTGCTCGACGGCGAGGTGATCTGCGAATCGGCCGGCGCGACCGCGAACGAGACCTGCAACATCGCCAACCCGCCGGCGGCCGGCACCTATCTCGTCAGCGTGCTGGCGTATACGGCGCTGAGCAACCAGGCCATCACCGGCAGCTACACGCCGCCGGACCGCATCTTCGGAAACGGCTTCGATCCGTGAGGAAGACCTGACGCGGAGGCGGCAGCGCGGCTCGACCGCGCTGCCGCCGGGCCGATCCATCGGCTATCGGCCGGTCACGCGCCTTGTCGCGCGGCCGGCCCGCGCGGCAAGATGCGCCATGCTGCTGCGCCTGCACCACGTTGCGATCATCTGCTCCGACTACGCCGTGTCGCGGCGCTTCTACACCGGAGTCCTCGGCCTCGCCGTCATTGCCGAGAATTACCGCGCCGACCGCGACTCCTGGAAGCTCGATCTCGCCCTGCCCGACGGCGGCCAGATCGAACTGTTCTCGTTTCCCTCGCCGCCGCCGCGGCCGTCCTGGCCCGAAGCCTGCGGCCTGCGCCATCTGTGCTTCGCCGTCGCCGACGTGGCGGCCTGTCGCCGCGAACTGCTCGCCCGCGGCGTGGCTGTGCAGGACATCCGCACCGACGAATACACCGGCCGGCGCTTCGTGTTCCTGGCCGATCCGGATGGGTTGCCGCTGGAGCTGTACGAGGCCGCGCCGGCGGCCTGACGACGCGTATCAGAAACGCAGCGACAGCCGTATCGCGAATTCGGTCGCCGTGCGCGCGAGCATGTCGATCGCGCTCAGCGCGGGGCCCGGGGCCGCGGCGAAGGCGCGGCCGTGGTCGCGATGTTCCTGCTCTTCGCGTTCGATGTCGGCGATCAGCGCGACGAACTCCTCGTCGCGGCCGGCGAGCTGGCCGCGCTGTTCGGCCAGGTGGCGCAGCACGGTGCTTTCGACGCTATAGGTGCACAGCAGGATGCCGCGGCGGCCGAACAGGCTGGGCGCGACGGCATTGGTCAGAGATTCTGGTAATTCGGCCCCGCGCCGCCCTCCGGCGTGACCCAGTTGATGATCTGGTAGGGGTCCTTGATGTCGCAGGTCTTGCAGTGCACGCAGTTCGCGGCGTTGATCTGCAGGCGCTTGCCGCTTTCCTCGGTCACGATCTCGTAGACGCCGGCTGGGCAGAAGCGCTGGCACGGGTTCTGGTATTCCTCGGCGCAGCGCGTCACGCAGATGTTCGTGTCGAGCACCTGCAGGTGCACGGGCTGGTCTTCGTCGTGCTCGGTCGCGGCGAAGTAGACCGCGGCCAGGCGGTCGCGCGGCGGCAGCGTACGTTCGGCGAAGTCGCGCCTGGGTGCCTCGTACTGGCCGATCTTCTCGAGCTGCTTCCAGTCGGCGTGGTTCTTCAGGGTCCACGGCGACAGGCCGGCGGTCAGCGTTTCCCAGCCGGCGTTGGCCAGGCCCAGCCAGAGGCCCTTGTGGAAGCCCGGCTTGATGTTGCGGACCTTGTGCAGCTCCTTGGCCACGGCCGAGGCGCGCAGCTTCGCGTCCCAGCCTTCGGCCGAATTCGTCGCGGCGATGTGCTCGGCCGCGAGCATGCCGGAGCGCAGCGCCTGGTGCGTGCCCTTGATCTTGGGCACGTTGAGCAGGCCGGCGGCGTCGCCGACCAGGATCGCGCCGGGCATCTCGCATTTGGGCAGCGACTGCCAGCCGCCGGCGACGATCGCGCGCGCGCCGTAGGAAACGACGTTGCCGCCGTCGAGCAGCGGCTTGAAGCTCGGATGGTTCTTGAGTTGCTGGAACAGCTCGAACGGCGACAGCAGCGGATCGGAATAGTCCAGGCCCGTCACGTAGCCGATCGCGACGCGGTCCTGGTCCAGGTGATACACGAAGCCGCCGCCGTAGGTCGCGTTGTCGGCCGGCCAGCCCAGGGTGTGCACCACCTTGCCGGGTTCGACGCGGCCCGGCGGCAGCTGCCACAGTTCCTTGATGCCGATCGACCAGGTCTGCGGATCGCTGTCCTTGTCGAGCGCGTACTTGGCGATCAGCTGCTTGGACAGATGGCCGCGCGCGCCTTCGCCGAGCACGGTGATCGGCGCGGTGATGTCGATGCCCTGGGTATAGCCGGGCTTGTGCGAACCGTCCTTGGCCACGCCCATGTCGCCGATGCGCACGCCGCAGACCGCGCCGGCGTCGTTGAACAGCGGCTCGGCCGCGGCGAAGCCCGGATAGATCTCGACGCCGAGCGCTTCGGCCTGCGGCGCGAGCCAGGCGCAGAGCGCGCCGAGCGAGACGATGAAATTGCCGTTGTTGTGCATCTGCGGCGGCACCACGGGCAGCTTGACGGCGCGTTCTTTGTCGCGCAGCCAGTAGAACTCGTCCTTGGTCACCGGCACGCAGATCGGCGGCGGGTTCTTGCCCCATTCCGGCAACAGCTCGTTCAGCGGTTCGGGTTCGATGACGGCACCGGACAGGATGTGCGCACCGACGGTCGAGGCTTTCTCGATGACGCAGACGCGGATGTCGGGCTTGAGCTGCTTCAGGCGGATGGCGAAGGCGAGGCCGGCCGGACCTGCGCCGACCGTGATCACGTCGTATTCCATGACATCGCGTTCGCTCATGGCGGACTCCGGCTAGAGGCGAGAAAGAGGCCGATTGTCGGCGCTACGGACTGAGCCGGCAATCCAACCGTCCGGCGGGCGCCGTCCGTCGGCCCGGCCTGCGGAGCCCGCCGCGATCGGCTAGGCTAGCGCCGCGAATCGGTCTGGGAGGGGCGATTCGCATTTCCCCGCGGCACCTTCGGCGATCCGGCGGCTCCTGCCCGGCCGGCGCCGCGCGGCTGCGGTTCGGACATCCATCAGGGGGATAAAGGTCATGTGGAGAGTCATCCTCGTCGTGCTCGTGCTCACGTTCGCGGCGTATCGGATCATCGGCGGCGGCGCCGGCAAGCCCGGAGACGCGCCGGTCGCCGACGCCGTCAACTACGACGGCTACATGGAAGTGCGCATGCTCATGCAGGGAGATCAGCGCGAGATCGAGCTCGTCGCGGTCGAAGAGCGGCCGCCGGCCGGCGACTGCGAAAAAGGCGCCACCGGCACGAAGCTGCTCGGGCTGTGCCCGGCCGGCAGCAAGCTCAGCTGCCGCATCAAGAACCTGGAATGCTCGCGCGACGTCGAGCCGCGCTATCACCGCATGCTCGACGGCCAGGCGGCCAGCGTGCATTACGCGCACGTGCAGGTCGACAGCGGCCCGGGCGCGCCGCGCCGCGCGGTGCTGCTCGGCTGGGGCATGACCGAGCAGGAATCGCAGATGCTCTGCGGCGCGGTGCAGGCCTCGGCGAACAAGAACAACAAGCTCGGCGGCAAGGTGACCTGTATCTGACCTGCGTCTGACCTGCGCGGCGGTTCAGACGCCGCGCATCACGTCCGAGCGTTCGTAGCGCGTCACGTAGGAGAACACGTCGCCGGGGTGCAGGGTCATCGCGACGAGCAGGATGCGGCTCTTCGGGTCGAAGTAGCGCCGCAACGTGCGCAGCGCCGGCGTGCCCGGCTCGACTTCGAGCTGGTCGGCCTGCTCGGCGTCGAGCGCGACCGCGGACAGGCTCTGTTCGACGAGGCCGACGCGCGCGAACAGCTCGCCTTCGATCAGCGCGCGCATCGCGTCCTCGACGCGGGCGAAGCCCGGCGGCAGGCCCTGCATGCTCGCGCGCCGGTAGACGTCGGTGATGCAGAACGGCTTGAGCATGCGCCGCTGATAGCGGATGCCGTGCAGCAGCACGCATTCGGTGCCGGCGCGCACGTCGAGCCAGCCGGCCAGGGTCGCGTCCGCGACGAGCCGGTCGCTGTGGCGCAGCTGGAAGCGCGTGGCCTGCGTGTATTGCAGCAGGTCGTCGATCGACCGCACGTACTGGTTGTAGCGCACCTGCGGTTCTGCGCTGCGCACCTTGGTGCCGGAACCCCGGCGGCGCGCGATCAGCCCCATTTCCTCGAGCGTGCGCAGCGCTTCGCGCGCGGTGTAGCGGCTGATGCCGAAGCGTTCGCAGAGCTGCGCCTCGGTCGGCAGCATGCCGCCGACCGGATGGTCGCCGCGGCGCAGTTCGTCGCGCAGTTCGTCGGCGACCTGCAGGTAGCGCGGCTTGCGCGAAGAACGCAGCCCGCGGCGCCCGGGCGCGGCGGGTGGATCGGGGCGCTGGCTGTCGTTCATCGGCGATGCGGCGTTCCGGGCTCGTGTACGCGGAATCCTAACGTTCCCGCGTAAAAAATACTGCGCGGCGACTTGCGCAAATCGTTCCGTGCGCCGAGGCTAGCCGTTCCATCGGACAGGGAGCTTGTGGATGAACACGTCGTCGGCCGAGCTGGACGCCCTGCGCATACGTGCGGCGAGTACCTGCCAGACCTTGCATTGGCTGGCCTCGGGCCGCATCGATGCGGTGCAGTTGGCCGAAGCCTATCTCGCCGCGATCGCCGCGCAGAATCCGACACTGAACGCCTACATCGGTCTGGATCCGGCGCTGACCCGCGCCCAGGCCGCGGCCAGCGCGCAACGCCGCGCCGGCGGACGCGCGCTCGGCCGGCTCGACGGCATTCCGGTCGCGATCAAGGACAACATCGACGTGGCCGGCTGGGCGACGAGCGTCGGCCTGCCGGCGCGCCGCGAGGCCGTCGCGGCGACCGACGCGGCCGTGGTGTCGCGCCTGCTCGGCGCCGGCGCGGTCGTCCTC
>NZ_JANFVR010000168.1 GCF_024609805.1 Tahibacter caeni | reverse complement strand
GTGGCCGGCGCCGCAGCGACCGCTGCCGCCGCTGTCGGCACTGCCGTCGCCGCTGTGGCCGGCGCCGGCACCGCAGTTGGCGGCGTCGGCGCCGGCTTCATCCCGACATAGGCCACGGCCGCGACGAGCGCGACGGCGACCGCAACCGCAACCCATCCCGATAGTCGGCGCATCAGGGCTTGGGCTCGTTGGAGACGCCGTGCGGCACGTGGCCGGTCGCGACGTGACGCCGCGCCGACTCGGCGTTCGCGCGCGAGTCGTCGAAGAAGATGTCGGCGCCGAACGCTTCGAGGAACGGCCCCTTGTCGCGGCCGCCGAGGAACAGCGCCTCGTCGATGCGCACACCCCAGGCGCGCAGGGTCAGGATCACGCGCTTGTGCGCCGGCGCCGAGCGCGCCGTGACCAGGGCCGTGCGTATCGGCGACTGCTCCAGCGAGAACGCGCCCTGGATGCGATGCAGCGCATCGAGGAAGCCGCGGAACGGGCCGCCCGGCAGCGGATGCGCCGCATGCTCGGTCTCGTGGCGGTGGAACGCGGCGAGGCCCTGTTCCTGCGAGACGCGCTCGGACTCGTCGCCGAACAGCACGGCGTCGCCATCGAACGCGATGCGCAGCTGCTCCGACGCCGCGGTCGGCGCCTTCGACGGCAGGATGGTCGCGGCCGCGACGCCGGCGGCCAGCGCGTGCGCGACGTCCTCGGGATGCGCCGACAGGAACAGGTCGGCAGCGAACGGCTGCACATAGGCATGCGTCGGCGCGCCGTTCGTGAACGCGGCGCGCTCGATAGCGAGACCGTAGTGCTCGATCGCATTGAAGATGCGCAGGCCGGTGTCGGCCGAGTTGCGCGACAGCAGGATGACTTCGACGCGCGGCGCGCCGCTGCGGCTCTGGTTCAGGCGCAGCAGCTTCTGCACGAGCGGAAACGCGATGCCCGGCGCGAGCAGATCGTCCTCGTGCTGCATCTGGTAGTTGCGGTAGGCGTCGAGGCCTTCGCGCTCGAACAGCGCGTGGCTTTCGCCGAGATCGAACAGCGCGCGCGACGAAATCGCGACGACGAGGCGGTCGTCGACGGTGTCGGCGGCAACGGGCAGCGGTGTTTCGTCCATGAGACGCAGTGTAGCGCGCCGCTGCGCGGAGCCGCCGGAGCGCGGCGGCTCCGGCGGCGCGAACGCCGGAGCCGGCTTACCGCACCGGCGCTTCGAAATTGTCGGCGAAGATCTTCTCGGCCTTGTCGAACGCCGCGACGAGATCGATCTGGCCGTAGCCCTGCACCGGGTTCGGGAACGTGGTCGGCGCGATGCCGCCGCAGGTCTGCGTGCTGCTGGTCAGCGGCACGGCGGTGGAGCGCAGCAGAGCCGCGACCGCGGCAGGATTGCCCTTGAGGCCGGGATGGAGCTGCATCATCAGCGCGACCGCGCCGGCCGCGTGCGGCGCGGCCATGCTCGTGCCGCTCTTGCTGCCGTAGGCCGTGTCGCTGGCATTCGTGATCGAGCGCACGCTGGAACCGGGCGCGACCACGTCGGGCTTGTTCGATGCGCCCGTGCCGGGGCCCGCGGCGACGGGGCCGCGGCTCGAAAACGTCGACATCGCGTCGGCCGACGTCGTCGAGCCGATCGTGAACACGTTGTCTAGCGTGCCGGGCGCCGAGCCGATCGTGCTGCAGGACGAGCCTTCGTTGCCGGCCGAGGCGACGAACATGATGCCGCCGGCGATCAGGTTCTCGATCGCCGTCCGGATCTCGGTGCCCGCGATCGCCGTGCAGCCTTCCGACGCCGGGCAGCCCCAGGAATTGCTGATGACGTCGGGCGCCTTGTCCGGGTCCGGGTTCGCGCCGGCGAGATCGGTCGGCGCGAGCAGCCACTGCGCGCACTCGTTGTAGGTCGCGGGCGTACCGTTGCCCGCGTTCATGTTGCGGCAGCCTATCCACTTCGCGCCGGGCGCGACGCCGACCTGGTTGCTGCCGCCGTCGTCGCCGACCATCGTGCCGATCGTGTGCGAACCGTGGCTGTCGTCGTCGCAGGGCTGCGGCGAATCGGCCGGGCAGCTCGCGTTGGCCGAGTGGATCGAGTCGTGCCAGTTGTAGTTGTGGTCGGCGACCTGGTTGACCGCGTCCCAGCCGCGGTATTTGCCCTTGATGGCCGTATGCGTCCAGCGTATGCCGGTGTCCTGGCCGGCGATGACGACGCCGGCGCCGTTGATGCCGCGCGCCCAGACCTGCGGCGCCTTGATCTTGTTGACGCCCCATTCGATCGCATCCGGCGCGAGCGGCAGCGACGCGGTTTCTTCCGGCGCCGGCAGCCGCAGCGCGATCGCGGCGTTGGAACCGATCGCCTCGACGTCGCTGCGCGCGGCCAGCGCCTCGAGCTGGGCCGGCGTCAGCTGCGCCTGGATCGCGTTGGTGATCCAGAACGGCCGGTACGGTACGCCCTGCGCGTCGAGCCAGCCGCGCAGGTCGGCCTGGGTCACGTCGGCCGTCGCGCGCAGCATCTCGACCAGGGCGCGGCGCCGCTCGAGATAGCTGCCGGCGTTGCTCAGCAGCGATTTCGGCGCCTTGGCACGCAGCACGATCAAGGTGTCGACCGATTTGCCCGTGGCGGCCTCGGTCCGGAGCACGGCATCGACATCGGCCGCATGGCCGGCCAGCGCGGTGCAGGTTGCCGCAAGGGCGAGCGTGGCCCGGACGAGCAACGAACGCAGTGAGAGTGAATGCATCGGTGAGAGTCCCCCAAGAGAGTGGCAGCTGCGGTGCTCTGGCGCGCGGTCGGCGGCCGTCTGCCTCCCCTGCGGACGACGCGCCCAGGCGTTCGACGATAGCCGCGAATGCGCAACCGGTGCAAACAGACGGCGACAACTCGCCGCCGGCCGCCGCCGAGTCCGCCGCGGCCGGACTTCAGACCTCGAACTGCTCGTTGAGGATGCGGTCCTCGAGGTTGTGCTCGGGATCGAACAGCAGGTTCATGACGCGCTCGCGCGATTCGTGCACGGTGACCTCGACGATGTCGCGGACCTCGTAGGAATCGGCCGTCGCGCTGACCGGACGCTTGTAGTGGTCGAGCACCTCGAAGCGCACCTGGGTCGCCGACGGCAGGATCGCGCCGCGCCAGCGGCGCGGCCGGAACGGGCTGATCGGCGTCATCGCGAGCACGCTGGAGCCCAGCGGCAATATCGGGCCGTGCGCGGACAGGTTGTAGGCGGTGGAGCCGGCCGGCGAGGACAGCAGGATGCCGTCGCAGACGAGCTCCTCGAGCTTGACTGCTCCGTTGAGCGAGACGCGCACGTGCGCGGCCTGCTTGGTCTGGCGCAGCAGCGAGACCTCGTTGAACGCCGTGGCCGTGACGCTGGAACCGGATTCGGTCTGCACTTCCATGACCAGCGGCCGCAGCACGGTCGGCTGCGCGCGCGCGATGCGCTCGTCGAGCGTGTCGACCTGATATTGGTTCATCAGGAAGCCGACCGTGCCGAGCTTCATGCCGTAGACCGGCAGGCCGCGCGTGTTGTGCCGGTGCAGGGTCTGCAGCATGAAGCCGTCGCCGCCGAGCGCGACGATGACCTCGGCCTCGTCGATCGGCGCGTCGCCGTAGCGTTCGCGCATCAGCGCGAGCGCGGCCTGGGCTTCTTCGGTCTTGCTCGCGACAAAATGGAGGCGCTGGCGCATCGCAGGCACGGCTGTCCGGGGTGGCGGCCGAGTGTAACCCGCGATCGCGATGCAATTGCGGCGATCGGCAGACCGCCGCGTCGATCCGCGGCCCGGCGGCCGGAGCCGCCGGGCCTGCGGCGATCAGCGCGCGCCGGCCTGCACGAGCTGGGCCAGGCGGCGGACCGCGACCGAGACGATCGGATAGTCGGTCACGACCTGGCTGCGCATGTCGGCGAACATGCCGAGCGTGAACTTCAGCGAGGCGTCGTCGCGGTTGAGCCACTGCTCGACGAGTTCGGCGCCGCCGCCCTTGCCGCCCTTGAGCACCTGTGCGGCCAGCGCGCGATGCTGCTGGTACAGCTCGTCGCGCAGCGAGCCGCGCGCATGCGCGTGCCAGCGCGTCTCGACCGGCAGTTCCTCGACCTTGGACATCAGCCACTTCAGGTGCAGCGCTTCGCCGAGCGCGAAATGCACCTGCGCGACGCGCGCCACGTCGAGGCCGTTGTCCTGCGCCGTGTCGATGATGTCGAACGCCGAGACCAGCGCCGGCACGCCGGCCAGCTGCGCGGCCAGCTCGTCCGGAAAGCCCTGGCCGACCCAGCGCTCGCGGGCCGCGTCGAATGCGGCGCGCTCGCTCGGCGACAGCGTGTCGATGAGCCCGCGCTTGAGCGCGAGCATGCCCGGCTGGTAGCGCGCGACGGCCTTGGCGATGTCCAGCGACTCGCCGGGCTGGTTCAGCAGCCAGCGCGTCATGTTGCGCAGCAGCTGCCAGATCACGAGCAGCGCGTCGATCTGCGCGTTGCCGTTGACCTTGCCGTCCAGCGCCTCGATGCCGGCCCACAGTTCGCGCGCATCGAGCACTTCGCGCGCGATCGTGTAGGCCTTGGCCACCGGCGCCGGCGCCTGGCCCGTGTCTTCCTGCATGCGCAGCACGAAGGTCGCGCCCATGCGGTTGATCATCGAGTTGGTCACCGCGGTCGCGATGATCTCGCGCTTGAGGCGGTGGCGCTCCATGTGCGCCGAATACTTTTCCTGCAGCGGCTCGGGGAAATAGCGCTTGAGCTCGCGCGACAGATAGGCGTCTTCGGGCACGTCCGAATCGAGCAGCTGCTGGAACAGCACGATCTTGGAGTACGACAGCAGGATCGACAGCTCCGGACGCGTCAGGCCCAGGCCGCGCGCCTTGCGCTCGGCGAACTCGGCGTCCGACGGCAGGAATTCGATCTGCCGGTCGAGCAGGCCCTGCGCTTCCAGGGTGCGCACGAAATGCTGCTTGGCGCCGAGACGGCTGACCGACATGCGTTCCATGACGCTGATCGCCTGGTTCTGGCGATAGTTGTCGTTGAGCACGAGGCGTTCGACCTCGTCGGTCATGTCGGCGAGCAGCACGTTGCGCGCCTCGAGCGTGAGCTCTTCGCGCTGCACGGCGTCGCCGAGCAGGATCTTGATGTTGACTTCGTGGTCGGAGGTGTCGACGCCGGCCGAGTTGTCGATGAAGTCGGTGTTCAGCAGCACGCCGTTCATCGACGCCTCGATGCGGCCGCGCTGGGTCATCCCGAGGTTGCCGCCTTCGCCGACGAGCTTGCAGCGCAGCTCTTTGCCGTTGATGCGGATCGCGTTGTTCGCGCGGTCGCCGGCGTCGGCGTTGGTCTCGGCCTCGGCCTTGACGTAGGTGCCGATGCCGCCGTTCCACAGCAGATCGACGGGTGCCTTCAGGATCGCGCGCATGAGGTCGTTCGGCGAGAGCTGGCTCACGTCCTCGGCGATGCCGAGCGCGGCGCGGATTTCCGGCGAGACCGGAATCGTCTTGGCCGTGCGCGGGAACACGCCGCCGCCCTTGGAGATCAGGCCCGTGTCGTAGTCGGCCCACGACGAGCGCGGCAGCGCGAACATGCGCGTGCGCTCCTTGAACGAGATGGCCGCGTCGGGATTCGGATCGAGGAAGATGTGGCGGTGGTCGAATGCGGCGACGAGGCGGATGTGCCTGGACAGCAGCATGCCGTTGCCGAACACGTCGCCGGACATGTCGCCGATGCCCACGCAGGTGAAGTCCTCGCTCTGGCAGTCGCGGCCCAGCGCGCGGAAGTGGCGCTTGACCGACTCCCAGGCGCCCTTGGCCGTGATGCCCATGCCCTTGTGGTCGTAGCCGACCGAGCCGCCCGAGGCGAACGCGTCGCCGAGCCAGAAGCCGTGGTCGGCCGAGATCGAGTTGGCGATGTCGGAGAACGTGGCCGTGCCCTTGTCCGCGGCGACGACGAGGTACGGATCGTTGCCGTCGTGGCGCACGACGTCGCGCGGATGCACGATCTGGCCGTCGACGATGTTGTCGGTGATGTCGAGCAGGCCGTTGATGAACATGCGGTAGCAGGCGATGCCCTCGGCGAGCTGCGCGTCGCGGTCGCCGCCGACCGGCGGACGCTTGACGAAGAAGCCGCCCTTGGAACCGACCGGCACGATGACCGTGTTCTTGACCATCTGCGCCTTGACCAGGCCGAGCACTTCGGTGCGGAAGTCCTCGCGGCGGTCGGACCAGCGCAGGCCGCCGCGCGCGACCGGACCGAAGCGCAGGTGCACGCCTTCGACGCGCGGCGAGTAGACGAAGATCTCGCGATAGGGCTTGGGCTTGGGCAGGTCGGGCACCTGCGCCGGGTCGAACTTGAAGCTGACGTAGTCCTTGGGCTTGCCGCCGTCGAGCTGGTAGAAGCTCGTGCGCAGGGTCGCGCGGATCACGCCCATGAAGCTGCGCAGGATGCGGTCCTCGTCGAGGCTCGCGACGCGGTCGAGCAGCACGCGGATCACGCCGATGATGCCGTCGGCCTGGGCTTCGCGCGATTCGCCGCGCGCGGCGTACAAGGTCTCGAACGCGAGCGCGTTGCTCGTGCGCACGTCCTCGGGCACGAGCGCGTCGAGCTCCTTGGCCAGGCGCTTGCGCGCCTGCTCCACGTGGCTCTTGCTCGCGCTCTCGCGCGCCGGATCGAACTTGGCCTCGAACAGCTCGACCAGCAGGCCGGCGATCGCCGGGTACTGGTTCAGAGTGGCTTCCATGTAGGCCTGCGAGAACGGCACGCCGGTCTGCAGCAGGTACTTGCAATAGCCACGCAGCATCGACACCTGGCGCCAGTCCATCTGCGCGCCGAGGATGAGCTTGTTGAAGCCGTCGTTCTCGGCCTGGCCGCGCCAGATGCGTTCGAACGCGTTCTGGAACGCCTCGCGCACTTCGTCGATGTCGAACTCGCAGGCCGCGGCGGTCTGCACGTCGAAGTCCTGGATCGAGATCGTCGATTCGCCGAGGTCCATCTCGTACGGGTGCTCGGACAGGATCTTCAGGCCCATGTTCTCGAGCATCGGCAGCGCTTCGGACAGGGTGATCGGCGCGCCGTAGCGGAACAGCTTGAAGCGCAGGCCGTCGCCCTTCTTGCGCGCGCGGTACAGCGACAGGCGGATGTCGTCGGGCGTCTTCAGCGCCGCGGCGGCCTCGACGTCGGCGACGGCCAAGTGCGGCGTGACTTCCTCGATGTAGCTGGCCGGCAGCGCCTTGCCGTAGCGGTTGGCGAGCTTGAGGCCCTTGTCCTCGCCGTGCTTCTGCACCAGCGCGTCGCGCAGCTCGTCGGACCAGTTGCGCACGATCTGGCCGAGCTTGGCCTCGATCTCGGCGACGTCGTACTTGGCGCGTTCGCCGGGCTTGGGCCGGATCACGAGATGCAGGCGCGCGAGCGCCGACTCGCCGACCTGCACGGTGGAATCGACGCGGTCGCCGTGCAGCGCGCGCTTGAGCATGGCCTCGATGCGCTCGCGCGTCGCGTTGTCGAAACGGTCGCGCGGAATGAACACGAGGCAGGAGAAGAAGCGGCCGTACTTGTCGCGGCGCACGAACAGGCGCGAGCGCGTGCGTTCCTGCAGCTGCAGGATGCCCATCGCGGTCGCGAACAGCTCGTCCTCGGTGGCCTGGAACAGCTCGTCGCGCGGCAGCGTCTCGAGGATGTGGCGCAGCGCCTTGCCCGAATGCGATTCGCGCTTGAGGCCCGAGCGGGCCATGACCGATTCGACCTTCTGCCGCACCAGCGGCACGTCCTGCGGGCGGCGCATGTAGGCGCCCGAGGTGAACAGGCCGAGGAAGCGCTGCTCGGTCACCGGCACGCCGGCGTCGTTGAAGCCGAGCACGCTGATGTAGTCCATGTAGCCCGGGCGATGCACCGTCGCGCGCGCGTTGGTCTTGGTCAGGATGATCGCATCGGTCGAGCCCGACTGCGGCAGCTCGCGCGCGACCAGCGTGTTCAGCGGACGCGGCGCGGCATCCTCGTCCTGCCGGAGAATGCCCAGGCCCGAGTTCGGCACGGTCACGAGCGCGTCGACGCCGTTGGCCTTGTCGACGACGTATTCGCGGTAGCCGAGGAACGTGAAATGGTCGTTCGCGACGAAGTTCAGGAATTCCTGCGCCTCGGCCACGCCGGCCGCGTCGACCGGCAGCTTGCGCTGCGGCAGTTCGCGCGACAGCTGCAGCATCTTTTCGCGCATGGCCTGCCAGTCGTTCACCGCGGCGCGCACGTCGTGCAGCGCGCGCGCCACGCCCTGCTGCAGGCGCTTGAGCTCTTCGGCCTCGGCCACGCGGCTGGTCTCGAAATGCATGACCGATTCGGCCTTGCCCTTGCCTTCGGCGGCCAGCGACAGCACATGGCCGCCGGCGTCGCGTTCGATGCGGTAGACCGGATGCACGATCGCGTGGACCAGCAGACCGGCGGCGCTGACGGCCATGCCGACCGAGTCGACGAGGAACGGCGCGTCCTCGGTGACGACTTCGATCACGGTATGGGCGGATTCGTAGCCCTGTTCCTCGAGCGTCGGATTGAACACGCGAACCGACGAGGCGCCGGCCTTGCGCACGCGCACGAACTCGAGCAGGTCGCGGGCCATCGCGGCCCACTGCGCCGCGGGCCGCGCGGCGAGATCTTCCTCCGTCACGCGATGCAGCAGGTGCGACGTGAACGCCTGCGCCTCCTTGAGCCTGGCTGCGCTCAGCGTGCTCTTGAGTTCCGTCAGCACGGCCTCGACGGCCGGCGCCTGCACATTCTCGCTCTTGGCGGACATTGGCTTCCCTAGAAACCTGGACGAAGGGGCGCGCAGGATACGCCTCCAAGTCCGCTGAATCCAGCCGAAAATTCCCTAAAAAACGGGCGTTTAACGCTGGGTCATAGACCTGCTGCAGTGCTCCGCCCACGCTGCCGATTACCAGTGCCATTGCAGAGCGCAGGCACGGGGCCGCTTTGCTGCGGCGCGCCATGAATGCCGACTTTGGTCGATAGGCGGTCGACGCGGCGGCGACCCGCCGCTATCCTGCGCCGATTCCTGAACTGGACGGTACAGTCCAACCCCATGCCCGCTTCCGTCTCCAGCACCTCCCGGCGCCACCAGCGCATGCGCGAGGCCGCGATCGAGCTCATGTTCGAAATGGGCTACGCGGTCAGCATGGACGCCGTGGCCCAGCGCGCCGGCTGTTCCAAGCAGACCGTCTACGCGCATTTCGGCAGCAAGGAAGGCCTGTTCCGCAGCGTCGTCAACGAGCTGCTCGGCCCGATCGGCGCCAACCTCGCGACCGATTGCGAGAATCTCGAAAGCGCCCTGCGCCAGTTCGCGCGCGCGCATCTCGAACACCTGGCCGAACCGCGCACGGTCACCGCCGTGCGCATGCTGACCACCGACATCGCGCGCTTTCCCGAAGAGGCCCGGGCGCTGTTCAACGCCGGCGCGCTGTCGATACAGCAGCGCCTGGCCGACTGCCTCGCTGCGGCCATGGACCGCGGCGAGCTCAGGCACGAAGACCCGTCTGCGCTGGCCGAAATGCTGCTCGGCATGCTGGTCGGCTTCGACATCGACCGCCGCCGCCTCGGCCTGGCCGGCCGCGATACCCCGCAGCAGCGCGCCGACTGGGCCGACCGCGTGATCGATGCGTTCCTGAGGGCGTATCGTCCGCCTGCGGCCAGCAGTTCCCCGTCTACAACACCCTCGCCAAGGATGCCCTCATGAGCCCGCAGCCCCTGCGCCTGCTCCTTCCCACCGTCCTCCTGCTGAGCCTTGCCGCCTGCGGCAAGAAGAACGAAGCGCCGCAAGCTCCGCCACCGCCCGAAGTCGGCGTCGTCGTCGCCAGGGCCGGCGCCGTGCCGCTGACGCGCGACCTGGTCGGCCGCCTCGCCGCGACGCGCACGGCCGAAGTCCGCGCGCGCGTGCCGGGCATCGTCGAGCGCCGCCTCTACGTCGAAGGCAGCGATGTGAAGGCCGGCCAGCCGCTGTTCGAGATCGATCCGGCGCCGCTGAAGGCCGCGCTCGGCGCGCGCGACGCCGCGCTCGGCCAGGCCCGCGCCAATGCGGCCAACGCCGACGCGAAGGCCAAGCGCTATCAGGATCTCTCCGCGCGCGGCGTCATCGCCAAGCAGGATCTCGACGACGCGGTCGCCGCGCAGCGCACGAGCGCGGCCGCGGTGCGCCAGGCCCAGGCCGACGTCGAGGCCGCGCGGCTGAACCTCGGCTATGCCGCGGTCACCGCGCCGATCGCCGGCCGCGCCGGCCGCGCGCTCGTGACCGAGGGC
>NZ_JANFVR010000167.1 GCF_024609805.1 Tahibacter caeni | reverse complement strand
GTGCCGTCGACCGCGACGCGGCGCTCGGCGCGGCTCTCGTTGCCGGCGCGGTCGCGCACGCGCAGGCGCAGGCGGTAGTCGCCGTCGGCTTCGGTCACGGTCCAGCGGCCGAGCTCGGCCGCCTCGACCGCGCCGTTGCCGCTGGCCAGCAGCGGGCCGCTGTCGCTCGTGCCGGGCAGGAGCTCGATCTTGTAGCTCTCGAACTGTGCATCCGTCGCCGTGCCGGCGATGCTGACGGACGCGCCGCCGCGCGGCAGCACGCTGTGTTCGATCGGCGCGGTCAATGCGGCCTGCGGGGCCATGGTGTCGAGCACGAAATTCCGTTCGACATCGCTACGATTGCCGGCGCGGTCCTGGGCCTGGATCGCGATGCGATAGTCGCCGTCGGCGCGGCCGCTCAGGGTCGCCAGGGTCTGCACGCCGCTGCCGCCGCCGGCGAGCTGGGCCTGCACGGCACCGCCTGCGGCGAGCAGGCGCGCATCGAAGCGGTCCGGATACGGTTCGTCGATGCGGAAGGTCACGGTACCGGCAGCGCCGGTCACGTCGCCGGCCGGCGTGAGCACGCTGACTTGTGGCGCCTGCGTATCCAGCACGGCGGCGAGCAGTGCGGTTTCGCGCAGTTCTGGCGTGGTTGCGGACTGCGCGACGACGTCGATCTGGTAGCTGCCGTCGGGCAGGCCGCTGCCGTTCCAGTCCAGCCGCGTCGTGCCGGCCGGCATCGGCGTGGCCTGTGCGAGGGTCGCGACGACGGCGCCGCCGCCGTCGCGGATGCGCAGATCGACGAGCGCCGGCGCAAGCAAGTCGATGCGCAGCTCGCTGCGATCGAGGCGGCCGTCGTCGTTCGGCGAGAACAGCTCGGGCAGCAGTTGCGCGCGGACGAGCAGGGTCAGCGGCGTCGGCGCGGCGAACGGCAGGCTGACCTCGCTGCGGTTGCCGAAATCGTCGTCGGCGCTGAGCCGGTACTGGCCGGCCTGCTGCGCGGCGCCGCGGCTCCAGCGGCCGAGCACGGCCGGCTGCGGCACCGCTTCCTCGCCGTGGCCGACGAGCTCGACGCCGCCGCCGCGTTCGACCGCGAGCTCCCAGTACGGCTGCGACGATGGAAAACTGGAAAAGTGCGCATCCGTCACCGTGCCGCTGATCGCCACGACCGCGTCGGTCGGCACGGCGCCGGCGACGGGGGCGGTGATCGCGAGGGACGGCGGGGTGGAGTCGACGTCGACGAGGTAGTACGAGGTCAGGGTCCAGCCGCAGGCGTCCTCGGCCTGTACGCGGATCAGGTAATAGCCGTCGGCTGCCGGCGTGCCGGCGATGCGGCCGTCCCAGCTCAGCGCGAACGCGCCGCTGACGCCATGGCCTTCGCCGATCGAGGCGAGTTCGTTGCCGAGGTGGTAGCTGGTCTGGCCGATGTCGTTCTGCAGCAGCGCGACGACGCTGGCGCGGTAGTCCAGGGTCTCGCGCGCGACCAGCGGGATCGTGACCTGGCGAAAGCGCGGCGCTCCGTTCGTGGACAGGCCGAGCAGCGGCGGCCGCGGATCGGGCAGCGGTTCGCCGGCGATGCGCGGCAGTACCACGCTGAGTCCTGCCGGGAAGCTGTCGAGCGCCGGCTGCGCTGCGCCGCCTGCGCCGAGCTCGACGCGGCTGTCGAGGTAGAAACGACGGTTGCTGCAGACGACGGCGCCGGACGCGTTCGTGCCGCGCAGCTGCGCGTCGACCTGGCCGTTGAGCATGAGCACGGCGGGGCCGCCGGCCGTCAGCTCCTGCACGCCGCTGCGCTGCGATGCCGACTGCCAGCCCTCGCACTGCCCGAACTGCAGCAGGCTGCTGTCGTCGATACAGGCCTCGCTGCCGTCGTTGTCGGTCGAGGCCACCGTGAACTGATAGGCGGAAGCCGAGTCGCTGCGCAGGTCGAAGGTCACGCGCAACGCGGGCTCTTCGTAGCGGTCGCGCGCGGCGCAGACGCGGCCGCCGCCGGCCGGCGACTCCAGTTCGACCAGCGGCGCGTCGTGGTCGACCTCCACGGCGCCGCCGTAGAAGTAGCTCGCCGTGCCGCGCCGGGCGTTCGCGTACGTGCGGTAGTCGCCTTCGGCCATCGCCGCCGTGCCGACCGTGTGCCGGCGCTGCCAGATCCAGCCCGAGGACGGTTGCGTGTCGTTGCCGGGGGGCGTTTCGTCGAGCACGACCTGCGCGCCGTCGACGCCGGCGAGAGCGAGGTCGTAATGGTCGGGCACGCCGTCGGTCAGGCCGGCGACGAACTGCAGCTGTCGAGTCGGTATGCCGCTGCAGCGCTCACCCAGCACGGCACTTGCTGCGAACTCCAGCGGCGTGCCGTTCGGCGGCGCGCCGTCGCCGAGGTCGCAGCCGACGAACGCGGGATCGGTGGACAGCAGCCGCCCGCTGGCCTGCACCAGATTCGCGCTGTAGGCCGGGGCGCGCGCGAAGCCCAGCGCCGCCGGCGAAAAGCGGAAATAGGCATGCCGCGCGTTGTGCGCGAGCGGCCGCAGCATGCGGTAGTCGCCTTGCCGCAGGGCTTCCTTGGTCTCGGCCAGGCGCAGCTGCAGATCCTGCGCGACGCCGTCGTAGCTGACCGGCACGGCGATCTGCACCTGGTCCGGTTGCAGCGACAGCAGCTCGAGCAGTTCCGGCGCCTGCGGCGGAACCAGCGAGGTCGGGCTCTTGCCCGGACACAGTACGACGGGCTCGCCGAGACCCTTGATCAGTACATGCAGCTGGTCGCCGTAGAGGCGGCTGCCGTCGGCGCGGATGCCGACGGCGCGCAGGCGCCGGTCGGCGCCCTGCGGCAGGGACTGCAGCGGCAGGTGCAGCTCGAAGCCGCGGTCGCCGTACTCGAACGCGAACGGCGGCAGGGTGCCGGGCAAGGTCGCGAACACGCTCCAGTCGCCGGGGCGCTGCGCATCGGCGATCTCGATCTGGACAGCCGCGAACCCCGGCGTGCCGTCCTGCAGCCAGAGGCGGAAATCCTCGGGCCGATCGATCTCGATGGCGTTGGGCGGGAAATCCGCGGGGTAGGTGATCGGTCCGACGCTCGTGGCCGGAAACAGCTGTCTGGCCTGGCAGGTGCGCCTGTGGTCGTCGCAGATGGCGAACAGCAGCTGCTCGACCGGAGCGCCGAACTCGCGTGTCGCGCGGTTGCCGGCCCAGTCCTCGGCGATCACGCGCACGCTCTTGCCCGCCAGGCCGGCGTAGCCGTTGCGCAGCAGATCCCCCTGGATGCTCTGCGGCGTCTCGATCCAGCTGCCGCCGCCGGTGTCGCGCAGTTCGTAGCGCCGGTCCGTGCCGTGGGCGTCGCTGACCTGTGCGCCGAAGCTGAGGACGCCGATGTATCCGGACGATTCCGCTCCCTCCGGCGCCGGCATGTTGGGCTGCTGCAGATAGCCGTCGACGACCGGTGCGAGCGTGTCGACCACGACGCGCATTTTCTGTCCTTCGACGTCGATGCTGTAGTCGCCGTCGGGCTGCAGTTGGCCGGCGTCGTCGCGGCCGTCCCAGACGAAGTCGTGCGTGCCGGCGGCGAGCACGCTGCTCTGCTCGCGCACGACCGTGCCGAGCGCGTTGCGCACGCGGACGCGGATCTGCGCTGCGGCGACACTGCGGAAATGCACGCTTGCGGTGTCCTTGGCACCGTCGCCGTTCGGCGAGAAATAGCGCGAATCCAGACCGACCTCGACGACCGGCGAGCCGAACAGCGACAGCGCCGAGGCCGCGCGCGTGGTCGCATTGCCGGCCTTGTCGACGACGGTCAGACGGACCAGGTAGTGGCCCGGTTCCGGCGGCACCCAGCTCAGGAATTCGTCGCCGAGCACGGGCTCGTTCTGCGGCGGCGTGATCGCATGCCATTGCGTCGGCGCCGAGGGCAGTGCCCAGTCGAGCTGGTAGTAGGCGAAATTGATGTCGGCGGCGACGCCGCCGAGCAGCACGGCGCGCTCGCTGCTTTCGGCCTGCAGCAGCGCCGACAGATTGGCCAGCGCCGAGAGGCTGCGTTGCGTCGGTGAATCGCCGACCAGCAGACCGGCGTCGTCGGCACTGATCGCCGGCCCGTTCGTGGCGACCGCATCGGCGTAACGCCAGGGCTGGGCCGACAGCCGGCCGTCGTAGCCATAGCGGCCGTCGGTCGCGAACGCGCCGCCGTCGCGCAGGCGCAGGCGTGGCTGCAGATCGGCCGGCAGGAGATCGGCGGTCTGCGTCGCGGCGAGCCGCCTGTTGCTGCCGTCGTCGACGTCGACCGCGAATGCTTCGAGCGTCGCCGGCGCATGGCCGAAGCAGCGGCCGATCTCGCATTCGACCGGACCGATGTAGTGACTGGCCATCAGCACGACGGCCGTGCGCGTCGCGGGATCGAACCACTGCATGCGCCGGTCTGTCGTGGACCAGAGCGCACCGGCGCAGTTGGTGTGTGCCTGGTCGCAGTCCTCGCCGCCGTACAGCGTGTCGGCGCGACGGTGCTCGCCGCCGAAGCGCTCGGGGTCCGGTCCGAGATCCAGCGCCGGATCGGTCGCCGGCAACTGCACGTTCGTGCGCACGGCGCCGTCGCGCGTGCGGATCTCGACGCGGCGCGCCGCCGCATCGATCAGCAGCAGGCTGTCGTCGGCGCTGATCCACTGCGCCTGCAAGGTCGGCAGGTGGCCGGGTTCGGCCAGCGCGGCGAAGTTCAGCGCCTGCGGCGTGCGCTGCAGCAGCGGGGTCTCGACGCCGGTGTCGGCGTTGAACACGTGCAGCGATTCGGCCGTTTCAGCGTAGCGGCTGACGATCGCGCGCGTGCCGTCCTCGTTGAGCACGAAGCTCAGCAGCTGGCCGGCTTCGGCGAGCGGCAGCGCGACGACAGGGCGGTTCGCATCGAGCGGCGCATACCACTCGGGCCGCTGTTCGCTGCCGCCCTGGCGCCAGACGTAGGCGCCGTGCGTATAGAGGCGCAGTCCCGCGGCGTCGTCCGGCAACGTGCGGAACGGCGTCTTCACGCGCGTCTGCAGATCGTAGACCTGCAGGTTCGGCAAGGTGCCGGCGAGCACGCGGTTGCCGTCGAGGAATCGTGGCCGCTGGCGGCGATAGGAATTGGCGTAGTCGACCGCATCGGCGTCGAGCACGAAGACCTGGTCGGTCTGCTCGGTCGCGGCGACGGCGAGCTGATACTGGCTGCCGCGTTGCAGGTAGAACGCGATCCAGCGGCCGTCGGGCGAGAACTGCGCGGCGTCGATCGTGTCGAGCGCTCCGCTGGCCGGCTCCAGATGCTCGCCGACCCAGCGTGCCGAGACCACGGCCGTCAGTGCCGGCCGCACGGTGCTGGTCCGGTACAGGCCGAGTATCGGATTCAGCGGATCGGCGGAACGGGTGAGCGCGAACAGCGTGTCGCGCGTGGCCGGCGTCGGCGGTGGTTGCCACCAGCCGGCGGACGGCGGCAGCTTCGCGTCACCGAGCAGTGGGCCGCCGAGCGCGGCCACGAGACTGCTGCGGTCGGTGTCGACGGTCAGCGGCAGTTCGGCGCGGCGCTGGTCTGCGGCCCAGAGTTCAGCCACGTAGACGCCGTCGGCGACGATGCGTCCGCGGTCGTCGCGGCCGTCCCAGCTCAGCTGGCCGCTGTCGCCGGCGGCCACGTCGTCGAAGCGGCGCACGGCGCGGCCGGACGCGTTGCGCACGACGACGTCGAGGCGACCGGGCGCCGGGCGCGCGAAGAACAGCGCGGTCTCGTCGCGCACGCCGTCGCCGTTCGGCGAGAAATAGCGTTCGCTCGCGTAGAAGCCGGATTCCTGCAGCGCCAACGGCAGTATCGCGAGATTGTTCTGCTCGCGGTTCTCGCGCACGGCGCCGCCCGCATCGGCGACGAGCGTCAGCTGGCGCGCGCCGGGTTGCAGGCCGAAGGTCCAGTTCCAGGTCAAGGTGGTTTCGGCGCCGGCGGCGAGCTCGGCGACGGCCTGGCCGGCGTCGACGGCCACGCCGGTTTCCTGGCTGCCTTCGTAGAGGCGCACGACGAAGTCGCGCGCGGTCTGCGAGCCGAGGTTGCGCACGACCGCGCTGACCTGCAGCGGCGCGCCGTCGGCCGGCTGGCTCGGCAGCAAGGTCATCGCCGCGCTGGACACGGCGACGTCGGCGAACGGCAGCACGTTGACCGTGCGCAATACGAGGTTGTTGCCCTCGTCGGCTTCGGCGATCTGCTGGTCCGCGTCGGCGACGACGTAGATGCCGGTGTCGCCGGCGAGATCGAGGTCGGCCACGTCGAGCACGACCTCGGTCTCGGCCTGGCCGGCGAGCGCCGGCACGGCGGTCTGGCCCAGCCGCGCGCCGCCGCTGCGCGGATCGCTCGCGAACAGCGCGACCGTCGATGTGCCGGCGGCCTCGTAGCCGAGATTGCGCAGGCGCAGGCGCAGCTGCAGCGGCTGGCCCTGCAGTGCCGGGTTCGGCGCGAACTGCAGGCTGTCGGCGATGATCGCCAGATCGCTGCCGCCGCCGGGCGCGACGGTGAACGGCAAGCTCGCCGTGTTATTGCTCTCGTCGGTCTCGGCGATTTCGCCGGCCGCATCGAGATCGACCTGCAATGTCGCCGCGCCCGCTTCGCGCGCACGCCAGTAGACGCGTCGCTCGAGGGTCTGGCCCGCGTCGATCGCGACGTGGCCGTCGAACAGGACGTCGTCGGTCGCGTTCTGCCGCACGCCGACGCGTAGCGGCGCCGCCGCCACCGCGACCGTGCCCCGGTTGCGCAGCTGCACGCGCAGGCCGACGTCGCGGCCCTGCGTCGGCGCGCCGTCGGACAGGCTCAGGTCGGTCGTGCGGACCTCGAGATCGACGCTGGGACCGAACGGCAGCAGCCACTGCGCCGCGTTGTTGGTCTCGCGCGCCTCGGCGATCGCGTTGTCGGGGTCGGCGACGAGGCGCAGGCGCAGGGTCTGCGCGAACGTCGCCGTGAAGCTCAATTGCAGCGGCGCCGCGCCACGCGCGGGCAGGGCGATGGTGGTCTCGGCCAGCGGTTGCGCCGGCGTGCCGTCCGCATACAGCACGAACCGCGCCGAGGCGAGCGGCGTCGCGCCGAGATTGCGTGCCTCGCCATTCAACGTGACCGTCGCCGGCAGCTGCGCGATCGCGGCGGGATCGAGCGTGAAGCGGTTCGCGTCGACGGCGATGTCGGCCTGCGCCGGCGCCGCGTCGACGACGAGCGGGATCGCAACGCGGTTGTCGTTCTCGTTCTGCTCGGCCACGCCGTCGTCGGCATCGAGCTGCAGCCAGAGTGTCTGCGCGCCGCCGCGACCGCTGCTGTCCCAGGACTGCTGCACGGTCGCGCTCGCGCCGGCGGCGAGTTCCGGCAGAAGCTGATCGCCGCCGATGCGCTGGCCGCCGTGATCCGGGTCGCCGTCGTACCAGCGTGCGATCGTGGCGGCGGCAGCGCGATTGCCGCCGTTGACGATGCGCGCGCGCAGCTGCACCACGTCGCCGTCGATCACGGGCGACGGGGTGATCACGACCGTGCCCTGCAGCGCGAGGTTGGCCTTGTTGTCGAGCAGCTGGGCGAGCGCGGCGCGTGCGGTCAGGTAGACGCTGCCCTGCCAGTCGCCGGCGCTGCGCTGGGCGTCGATGACGTAGTCGCGCGCATTGCCGGCGGGGCCGGCCGCCAACGGCAGGCGGCCGACGAGGTGATAGAGCTCGATCGTGTCGGCCAGCGCGCTTTCCACGCCGCCGGTGCCGGTATCGGCGAACGCGCCGTCGGCGCGCTGCCGGCCGGCGATCCACTGCGTCGCGGCGTCGCGGATGAGCAGATGCTCGGGCTGCGCCGAGGCGGCGAACAGCCGCGCCGCGCGCAGGGTCGGCAGCAGCCGGCCGCGGCCGCCAGTGCCGGCGGCGAAGCTGCCGTCGCCGTTCTGCCGGCTGCCCAGCTGCAGCAGCGCACGGCGTACGCTGTCCGTGTTCGCATCGCGCTGGACCAGTGCCTCGGCGATACCCGCGGTGTCGAGGTTGGCGTCCTCGAACCCGGGCGCGATGCCCCAGCCGCCAGCCGCCGACTGCGCAGCGAGCAGCGCGCTGGTGTCGGTCTGCGGATCCGCGAGCAGCTTCCAGGTTTGCACATCGTGCGAGCCGGGCTGCTGCGCGGCGAGCCAGCTGCGCGCGCCGGCGAGGCCCGGCCACGACGGAGCGGCCTGCTGCAGCAGCTGCAGCGCGGCGGTCGTGTCGCGCACGGCGGTCGCGTCGCGGTCCTGCCAGTGCCCGTCGGGCTGCTGGCGCTGCTGTATCCAGGCCACGGCCGCGGCCACGCCGGGCGGCGCGGCTGCCGGATCGCTGCCGGTCAGCACCGTGGGCAGCTGCGGCGCCGCGGTCTGCAGCGGCTCGTTGAACAGGCGTATCGACGCGCGGCCTTCGGTGACCTGGTTGAAATACTGCTGCAGGCGCGTGCGTGCGTTCTCGAGCGCGGCCACCGTCGTCGCCGGCACGTTCTCGCCGGGGCGCTTGAGCAGGATCAGCGCGGCGCGGAAGTCCTTCGGCGAATGCGCGGCGTCGGGAACGCGCGGCCCTTCGGCGGCGATGATCTGCTCGATGCTGACGGTCTCGCCGCTGCCGCCGCTGACCGCGCCGAGCCGCGGCAGGTCGGTCGCCGCGCCGTCGCCGCCCTGGATCAGGGTCATCGGCGGGACTTCGCCCGCCGCGGCGAAGCCGGCCACGTAGAGGTCGAGCGCGCTGTAGCGCTGGCGCACCGCGATGCTCTCGTAGCGGCCGTCGTCGCGCCGGCGCCAGTCGGCGCCGTACATCAGCGAGGCGTCGCTGTCGAGGAAATAGCTCCAATGCGACCCGTCCTGGCCGAGCAGTGCATGGCTCGTCGCACCGCCGCCGCTGCGGTAGCCGAGCCACGCTCCCCAGCGGTGCATGACTTCGTGAGCGAAGGTCTTCAGCAGATCCCGGTTGTGCGGTTCGCCGGCGACGAACGAATAGCGGCTCATCGCCGCCATGTCGACGTAGCCCTGCAGCCGCGCGGCGCTGCCGAACTGCTGGCCGAGATCCAGCGGCGGCCGGCCTATGCCCTGGGTGTCGTTGCGCAGCAGGTTGTGGAATGCGAGCGCGTTGCCGGTCTCGAATTCGAACGTCGTGAACACGACGAGGAAGTCGTAGCGGTCCGGATGCGTTTCAAAGAAGCGCCGCGCGACGGCCATGCGCGGCGCGTCGTTGCCTTTGCCGTAGTCGCCGTCGAGCTCGATGACGGTGACGTTGCCGATGTCGACGGCGGATCCGGCCGCGGTCGACGCGGCCTTGGACTGCGCGGCGGCCGGATCGGGAATGTGGACGCAGTCGTCGGCGGCGGTCGCGGCGGCGCAGAGCAGGGTCAGCGCGGCGACGGCGGCGCGCGGCGGCAGGCGAGGGCGGCGTGTCGGCATCGTGAGCATCCTTGCGGTTCCGGCGCGCTCAGCGCTTCGGCAGCGGAATCAGGCGGAAATCGAGGTCGGGCTGCGGTACGGGCGGCGTGCCGTGGCGCCGGTCCAGCGCCGCGAAGTCCACCGTGGCGCCGGCCTGCACGCCGACGTTCAGCGCGCCGCCGCGGCCCGGCAGGGCTCGCGCGAACACGGCTTCGTTCGCGCGCACGTCGACCAAGCGCCAGGGCGTGTCCGCGAGCCGTTCGCCGCTGCGGTAGCGCTGCAGGCTGCCGTCGGGTGCGGCGAGGACGACGGCTTTCGCGTCGCTCGCGAGCGCAACCACGGTGTACGGCTCGGCCGCCGCCGCAGCAGCGCCGAGTGCAGATAATGCAAAAACCAATTTTATAAAATTTCTCACGATGCCGTCCCGCCCGGACCGGTCGCGGTCGTCTCGAAGCGGATGCGAGCAGCTGCGGCTGCCGGACTTCGAGACGGACGCGATGCGGCCGTTACGTGATCACTGCCGACGGCGGCACCGCGTTCAGGAGGCGCGGCGGGACGTCGTGCAGGCGCCGAGTCCATGGCGTCTGCGCCGCATCAGGGCGGCGGCGTAGCGGCTGACTCAGGATTCCCCGGCGCCGAGCATAGCCCGGTCTCGTGCAATTCGTGAAATATCCGTGACGGTGCACATGCCGCAAAACGCGCGACGGCTGCATCCGTGCCAGGGCGTACGTTCGATCGATTCTTCAACTCGATCGCATAAGCCATTCTGGAAATTTGGTTTTGACGGCCGGCGACGGTGACGCGACCGCGGCGCGAAACGGCGGCCGCCGGCGATCCTGAACGACGCATTCGCCACGACGATGCGCGGCGGCGCCGTCCGCCTGCGCCGATTCGCCGCACCCGGCCGGGCGCCGCCGCCGGCGCCGCGCCCGCGGCGTGG
>NZ_JANFVR010000166.1 GCF_024609805.1 Tahibacter caeni | reverse complement strand
GGAGGCCGTCGAGCGTGCGGCGGCCGCGGCGCTCGAAGCAGCCGGTTTCCGCGTCGACTACGCCGCCGTGCGCCGGGCCGACGATCTCGCGCCGGCCGCCGCCGGCCAGCGCGACGGCCTGATCGGTCTGATCGCTGCACGGCTGGGTACGACACGTCTGATCGACAATCTCGCGATCGACGGCTGAGTCCGGTCTGTTGCGCGGTTCACAGACCAGTAGCTTTCTTGTCAAGCCTGTGGTACTGTCGCCACAGCCACTGGGGTTTTCGCAACGTCATGTTGTCTCGGTGGCCGCAGGGCGCATTGTTCAGGTAATCGTCACTCCGATTCGCCCCTCGCCGGTTTCGGCGGGGGTTTTTTTTGCGTGCGATTCGGCCTCGCCTCGGCAGGCGAGAGGCGCCGTCGAATCAAAAACACTCGTCGCATCAGCCGGTTGTCATGACGTGCTGCAATCCTTGCGCGGCCGCCGTGTCCAGTCGTGGCTTGGTCGGCGGAGCCGTCGGGGCGCGGGAACGCGGGAATCGGCGTTTCGATTCTTGGGTCACCGCCCGATCGGGCGGCACAGCGCGCGCGGTCCGCTCCGACACCAAACGTTGCTTTCTGACAACAGTGGCGAATCTGGTCTCCGGCAGACTGGAGCGAGTCGTCACCTCGAACAGAAACGAGCGCACGCATCGGATCCGGCGGTCGAGTCTGTCCCGCATCCGTAGCACGCGGCGTCGATGTCTGCGTCGTGCGACGCGCAGTTCTGCGCGGATCGGCGGTGCGGCCATGCGTCGGCTGACGTCGTCGCGAATCGCACGGTGCAGGACATGCCTCCGCGCAACGATCGACCGGCACTTTGCGCCGGCGCTGCCGTTCGCGGTCGTCGCCAGCCCAGGCGCGATCCGCCGTGGCTGCTGTCCGGACAACGGGGTTTTTTCGCGCGGATTTCGCGGTGTGGACGGTCGACCCGAGCCGGGCGCGCTGATTAAGATCGGACGGCCGATGCGCTGACGCATCGAACAGCCCAAGGAATGCCATGCTGGCCGGACAGCTCGACACTCTGGCGCGGGAAGCCGCGCGCCTGAAGCCTCTGCATCTGCGCGAACTGCTCGCCGAGCCCGGGCGCTTCGAGCGCTTCTCGCGTCGCGCCGGCCCGCTGCTGCTCGACTTCTCGCGCCAGAAACTCGACGAATCCGCGCTGCAGGCGCTCGGTGCCATCGCCGAGCAATGCGGCTGGCGGCAGCGCCGCGATGCGATGTTCCGCGGCGACCTGCTCAACCGCTCCGAGCAGCGGCCCGTACTGCATACGGCCTTGCGTGCCGGCGAGTCGCAGCTGCCGTCGCCGGCGCCGGCCGAGGTCGCGGACGAAATCGCGCGCACCTTGCGGCGCATGGGCGAGCTCGTCGATGCGCTCGAACGCGGCGATGCGGTTGCCTACGGCATTCCGGCCGGTATCACCGACGTGGTCAATCTCGGCATCGGCGGTTCCGATCTCGGGCCGCGGCTCGCCGTCGAAGCACTGGCCGGCTATCACAGCGGCCGCTTCCGCTGCCATTTCCTGCCGAACGTGGACGGTCACGAGACGGCCGCGCTGATGCGACGGCTCGATCCGCGCAAGACCCTCGTTCTGCTGGTTTCCAAAAGCTTCACGACGCAGGAGACGCTGCTCAACGGCGCCGTGCTGCGGCGGTGGATCGCCCAGGCCTACGACGGCGACGAGGCGCGCGCGGCCGCGCATTTCGTCGCGGTCAGCGCGAACGTCGCCGCCGCGCAGGCGCTCGGCATTCCGCCCGAGCGCGTGCTGCCGATGTGGGATTTCGTCGGCGGCCGCTATTCGGTCTGGTCCGCCGTGGGCCTGGTGCTCGCGCTGGCGATCGGCATGCCGAACTTCCGCGCGTTCCTGCGCGGCGCGGCGCTCATGGACGACCATTTCCGCAGCGCCGACGACTGGCGCAACAACCTGCCGGTGCTGCTTGCGCTGATCGGCGTCTGGAATCGCAACGGCCTCGGCCACGCGGCGCACGGCGTGATTCCGTATCTCGACGCGCTGCGCGAATTGCCGGCGTTCCTGCAGCAGCTGGAAATGGAAAGCCTCGGCAAGCGCGTCGGCGCTGACGGCGGCGAGCTGCTGCAGGCCACCGTGCCGGTGGTCTGGGGCAGCGTCGGCACGAACGCTCAACATGCGTTCTTCCAGGCACTGCACCAGGGCAGCGACGTCGTGCCGCTGGACCTGATCGGCGCCGTGCGGCCGGGTCATGCCCTGGAGCAGAATCACGCAGCGCTGCTGGCGAATCTGCTGGCGCAGGGCGCCGCGTTCGCGCTCGGCAAGACGCACGCCGAGGCGCTGGCCGAAGCCACTCAGGGCGATGCGGCCGAACGCGCGGCGCTGGCCGCGCAGCGCACGTTCCCGGGCGACCGTCCGAGCTCGACCCTGCTGCTCGATGCGCTGACCCCGGAAAGCCTCGGCGCGCTGATCGCGCTGTACGAACACAAGGTCGTCGTGCAGGCGCTGCTCTGGGACATCAACGCGTTCGATCAGTGGGGCGTGGAACTCGGCAAGGTGCTTGCGAAGTCGATCTTGCCGGTACTCGGCGGCGCCGACGTGCCGGCGGCGTTCGACGCATCCACGCGCGGCCTGATCGCGGCGATACGCGGACTGTCCTGAGCCGGCGGCGGGCTCGCCGCAGGAGCGGTCGTGCCGGACGTTCGTGCGTTGAAACGCGGCTGATTTCTTCACCCCGGTGCGGCGGCTCGTACAGCCGGCCGCCGCGAGCGGGTCAGCCGGCCGCCGTCGCGTGCCGCGTCTGTTGCTCCAACGCCCAGACCACGTGCTCGCGCACGATCGCGGACGGATGGTCGGCCCGCGCGCGCAGCGCGTCGACGGCGCCGGCGACGCCGCGCGCATTGCCGAGTGCGACGGCGATGTTGCGCAGCCAGCGCTCGTGGCCGATGCGGCGTATGGCCGAGCCTTCGGTGCGGCGCAGGAATTCCTCTTCGCTCCAGCCGAACAGCTCGATCAGCGCGGCGCCGTCGAGGCGGTGCCGCGGCAGGAAATCGGCTTCGGCGCTCGGCCGCGAGAACTTGTTCCAGGGGCAGATCAGCTGGCAGTCGTCGCAGCCGTAGATGCGGTTGCCCATCGCCGCGCGGAATTCCGGCGGAATCGCGCCGTGCAGTTCTATCGTCAGGTAGGAGATGCAGCGGCGTGCGTCGATCTGGTACGGCGCGACGATGGCCTGGGTCGGACAGACGTCGAGGCAGCGCGTGCAGCTGCCGCAGTGCGCGCTGGCCGCCGCGTCGAGCGGCAGCGGCAGATCGGTGTACAGCTCGCCGAGAAAGAACCACGAGCCGGCATGGCGGTTGATCAGGCAGGTGTGCTTGCCGATCCAGCCGAGCCCGGCGTCGCGCGCGAGCGCGCGTTCGAGCACCGGCGCCGAATCGACGAACGCGCGATAGCCGAACGGCCCCGCCTGCGTGGAGATGCGGTCGGCCAGTTGCTGCAGTCGCTGCCGCATGAGTTTGTGGTAGTCGCGGCCGAGCGCGTAGCGCGAGACATAGCCCAGGCCCGCGTCGGCGAGCACGTCCCAGCCGCGCTCGATGCCGGGCGGCGCGTAGTCCATGCGTGCGGAGATCACGCGTATCGTGCCGGGCTGCAGCTCCTGCGGCCGGCTGCGCTTGGTGCCGTGGCGCTGCATGTAGTCCATTTCGCCGTGGCGGCCCGCGGCGAGCCAGTTCAGCAGATGTGTCTCGTCGGCGCCGAGTTCGGTGCCGGCGATGCCGATCTGCTGGAAGCCGAGCTCGGCGCCCCAGCGGCGTATGGCATTGGCGAGTTCGGCGTAGTCCATGCGGGGCAGGGCGCAGCGAAAGGCCCGTAGTCGTTACGGTGATGGCGCGGCGGCGCCGCGGCGATCCGCGATTGTAGGCGCTCGCCGCGGCTGCTGCGCCGGCGGCGGCGTCGCCGGCGATACAAGCGCGGATCCAGGCACCATAATCGCGCCATGAATCCTTCGCGTGCTCTCTATACCGCCGCGCAGATGCGCCGCATCGACGCGGCCGCCGGCGCGACCCTCGATCTCGCCGGTCCGGCGCTGATGCAGCGCGCGGCGCAGGCCGCGTTCGAGGTTCTCTGCCGGCGCTGGCCCGGCGCGTTGCGCATCGCGGTCTGCTGCGGCGGCGGCAAGAACGGCGGCGACGGCTATCTGCTCGCGCGCCTCGCGCGTCAGGCCGGCCGCGACGTCAGCGTCGTCGCGCTGACCGCGCCGCAGGATCCCGACACGCAGGCCGCCGCGGACGCCTGGCGCGCGAGCGGCGGCTTCCTGCATCCGTTCACGGGCCAGGCTTCGCTGCCGCCGGCCGAGGTCTACGTCGACGCGCTCTTCGGCATCGGCCTGAACCGGCCGCTGCAGGGCGCGGCAGCGGCCCTGGTCGACGCATTGAACGCGAGCGGCGTGCCGATACTCGCGCTGGACATTCCGTCGGGCCTGTCGGCCGACACGGGAGCGGCGCTCGGCGCCTGCGTGCGCGCCGCCGCGACCGTGAGTTTCATCGCCTGGAAACGCGGCCAGCACACCGGCGCCGGCATCGACGCCTGCGGCGAACTCGAGCTCGCGCTGCTCGAACTGCCGTCGTCGGTCCTGACCGAGGAGCCGGCCGGCGCTGCGTTGCTGGATTGGGCCGAGCTGCGCAGCCGTCTGCCCGCGCGCCGGCGCGACGTGCACAAGGGACTCTACGGCCACGTGCTCGCGGTCGGCGGCGACCGCGGCTACGGCGGTGCAATCCGTCTGGCCGGCGAAGCCGCGCTGCGCAGCGGCGCCGGCCTGGTCAGCGTCGCGACTCACGAGGAACATCTCGCGCCGCTGCTCGCCGCGCGGCCCGAACTCATGGTCGCCGCGACCGGCGGACCGCAGGAGCTCGATGCATTGCTCGACAGGGCCACGACGCTCGCGCTCGGACCCGGTCTCGGTCAGCGTTCCTGGGGACATGCGCTGTGGCATCGCGCACTGGCCAGCGCCAAGCCGGCGGTGCTCGATGCCGATGCGCTGAACCTGCTCGCGCGCCATCCGCGCCGCTTCACGACGCCGGCGGTGCTGACCCCGCATCCGGCCGAGGCCGCGCGGCTGCTGGCCAGCGACAGCGCGAGCGTGCAGGCCAATCGCTATGCGGCCGCGCTGGCCATCGCCGAGCGCTACGACGCGGTCGTCGTGCTCAAGGGCGCCGGCTCGCTGGTCGCCGCGCCCGGCCGCGCCGTCGCGGTCTGCCCCTGGGGCAATCCGGGCATGGCCAGCGGCGGCATGGGCGACGTGCTGACCGGCGTGATCGCGGCGCTGCTCGCGCAGGGACTGGACGCCTGGGACGCGGCCTGTCTCGGCGCGGCCGCGCATGCGCGCGCCGGCGACATCGCCGCGGCCGACGGTGCCGGCCTGCTCGCCGCAGACCTGTTCGCGCCGCTGCGCCGCGTGCTCGGGAGTCGCGCCCATGGTTGAGAGCGAACTCCATCTGGCCGACGAGAACGCCGTCGCCGCGCTGGCCGTCGCGCTCGCGCCGGTGCTGGTCGAGGGCGGCGTGATTCACCTGCACGGCGATCTCGGCGCCGGCAAGACCACCTTCGCGCGCGCGCTGATCGCCGCGCTCGGCGTGTCCGGCCGCATCAAGAGCCCGACCTACAGCCTGATCGAGTCCTACCGTGCCGGCGGTCTTTCGATACACCATCTGGATCTCTATCGCATCGCCGACGCCGGCGAACTCGAATGGCTGGGCCTCGACGAAATCGCCGACGGCGCGAGCCTGATCCTCGTGGAATGGCCCGAGCGCGGCGGCGCGGCGTTGCCGCGGCCGGACCTCGTGCTCGAGTTCGCCTATGCGCCGGTCGGCCGGCGGCTCGCGCTGCGTCCGCAAAGCCCGCGGGGCCGTTCCTGGCTGGCCGCAACAAGCGCCTTGCATTCCGTCGCTTGAGGTGAATTTCTGACTCGAAGCCCAGGAAATATACCCAGTCCCGTGTTTTGCAACGAAAAAAGCTTGAAAACCGCGGCGGCCTGGGTTTGAATCCGCAGCCATGTGGGGAGCCGCCGTCACATCGCTGCGCGCCGTCGCCGTCCTGATCGTCTCGGGACTCGTGGCGACCTGCGCCGACGCGGCCCAGGTCAAGGCCCTGCGTGTCTGGGCCAGCCCCGATTCCACGCGCGCCGTGTTCGACGTTTCCGGTCCGCTCGAATACAAGCTGTTCGAGCTCGACAATCCCGACCGCATCGTTCTCGACATCAAGAATTCCAGTCTCGCCGACGGCGTCGCGGCACCGGCGCCCAAGGGCCTGCTCGGCACCGTGCGGCTCGGCAAGCAGGGCAAGTCCGATCTGCGCGTGGTGTTCGATCTGCCGCAGGGCGTGCGTCCGAAGAGCTTCCTGCTGCCGCCGGCGGACAAGTTCGGCCATCGTCTCGTCATCGACCTGTTTCCCAAGACCAAGGCGGCGCGCGAAGTCGTCAAGAGCGTCGAGGACGTGCTGCCCGGCGACGGGCGCAAGGTCATCGTCGCGATCGACGCGGGACACGGCGGCGACGATCCCGGCGCGATCGGCGCCTCGGGCACGCATGAAAAGTCGATCACGCTGAACGTCGCGCGCGAAGTCGCCAAGCTCGTCGACGCGCAGCCCGGCATGAAGGCGCACCTGGTCCGCGACGGCGACTACTTCATACCGCTGACCGACCGCTACAAGAAGGCGCGCGAAGCCAAGGCCGACCTGTTCGTGTCGATCCACGCCGACGCCTGTCCCGGCGCCTGCGGCGCGCGCGGCGCGTCGGTATGGGTGCTGTCGCCGCGCGGCGCGACCAGCGAAGCCGCGCGCTGGCTCGCGGCCAAGGAAAACGGTTCCGACCTCGTCGGCGGCGTCTCGCTCGACGACAAAGACGACACGCTCGCGGCCGTGCTGCTGGATCTGTCCCAGGGCGCGACGATGGAAGCCAGCTCGGCGATCGCGCAGATCGTGCTGAAGGCGCTCGGCAGGATCGGTCCGACGCATCGTGGCTATGTGGAAAAAGCGAACTTCGTGGTGCTGCGTTCGCCGGACGTGCCGTCGATCCTCGTCGAAACCGCGTTCATCACGAACCCGGCCGAGGAAAGGCGCCTGACCGATCCGGAACACCGCGCCAAGCTCGCGTCCGCGGTCGTCGAGGGCATCAAGACCTATTTCATGCAGACGCCGCCGCCGGGCACCTGGTTCGCCGCCAACAGCACGGGCCGGCGCGGACCGTCCGAGCACGTGGTCGCGCGCGGCGAGACCCTGTCGGGCATCGCCGCGCGGCATCGCGTCAGCCTCGGCGCGCTGCGCGAAGCCAACCGCATCGCCGCCGACGGCAGCGTGCGCGTCGGCGACGTGCTCGACATCCCGCCGCAGGGCTGACGCTGCGGGTCGACGCGTTTCCGCGGCCGCTGGCGAACAGCCGCCGCTCACCGGGTTCTCGATTCCCGAGTCCCTCGGACAACGGGACAGCCGGGTACGTGCGTCGCATGGGTTCGGCGGGAAGCGGAGACGTGCGGCGCGCACCGATGCGATTCCGCGGAGATCGTCCGGGCCTCACGGATGCGGCGGCGCATCTCGGGGCCAGGCGAAATCGTTCGTGTAGATCCGGCCCGGATCGCGCTCGAACGCGCCTGGATTCGGCGCGGCGCCCGCAGAGCCGTCGTTGATGCCGGGCAGCGCAACGCCGCGATCGGTCGCGGCGCTGCATGCGCTCAGTCCGCGTCGCCGCCGAAATGCCGCTCGACCTGCTGCAGGCGCTGCTGCAGCGCATCGACGAGATTCTCCAACTGCTCGATGCGCGCCTCGAGCGCCTGGGCGCTGCCGCCGGCCGCTTCGCCGGAGGTCGCGGCCGCGTAGCTCGCCACGTCGATCTCGCCGCCGAGCAGGTGCATGTAGCGGTCCTCGCGCTGGCCGCCGCTGCGCGGAATGCGCACGATCAGGGCCGGCTCGCGCTGGCTCAGGCGGTCGAGCGTGGCGCGCACCTCGTCCAGTCCCGGGAAATCCGCGAGGCGGTCGCTGCGCGTCAGCAGTTCCGGCGCGGTCTGCGGGCCGCGCAGCATCAGCAGCGCGAGCAGCGCGCGCTGGCGCGGCGTGATCGACAGCGCCTGGTCCATGCGGTGTTCGTAGCGCGACGCGCGTGCCGACATCGAGCCGGCGACCAGGCGCTTGCCCTCGAGCTGGCGCAGCGCATGGCCGACCGCACCGGGTTCGAGCTCGAGTATCGGGTCGCGATTGGATTTCTGGTTGCAGGCGGCGACGACGGCGTTGAGGGTCAGCGGATAGACCTCGGGCGTGGTCGCGGCCTTTTCGACGAGGCAGCCGAGCACGCGCGCTTCGATCGGTTCGAGCAGCGGCTGGGAAGGTTCGCGGGTTTCTTCGGTCATGCGCGGGCTCCGGCGGAAGGAATGGCGAGCATAGCCGCGGCGCGGCGGGGCGCGGATGTCCGCATCCTGCCCGCGTCGCATGACGGCGGGCTTGCACCTGTCGCCGCCGCGGCTAATGATGACGAAAGCTTCACGCCGGCAGGTGCCGACTAGTCGTCAGTGCGTCGCGAGGTCGTTGCGATGAAACGTTTATTGCTGCTGATCCTGCTGGCCGGCGTCAGCGAACGCGCCGAAGCGATCGCGCTCGACTGCCTGTTCCTGGATGCCTTCGAGAGCGGGACTTCCGTCGCACCGGCGAACTGGAAGCCCTTGCTGACCCTGCACAACTGCGTGCGCCGGTCGGTGACGCCGGCGGCCGTGCCGAGTCTGGGCCTGCTGCGCTGGGACGCGGCGATCGCGACCTTCGCGCAGAACTACGCCAACAACTGCCAGTACGCGCACAACCCGAGCGCGCCCTACGGCGAGAACCTCTACGCCGGCGCGGTCTCGTCGGGTTTTCCGACCAATGTCGAGGCGGCTGCGGCGACCGGCTGGGCCAACGAAGCCGCGAGCTACAACTACGCGGCCAACAGCTGCAGCGGCGTCTGCGGCCATTACACGCAGATGGTCTGGCGAACGACCGCGGCCGTCGGCTGCGGCCTGCGCCAGTGCACGACGAATTCCCCGTTCCAGCCGCCGTTCACGAACTGGACCCTGGTGGTCTGCAACTACAGTCCGGCCGGCAACGTCATCGGCCAGCGGCCGTACTGACTGCGGCAGCTGCGCGGCGTCTCCGGGTAGCCGTCAGAGCCGGCGTCCGGCCGCGTTGCGCCGGCGCATCCACGCATGGACCGGCAGCCCGGCCGCGAGCAGCACCGCGCCCCAGGCCAGCGCCTGCGTGCCGGTGCCGACCAGCGCGTAGGCCGCGAACAGCGCGGCCGGCCCTGCGACCAGCGCCGCGCGCGGCTGGCGGTGCTGCAGTTTCAGCAGGGCCAGCGCGCAGACCAGGAACGGCAGCAGCGAAGCCGCCGTCGACAGCAGGATGGCCCAGGTGAACAGGCCGACCAGGCTCGCGTTGAAGTTCGCGATCACGAGCAGGCTGGACAGGACCCCGCCGATCAGCAGGCCGGCCGTCGGCGTGCCGTTCGCGTCGGTATGTGCGAACACCGCCGGAAACAGGCCGTCGCGCGCGATCGCGAGCGGCAGCTGGCCCGACATCAGCACCCAGCCGTTCAGCGCGCCGAGGCAGGTCAGGGCGGCGACGACGGCGACGACCTCGCCGGCGCCTTCGCCGAGCAGGCGCCGCACCGCGGCGACGAACGGCGCGCCGGAACTCGCGAGCGATTCGGGCGGGACCAGGCGCAGCACTGCGCTGCAGGCGGCGATCGTGATCGCGATCGCGACCGCGGTGCCGAGCAAGGTGGCGCGCGGCACGGTGTGCTGCGGATCGCGCACGGACGCCGCCGGCACGGTCGCGCTCTCGAGGCCGAGGAAGGCCCAGAGCGTCAGCGCCGAAGTCGCGAGCGCGACCTGCAGCAGGCTCTGGCCGCTGGGATTGAACGGCGCGGCCGCGGCCGTCGGCGCCGGCGCGACGAGCACGAGGCCGGCGAACGCGAACGCCGCGAGCGCGATGACCTTCAGTGCCGTCGTGACCAGCTGCACGCCGCCGGCCGTGCGCAATCCGCGCAGGTTGAACGCGATGCACAGCCAGAGGAACACGATCGCGACCAGCGCCGCGCGCAGCGGCGTCGCGGTCAGGGGCGGCACGACCGCGCCGGCATAGCCGGTCAGCGCGATCGCGATCGCCGGCACCGCGCTCCAGATCGAGATCCAGTAGCACCAGGCGACGACGAAGCCGGCCGCGTCGCCGAACGCCGCACGCGCGAACGCGTACGGTCCGCCCGGCGCGGCCGGCACGCACTGGCCCAGGCGCGCGAACGTCGCCGCGAGCA
>NZ_JANFVR010000165.1 GCF_024609805.1 Tahibacter caeni | reverse complement strand
CGGAACAGCGGTGGTTCGTTCACGGGCAGCGGCAGCGCGGTGTCGGCCGGCTGCCAGGCCGGCGGCGCGCGCCACGGAGCCGCATCGCGCGGCAGCAGCGCGATGCCGCGCAGGTGCAGATCCTCGGCCAGTGCGGCCCAGCGCAGGCGCAGCATCGCGGCCCGTTGCGGCGGCGCCGCGATGCCGTCGCGGTCGAGCTGCCAGCCCAGTCCCTCGAGCGGGATGTGGCCATCGGCCGCACCGACCGCAGCGAGGTGTTGCGGCGCATCCAGGCGTTCGCGCAGTTGCAGCTGGAACGGCGGCAGCGGCGCCGCGGCATCGATCTGCAGCCGCGTGAAGCGGCGCAGGTCCAGCGGCGCCTGCAGCCGCAGCGCGACCTCGCAGTAGCGCGAGCCGCGCCGCAACAGCAGTCCGTCGGCATCGATCGCGGCGCTGCAGTCGCCCTGCACGCGGCGGCCGATCAGCGCGTCCGCCGTGTTCAACCGCCAGCGATACGGCGTGTCGCCGTGTTGCGTCGGCGCGAGGAACGCGACGGCCTCGCCGACGAGCTGCGCGCGCAGCTGGCGTTGCGCGAGCGCCTGCAGCGCCGCGACGACCGCGACGGCGGCCAGCAGCCAGCCCGCGACCTGTAGCAGGCGCGCCGACACCGCGCTCAGGCGAGCAGGGCGTCGACTTTCGCGGCGCAGGCGAAATCGTTGAGCGACAGACCGCCGACGTCGTGGGTGGACCAGCGCATGCGGCAGTAGTTGTAGCCGAGCTCGAGATCGGGATGGTGGTCTTCGCGATTGGCCATCCAGGCCACGGCGTTCGCGAAGCCCATGGTTTCGTGGAAGTCACGGAAATGGAATTCACGCCGGAGTTCGGCTCCGGCGACGCTCCAATCGGGTAGCAGCGCAGCGAGCTCGGCGATCGCGGCGGCGCTCAGCGCATGGTCGGCGCCCTTGCGCGGCACGCAACGGGTCGCGATCAGTTCGTCCTTGGTCATCACGGCTCTCCGGCGGCAGGAAACGGCGGGCGAGTATAGCGGGCGCCGGCTTGGTCGGTTTCCGAATCAGGACTATAATGGTCCAGATTCAACGGAGCCCCCATGATCAACATCTCCGAACGCGCCCAACAGCATTTCCTCAAGCTGATCCAGCAGCAGGGCATAGACGGACTCGGCATCCGTCTGCGCGCGGTCAAGGCCGGAACGCCGGCCGCGGACTGCCAGCTCGAATTCTGCGAACCGGCCGACCTCGCCGGCGACGAATGGACGGTCGAATGTCGCGGCTTTCCGCTCTACGTCGACGCGGCCAGCGTGCCGTTCCTCGACGCCGCCGACATCGATTACGAAACCTCGGCCACCGGCGGCCAGCTGACCATCCGTGCGCCGCGCATCAAGGGCGACGCGCCCGGCGAAGGCGCAAGCGTGGTGGAGCGCGTGCGCTACGTCATCGAGACCGAGATCAATCCGCGCGTCGCCTCCCATGGCGGCCGCATCAGTCTCGAGGAAATCACCGCCGAGGGCGTCGTGCTGCTGCGTTTCGGCGGCGGCTGTCACGGCTGCGGCATGGCCGACGTGACGCTCAAGCACGGCGTGGAGAAGACCCTGCGCGAGCGCATTCCCGAGATCACTGCCGTGCGCGACGCGACCGACCACGCGAGCGGCTCGAACCCGTATTTCTCGCGCAGCGCGGCCGGCAAATCGGCGCTGGCCTGAGTCCTCGGCGATTGCGGCGCCAACAAAAAAGCCCGGCGACGCCGGGCTTTTTTGTTGATGGTGCGGAAACGCTTACTTCGCGGCGGCCGGATGGCTCAGGTCGCCGAGCTTGCCGCCGGGCAGGCCCGCGAAATAGGCGGCCAGGTCGGCGATGTTCTGCTCGGTCATCGGTTGCATGAAGCCGCTCATGATCGCGTTCTTGCGCTTGCCGTTCTTGTACTGAAGCATGGCTTCCTGCAGATAGTCGCGGTACTGGCCGTTGAGGCGCGGGTACTGCGGATCGGTCGGGTTGCCGTCGGCGCCGTGGCAGGCGGCGCACGGAACGGCCAGCGCCTTGCCGGCTTCGGCGTCGCCGGCAGCCTGGGCGAACGAGGAAACGGCCAGCGTCGCGGCCAGCACGAACAGCGGGAAAAGACGATTCATCCGGGACGTCCTCGGCAGTTACGGGGTCAGGCCGGCGAGATACGCGGCGATGTCTTCGATGTCCTGCGCGGAAAGGCTCTCGCCCTGGGCGCGCATGGTCGGGTGGCTGCGGTCGCCGGTCTGGTAGCCCTTCAGCGCGGTGACGAGGTATTCGAAATTCTGTCCGGCGATGCGCGGCACGTGATAGTTCGGATACGCATTCTTGTAACCCGGAACACCGTGGCAGCCGTGGCAGGTATAGGTCTTCAGGCGGCCGGCTTCCTTGTCGCCCGCGGCATGCGCGGAGGTGGCAGCGAAAGCGGCGGTGGCGAGCAGGGAAGCAAGCAGTAGCGATCGGGTCATCGTCGGGGTTCCGGCGGGGGCGGGTGCCTGGCTGGTAAAGCGGCGAGTATAGCCGGCGCGATGCGTCGAGCTCCAGCCGCGCCTGCCTCGGCCACGCGATGCCGCACTGCGGCGTGACTACCGGCTCACGACGTGCGTCCCGCGCCTTCACAGAATGCTCATGTCACCGCGGAGGGCAAACCCGGTGCATCCCTTTCTCGTGCCGCGGCATCCAACGGTGCTGCGGCTAGTTGTTATGACTAGTGATGTAGTCTAGTATAACACCACAATACCAGCACACGGGCTCACGCCATGCTCCCCGACACGCTTCGTCCCGCTTCTGACCTGCGGCCAGGAATGGTTCGTATCGCTTTGATTCTTAGTGCCTTTCTGTTGATCGCCGGCTGCGGCAAAGGCGCGCCCGACAAGGCCAAGACCGCCGAGACCGCTGCGCTGGTCCCGGTCGAAGCCGCGACGGCCGCCGCGCGCCCTATCGATGCGAGTTATTCGGGGACAGCCACCCTGGAGGCCGACCGCGAAGCCGACGTCGTCGCGAAGACCGGCGGCGTGCTGCTGAAGCTGCTCGTCGAGGAAGGCGACACGGTGCGGCAGGGACAGGTACTCGCGCGGCTCGACGATGCGAGCCCGCGTCTGAGTCTGGCCAAGGCCGAGGCCACCTTGCGCAAGCTCGAGGCCGACTACCGCCGCGCCGACGAGATGTTCAGCAAGAAGCTGCTGTCGCTGGAAGAGCACGACAAGATCAAGTTCGACCTGGACAACCAGCGCGCCGTGCACGATCTCGCGCGGCTGGAGCTGTCCTACACCCAGGTCGTCGCGCCGATCGACGGCGTCATCGGCAAGCGCCTGGTCAAGGAAGGCAATCTGATCCAGATCAACCAGCCGCTGTTCCACATCGTCGATTTCGATCCGCTGCTGGGCATCCTCAACGTGCCTGAGCGCGAGCTCAACACGCTCAAGCCGGGCCAGGCCGTCGGCATGGTCGTCGACGCGCTGCCGGGTCAGCGCTTTCCCGGCGTGATCGACCGCGTGAGTCCGGTCGTCGAGGCGGCCAGCGGCACGTTCCGCGTGACTTGCCGCTTCAAGGCCGATGCGCAGACGCTCAAGCCCGGCATGTTCGGCCGCATCGACGTCATCTACGACCGCAAGCAGGACGCGCTGGCGATTCCGCGCAGCGCGCTGATCGAGGAAGACGGCGAGACCGCGGTGTACCTGATCGTGAACGCGCCGCCGCCGCCCGCCGATCCCAAGCCCAAGGATGGCAAGGAAGCCGAGGCACCCAAGGCCGCGCCGGTCCCGGCACCGCCGGTGCCGACCCTGCAGGCGCAGCGCCGCGTCGTGCGCATCGGTTTCGCCGACAGCGAATACATCGAAGTGCGTGAAGGCCTGCAGCCCGGCGACCGCGTCATTACGGTCGGCCGCAACGCCGTGCGCGACGGAACCCTCGTGCAGGTGATCGACGCGACGCCGGCGACCGCCGCCGCTGCGCCGGCCGCGGAGAAGAGCCCATGAGCATCGTAGAGATCGCCACGCGCCGCCGTGTGACCGTGGCCATGTTCACCGTGACCTTCGTGCTGTTCGGCGCCATCGCGCTGCTCGGCCTCAAGGTCAACCTGCTGCCTGACCTGTCCTATCCGACCCTGACCGTGCGCACCGAATACGAAGGTGCGGCGCCGTTGGAAATCGAGAACCTGATCACCCAGCCCGTCGAGGAAGTGCTCGGCGTGGTCAAGAATGTGCGTAAGCTGCATTCGGTCTCGCGCACGGGCCAGTCCGACGTGATCCTCGAGTTCACCTGGGGCACGGACATGGACATGGCCAGCCTCGAGGTGCGCGACAAGCTCGAGCTGCTGCAGCTGCCGCTGGAAGCGAAGAAGCCGCTGCTGCTGCGCTTCAATCCGTCCACCGACCCGATCGTCCGTTACGGCCTGTCGGGCAAGAGCGACGACAAGGGCTTCAACGAGGCCGAGCTCAAGCAGCTGCGCCGCTTCGCCGACGATGAGCTCAAGAAGCGCCTGGAACCGATTTCCGGGGTTGCCGCGGTCAAGGTCGGCGGCGGCCTCGAGGACGAGGTCGCCGTCGAGATCGACCAGCAGAAGCTGTCCCAGCTCGGCATCGGCGTGCAGGACGTGGTGCAGCGCCTGAAGGACGAGAACGTCAACATTTCCGGCGGCCGCATCGAGGAAGGCTCGCAGCGCTATCTCGTGCGTACGATCAATCAGTTCGCGACGGTCGACGAAATGCGCGAGCTGCTCGTCCGGATCGACGCCGGCGTGCCGGTCCGGCTCAAGGACGTCGCGCGCGTGCACCAGAGCTACAAGGAACGCGAAGGCATCGTTCGCATCGACGGCCGCGAGGCGATCGAGCTGGCCGTCTACAAGGAAGGCGACGCGAACACCGTCAGCGTCGCCGACGGAGTCAAGGCCGCCGTGGAGCGCATGCGCACGAACAAGACCCTGCCGGCCAACGCCGAGCTCAAGGTCATCGACGACCAGTCGCTGTTCATCGGCGCGGCGTTGCACGAGGTGCGCTTCGACGCGCTGCTCGGCGGCGTACTCGCGATCCTCGTGATCTTCTTCTTCCTGCACGACAGCTGGAGCACGTTCATCATCGCGCTGTCGCTGCCGGTCTCGCTGATCACGACGTTCTTCTTCATGGGCCAGGCGGACCTGAGCCTCAACGTCATGTCGCTGGGCGGGCTTGCGTTGGCCACCGGCATGGTCGTGGACGATTCCATCGTGGTGCTGGAGAACATCGCGCGGCTGCGCGAGAAGGGCCTGTCCATCGTCGATGCGGCCGTACAGGGCACCAAGGAAGTCGGTATGGCCGTGACGGCCTCGACCCTGACCACGGTCGCGGTGTTCTTCCCGCTCGTGTTCGTGCAGGGCGTCGCCGGCCAGCTGTTCCGCGACCAGGCGCTGACGATCACGTTCGCGATGCTGATCTCGCTGGTCGTGTCCATGACCTTGATCCCGATGCTGGCCTCGCTCAAGGGCCGGGCGCCGCTGGCCTATCGCGAGGAACTCGACGACGCCAGGCCGCAGGGCCGCCTCGGCGCGGTTCCGCGCGGCATCGTCTGGCTGGCCCTCACGCTGTTCTTCGGCGCCGGCGGCCTGATCGGCCGCGTGTTGCGGGCGGTCGGCGCGGTGTTGCTGGCGCCGTACAATCGGCTCGCCGCCGCCTACACGCGCACGCTGCCGAACGTGCTGCAGCGCCCATGGCTGGTGCTGGGCTTCGCGCTGTTCGCGTTCCTCGGTACGTTGACGCTGGTGCCGACGCTCGGCATGGACCTGATTCCGCAGCTGGCCCAGGGCCGCTTCGAAATGACCGTGAAGCTGCCGCCGGGCACGCCGCTGGCCAACAGCGACGCGCTCGCGCGCGAGCTGCAGCTCGCCCATGCGAATGATCCGAACATCGCCTCGATCTACGGCGTGGCCGGCGTCGGCACGCGCCTGGATGCGAACCCGACGGAATCCGGCGAGAACATCGCGCGCCTGCTGATCACCTTGAATCCGGCGGCCGGCGAGGCCGGCGAACGCGCGGCGATGGATGCGCTGCGCCGGACCATGACCACGCATCCGGGCGGCGAGGTGAAGTTCTCGCGGCCGCAGTTGTTCAGCTTCTCCACGCCGCTGGAAATCGAGATTCGCGGCTACGACCTGGACACCTTGAAGAAGGCCGGACAGAAGCTGACCGGCCTCATGAAGGCGTCGGACCGCTTCGCCGACGTCAAGTCCACTGTCGAGAGCGGCTATCCGGAAGTGCAGATCCGCTTCGACCAGGACCGCGCCGCGGCGCTGGGCCTGACCACTCGCACGATCGCCGACCAGGTCGTGCGCAAGGTGCGCGGCGAGGTCGCCACGCGCTACAACTTCCGCGACCGCAAGATCGACGTGCTGGTCCGCGCCCGCGAGGACGACCGCGCGAGCGTCGAGGACATCCGCAACATCATCGTCAATTCCGACGCGGTTGCCGCGGCGGAGGCCGCTGCCGCCGCCGCGCCGGGGCAGGTCTCGGCAGTCAGGCCGATCCGTCTGTCGGCCGTGGCCGACGTGGTCGCGACCGAAGGCCCCAGCGAGATCCATCGCGTGAGCCAGGAGCGCGTCGCGATCGTCTCGTCGAACCTCGCCTACGGGGATCTCGGCACGGCGGTCGAGGAAGTGCGCGGCATCCTGGCGAAGAATCCGCTCGCGGCCGGCATCTCGGTCAACATCGGCGGCCAGAGCGAGGAGCTTGACGCGTCGGTGAACTCGTTGATCTTCGCGCTCGCGCTCGCGATCTTCCTGGTCTATCTGGTCATGGCCTCGCAGTTCGAATCGCTGCTGCATCCGTTCGTCATCATGTTCTCGATTCCGCTGGCCGCGGTCGGCGCCGTGCTCGCGCTGAAGCTGACCGGCAATGCGGTGAGCGTGGTCGTGTTCATCGGCCTGATCATGCTCGTCGGCATCGTGGTCAAGAACGCGATCGTGCTGATCGACCGCGTGAACCAGCTGCGCGAGGCCGGCGTGGACAAGCGCGCGGCCATCGTGCAGGGCGCCGAGTCGCGCCTGCGGCCCATCGTCATGACCACCTTGTGCACCCTGATCGGCTTCCTGCCGCTGGCCATCGGTCTCGGCGACGGCGCCGAAGTGCGCGCGCCGATGGCGATCACGGTCATAGGCGGGCTATTGGTGTCGACCTTGCTGACTCTCGTCGTCATACCGATCGTCTACGACCGTCTGGATTTCCGCGGCGACGCCTGGTATCGCGCCCGCGCCGAACGCCATGCGGCGCGTCGCGCCTCGGCCACCCTGGAGCCTGCGTCGTGAATCTCGCCGAGCTCAGCCTCAAGCGTCCCGTCACCATCACGATGTTCTTCCTGTCGATGATGGTGATCGGCCTGATCGCCGCGTTCCGTCTGCCGCTGGAGAAGTTTCCCGACATCGAGTTCCCGTTCCTGTTCGTCGACGTGCCGTATCCGGGGTCGACGCCGGCCGAGGTCGAGCGCGTGCTCGCGCGGCCGATCGAGGAAGCGCTGGCGACCGTGCCCGGCATCCAGCGCATGCAGTCGACCTCGCGCGCCGACGGCGTGCAGATCTTCATCCAGTTCAAATGGGGCAACAACGTCGCGGTCAAGGCGGTCGAGGCGCGCGAGAAGATCGACGGCATCCGCAAGGAGCTGCCGTCGGACCTGCAGCGCTACCAGGTGCTGAAGTTCTCCGTCTCCGACCAGCCGCTGCTCAAGCTGCGCGTGGCCAGCGACATCGACATGAGCAACTCCTACGAGCTGCTCGACCGCCGCGTGAAGCGTCCGCTGGAACGCATCCCCGGCGTCGCGCGCGTATCGATCGAGGGCGTCGCGCCGCCGGAGCTGCAGATCGAGCTGTCCTCCGACCGCCTCGCGGCGACCGGCGTCAGCCTCAACGAGCTCTATGCGCAGCTGTCCAAGGCGAACTTCTCGATCTCCGCCGGTCAGATCCTCGACGGCGCGACGCGCTACCGCGTGCAGCCGCAGGGCGAGTGGAAGAACCTCGAAGACGTGCGCAACCTCATCGTCAACGACCGCGGCCTCAAGCTCGGCGACATCGCGAGCGTGACCCTGAAGCCGGCGCGGCTGGACTACATGCGACGTCTGGACACGCGGCCGGCCATCGGCATCGACGTCTACAAGGAACGCAACGCGAACCTCGTGGAGGTCGGCCGGCTCGTCAACGAGGAAGTCGACCGCATCAAGCAGTCCTCCGAGATGCGCGGCATCGACGTCTACGCACTCGAGGACCAGGCATTTTCGGTGACCTCGTCGCTGTACGAACTGACCGAGGCCGGCGTCGTCGGCACCCTGCTGTCGGTGCTCGTGCTGTTCTACTTCCTGCGCGACGTCAACTCGACCCTGATGGTCTCGCTCGCGATCCCGATCTGCTTCGTGATGACGCTGGGCTGCATGTACTTTTTCGGCATCACCCTGAACATCCTGTCGATGATGGGCCTGCTGCTCGCAGTCGGCATGCTCGTCGACAACGCCGTCGTCGTCGTCGAGAGCATCTACCAGTACCGCGAGAAATACCCGGACAAGCCCTGGTACTGCGCCGTGGAGGGCACCCAGGTCGTCGGCATCGCGATCGCCGCGGGCACCTTCGCGAGCATCGTCGTGTTCCTGCCGAACATCTTCGGCCAGAAGAACCAGATCAGCATCTTCCTGACCCAGGTCGCCGTGGCCATGTCGATCGCGCACCTGGCGTCGTGGCTCGTCGCGGTGACGCTCGTGCCGATGCTGTCGGCGCGCCTGCCGACGCCGAAGTTCGTCGGCCGCCGCACCCTGGTCACGCGCATGCAGGAGGGCTATGCGGCGCTGATCGGCTGGACCCTGAGCCACCGCAAGCTGACCATGGCCGGCGTCGTCGCGATGAGTCTCGTCAGCATCCTGCTGCCGATGCGCCTCGTGAAGTACGACATGTTCCCGGCCGGCGAAGGCGCGACCCTGTACCTGCGCTACGACCTCAACGGCCTGTACCGGCTCGACGAGCTCAAGAAGTCGATCGCGCGGGTCGAGGAATACCTGATCGCGCACAAGCAGGAGTTCGACATCAAGTCGGTCTACAGCTATGCGAACGAGCGCGGCGACGCGTCGACCAGCATCATCCTCGTCGACGCCAAGCAGATGAAGCGCGGTTCCACGGCGATCATGGAAGACATCCGCAAAGGGCTGCCGAAGATCCCGATCGGCAAGGTCGGCTTCGACCAGAACGGCGGCGGCAGCAGCGGCGAAGGCCTGCGCATCTCGCTGATCGGCGACTCGATGGACGTGCTGCACGATCTGTCCGAGGCGGTGATCCCGGTGCTGAGCCGCGTGCCGGGCCTGCGCGACGTGCGCACGGCCGAGCGTACCGGCGACCGCGAAGTGGCCGTGCGCGTGGATCGGGAGCGGGCCAAGTCGTACGGTTTCTCGGCCAACGAAGTCGCGACCTACGTCGGCATCGCGCTGCGCGGCGCGCCGCTCAAGGAGTTCCGCAACGGCGACACCGAGATCCCGGTCTGGCTGCGCTTCCAGGGCGCCGACACGCAGAGCGTCTCGGGCATGGCGGACTTCAAGCTGCGCCGCGCCGACGGCACTCTCGTGCCGCTGCTGTCGCTCGTCGACGTACGCACCCAGGACGCGGCCTCGGCGATCCAGCGCGACAGCCGCCAGACCTCGATGCCGATCGCGGCGAACCTCGCGCCGGGCACGACCCAGGAAGACGCACGCAAGGCCATCGAGACGGCGATGAAGTCGGTCAGCCTGCCTGCCGGCTACCGCTGGAGCTTCGGCCGCAGCTTCGACGAGGCCGACGAGGCCGGCCAGCAGATGTTCCTCAACACGGTGCTCGCGCTCGTGCTGGTCTACGTGGTCATGTGCGCGATGTTCGAATCGCTGGTGTTCCCGGCGGCGATCCTGACCACGTTCCTGTTCTCGATCTTCGGCGTGTTCTGGCTGTTCTGGCTCACCGGCACGACGTTCTCGATCATGGCCTCGATCGGCGTGCTGATCCTCATGGGCGTCGTCGTCAACAACGGCATCGTCATGATCGTGCACGTCAACCAGCTGCGCCACGAAGGCCAGCTGCGCACCGACGCGCTGGTCGCCGGCGCCCGCGACCGCCTGCGCCCGATCCTGATGACCATGGGCACGGCCATCCTCGGCATGGTGCCGTTGTGCATCAGCACGACCGAGATGGGCGGCGACGGCCCGCCGTACTACCCGATGGCGCGCGCGATCGCCGGCGGCCTGATTTTCTCGACCGCCGTGACCCTGCTCGCACTGCCGGTGATCTACGCCCAGCTCGACGACCTGCGCATGTGGGTGCGCCGCGTGTTCCGCGACGCGCGCGCCGGCCGCGTGCGGCGCCGCGCCGTGGCGGCCTGAGG
>NZ_JANFVR010000164.1 GCF_024609805.1 Tahibacter caeni | reverse complement strand
CGCGGCGGTTGCCGCAGCCGGTATCGGCGCCGGCGCGGCCGGGGGCGGCAGCGCGTTCTTCATCGGCGGCGCGCTGAACGAGCGCTTCGCGTCGTCGCGCACGTTCGCGATCGGCGTGGCCGGCGTGCGCGCGAGCACCCACGGCGCATTGGCGTCCTCGCGCGTCAGCGAATAGGCCAGCGGGCGGCCGTCGTCGCCGATCACGCGCTCCGGACCGCGCGGCAGCAGCGAGTACAGCAGCACTTCGTAGCCGTTGACCCGGGTGTTCGTGGCCCAGCGCGACGGCACCAGGCGCGCGTAGTTCAGCACCGTCGAATTCGGCAGGCGGCCGAGCACCTTGTCGCGCAGCCCGGCCTCGGCGAACAGCGGATAGTGCACCGGCGCGCCGCGCGTGCTCGTGTCGATCACGTGCAGGAACGCGAAGCGCTGCCAGTCGCCGATGCCGTAGAGGCCTGCGCCGACGCCGGCGAGCACGAGGTATTTCTTCTTCGGCAAGGTGACTTCGAGCAGTTCCGCGTCGTCGGTGTTCAGCAGCGGAAACGGTCCCCACGGCGAGTCGTTCGCGGCGAAGATCTTGCGGCCGTATTCGATCTCGGCGTGTTCGGCGTCCACCGTGACGTAGGCCGGCGCGTCCTTGACCGGCGCCGTGTAGCGCGGCGGATCGACCGACGGATCGCGCGTGTACGCATCGCTCAGCGGCGTCACCGTGATGCTCTGGCCCTGCCAGATGCCGGCGAGCGCCTGCGCGAGCGCCGGATCCGGCGGCGGCGCCGCCGTCGCGGCGGCGCCGCAGAGACCGAGGATCAGGACCGCGGCAATGCGGAGCGGAAGGAACGGAGTACGCGAGTCGGGCCTGATCATGATTCGAATTCCGTAGTGCGAGTCTGGCGAAGCAACAGGGGTATACGTGTGCATCATGCGGCGACTGCCGCGGGTCCGGCGCGTTCGCGCCGTATGCGCTCGGGGTCGAGCACGAGATCGTCGCGGTCGCGCGCGGCGGCGCCGGCGCCGAGCCAGGTCGTCCAGCCCAGGCGCGTGTCGCCGCCGAGCCGCGCCTGCGGCACGTCGGCGCGGCGCAGCACGAGGCGCACGTCCCAGTCGAGCTCGATGCCGATGTAGCTGCGCACCCAGTCGAGCAGCTGGCCGTGGCCGGTGCCCGGCGGCAGCAGGTCTTCGTAGGACGCGCGCGTCATCGGGCCGAGCCGCACGCGGAAGCGGTGCTGGCGGTCCCAGACCGCGTTGCCGGCGACGATGTCGACGCCGAGCCGGCTGCCGCGGTTCGCGCCGAGGCGCGAGCGCTGGTCGCGCGGCAGCGGCAGCCAGCGGCCGACGTATTCCTCGATCGCCGCAGGCACGCGGAAGAAGTTTCCGAGAATCCGCGCGAGGCCTTCGGCATTGCGCGTCTGGCGTACGAGATGGCCGGCGTGATTCAGGCGCGCATGGTCGGGCACGCTGTCGCGCGCACGCGTGGCGGCAAGGCCGTAGGCGATCGTGCTCGCCGCATGGCGCGTGAAGTGCTCGTCCTCGGGCCGGTCCAGGCTCACGGTCGACTGCGCATCGGCCCAGGCGCGATAGAACAGCAGGGTCAGCCGGTGATGGAAGATGTCGGCGAACTCGATCAGCGTGCGGTCGCCGTGATGGATCGCGCGCTCGTGCGCGTATTCGGTCAGCACGAGCGGCAGCGGACCGTTCGGCCCGAACAGGCCGAAGCTGTGGATCGCGAGCTTGGGCCTGCCGTTGCGCCGCGTGACGTCCAAGCGCGCCAACGTCGCCGGCGCGAAGAACGACGACGGCTCCTGGCCGATGCGCAGCGGCTCCTGCGACGGCCGCTTCGCGCGGCCCAGGCGAGGGAACTGCGGATGCAGCGCCTCGATCCGGCGCAGCAGCGCGAACAGGTCGTAGCCGTGCGGCGCCGACTCGACGGCCTGCCAGAGGTCGGCGATCTGCTGCGCCTGCTGCAGGGTCGGCGCGCGTCCGCTCATGCGACCGGCCTCCGGCCGAAGCGCGGCGCCCAGTGGCCGAGCTGGCCGCGCTGCGCGCTGACCAGGCGCGTCTCGGTGAACGTGTTCAGCGCGACGTGGCGCGCGAAGAACTGTTCGAGCACGGCGCCGAACAGGTAGGGGCTCGTGCCGGCGAAATGGCTCTCGTCGATCGTCACGTCGATGCCGACGCCGCGGCCGAACGTGATCGGGCCGGCACCCGGCAGGCGCCGCGTGATCGGATTCAGCCGCGTCTGCAGCACCGCGTTGGCCTGGCGCGCGACGGCCGCGTCGCCGAGCACGGTGTAGAGGCCGAGCAGCTCGCGCAGCGCGACGGCGCCCTGCTCCGGGCTCAGGTCGGTCAGGGTCTGGTAGTTCAGGCCGAGGTGGCTGATCAGGCGCCAGCTGATCTCGCCTTCGGGCACGGCCGGCACGGGCCGCGTCGGTCCCTGCAGCACGCGCACGCCGCTGACCGGCACCGAGTCCACCGGCACGAGATCGTGCTGGCCGCCGACGGCCATGAGCATCGCGAGATCGCGGTTGGTCACGGTCATGTCGACGCCGAGCTGGCGCAGGCCCGAGCCGTACGGCGCCTCGTGCTGGTTCACGAGTGACAGGAACACTTCCGACCCGAGATAGGTCGTGCGCGCGCCGTGACGCGCGGCCGTGCTCGAGGCCAGGCGCGGTTCGCGCCGCATCGAGAAATAGGTGCCGTGGTTGCCGCGGTCGCCGACGAGGCTGGAATAGAACGGGCGGAATTTGGCCTCGATCGCGTTGTCGCGGCCGAAGCCTTCGACCTGCTCGATGCTGTAGACCTCGTAGTTCAGCGGATGTGTGCGGTCCGGCACGACGTGCAGCTCGTAGCGGCTGTCGCCGACCTGGATGCGGTCCGAGCGCATCGAGATCAGGTTGACCGCCGGCGTGCAGAACAGCAGGAAGTGCGTCGCGTCGACGACGGTCTCGAGATCGGCGACTTCCTGGTCGAGCAGAATGCTGACCTCGAAGCCGTCGAGCGCCTCCACCGCCTGCAGCGCGTTCCGCAAGCCTTCCAGCGCGACGAAGTGATAGCGCGCCGGGAACGCGAAATACTCGTGCAGCAGGCGATAGCCCTGGAAGCCGCGGCCGTTGTACGGCAGCAGCGACTGCGCATCGTCGAAGCCTTCGGGCTGCACGGCGCCGGCGCCGAGCTGGCGCCACTCGCCGACGCTCTTCTTGCCGCGCGCGCGCACCGAGACGCCGAGCACGTGGCCGCAGAGCAACTCGTGCAGCCGCGAGGCGATGTGCGGGCTGCCGGCCAGGTGCAGCGACAGGCGGTCCGGCGGCGGGTTCTTGCCGCTCAGCGGCGCGTTGAACTGGAAGTTCAGGCGCAGGCTCGCCTTGACCGGCAGGTCCTGGCGCAGGCGGTTCACGCGCACGTCGGTCGGCACGCCCTCGAAGCGCGCGGTCGCGACGCGCAGCGGCCAGAGGTCGACGTCGTGTGCGGTGCGGAACTCGCAACCGTTCTGTCCCTCGACGTGGCTCGGCGCGCGCAGCCGTTCGCCGCGGCCGATGCGGAACGAGTCGCCCTGGTTGCCGGTCATCTCGCCCGGCGTGAACTGGACGATGCACATGGCCGGCGTGGGCGCCAGATAGTTCGGATAGACGACTTCGAGCAGGCGCTGCGAGAAGCGCGGAAACTCCGCATCCATCTTCAGCTGGATGCGCGCGGTCAGGAAGCTGAAGCCTTCGAGCAGGCGCTCGACGTAGGGATCGGCGACCTCGATGTCGCGCATGCCCAGGCGCGCGGCGATCTTCGGGTTGGCCGCGGCGAACTCGGCGCCGAGCTCGCGCAGGTAGTTCAGTTCGGTGTTGTAGTAGCCGATCAGGCGCGGATCCATGGCAGCTACCCGAGCAGGTCTTCGAGCAGGATCTGGCCGCTTTCGAGATCGACGCGCGAACGCAGCAGCAGGTCGATCGGATACGGCTCGGACCACAGCTGGCCGCGTATCTCCATCGTCATCTGGTTGTGCGTGCGATAACTGTCTTCCGATGGCAGGATCTTCACGTGCAGGCTCTCGGGCAGTACGCGCGGCTCGAACGTGCGGATCGCCTTCTCGATCGCCTGGCGCACTTCGTCGAGGTCGTCGTCGACGAGATGGCGACCCGACAGCGCGAGCACGCCGAAATTCACGACCGAGGTGCGCACGTCTTCGGCGCCGCTCAGATCGGTCTCGGACTCGGCGTTCGTGGTGTTGAGCAGGAACGAGATGTCGCGCAGCACGCACTGGCGGAACGCCGCCTTCGTCATCGTGCGCTCGTGCAGCGCCTCGTTGCGGTTGTCCGGGTTGAGGTCGGTCAGCCGGTCCAGCAACACCGGCAGCAGCCGGGTCGAGCGCGCGCCCTGCAGCGGATTGGACTTACTCATCGCCGGCCGCTTCGTCGCCGTCGCCGGCGCGCACGAGCCGGCGCACGGCGAGCAGCGGGTGTTCGTCGACGTCGCTGACCCAGCAGCGCTGGCCCAGGCCGGCGTAGGCGTCCTCGCCGACGGGCAGCCAGGTCGTCATCGACGCGAGCACGAGGCGTTCCTCGGCCTGTCCGTAGCTGCGCGGATAGCGGCTCGGCACGAGCACGACGTGCTGGCCGCCGTTGCGCAGGGTCAGGCGCCCGGGCAGCCAGACCAGATCGCGCAGGTCGGCCGGCGCGTCGAATTCGAGCTGCCGGACGTGATCGAACGGCAGCCAGTAGTACTGGCCCTTCAGGATGATTTCGCAGACTGGCCCGAGGCGCGAGTCCGCATCGGCGAGCCACTGCACGGGCACGTCGTCGAGCACGAACGGCGTCGCCGGCGCCGCGTCGAAGGCCTCGCGCATCAGCGCGTCGGCCAGCGCGTCGTCCTTGCCGCGGTGCGCGAGCGACTGGCTCAGGGTCGCGAACCAGGCCGCCGGTTCGCCGATCGTCTGCGGCGGCGCCTCGCCGGCGAAGACCTTCTCGCGCTGCAGCTCGCAGCGGATCGCCTCGCGGTACATCTGCGCCATCGGTATCGCCGCGGCGCTCAGGGTCGCCGCGGTCTGCAGCTGCGCGACTGCGCGCGACCAGTTGCCGGTCAGCATGCTCAGCTGCGCGAGATGCACGCGCAGCGGCAGGCTGTCCGGCTTGGCGCGGATCTTCGCGATCAGCTCGGCCTGCTGCTCGGCCAGCGACTGGTCGCGACGCAGAGTGGCGGACAAGGTGGCTTCCATGCGCAACGTTTTCCCGATGAATGCGACTGCAATCCGGTGACGGAGAACGGCTTTCGCCGATCTCCGCACCGGGAACGGACAAGTCGACGCCCGCGCGCCAGCGCTGGCGCCGCCGTGTTGCTCAGGCCGCCTTGTTCTGCTTGACGTCCCAGGCGCCGGTGGTGGCCGCGCCCAGCGAGCCGTCGGCGTTCTGTTCCTTCACCTCGACCTTGATCTTGGCGTAGGACATGCCGACTTCCTCGATGACGCGCGGGCTGTTCGTCGCGCCGACCGGACGCGTGTGCGTGATCAGCACGTCGTTCAGGGTCACGGTCATGTACTGCTGCGCGCCGTCGCCGACCTTGCTGCAGGACAGGACGACCTGGCCGATGTGCTTGCCGCTCGCGCAGTACTTCATGAGGTTGGCCGTGGCCTTGTCCACGTAGTGCGTGAACACGAACTCGCTGAAGTTGGCCTTGCCGACGCCGCCGCCGCCGCCCGTGTGGGTCGAGGACGACTGGCTCACGGCGTAGCCCCAGCTCAGCACGTCGATTTCGCCGCTGTGCTTGGAGTCCTTGGATTCGCCGGTGATGCCGTCGATCTTCAGGTGGAAGTCCTGCTGCGAGTCCTTGGGGGCGGTGTCGACCGAGACGGCCGGTGCCGCGAGGACGTTGCCCATTCCGAGAGATGCCATACGTTTAGTCCTTAACTTCGATGGATGAAAAGAACCGGTTTTCTTACCAGGGGGAACCGGTTCGGTCCTGCCGAGCTACGACCGTAAGCCGCTCGGCCCTCACTGCCCGCCAGCTTTGACGGACGGAAGCTTGGAAACCAGGCGCAGCGACACCGTCAGCCCTTCGAGCTGGTAGTGCGGGCGCAGGAAGAATTTCGAGGTGTAGTAACCCGGGTTGTCCTTCACCTCTTCCACCTGGACTTCGGCGGCCGCCAGCGGCTTGCTCGCCTTGGTCTCCTGGGACGAATTGGCCGGATCGCCGTCGACGTAGTTCATGATCCAGTCGTTGAGCCAGCGCTCCATGTCGTCGCGTTCCATGAACGAGCCGATCTTGTCGCGCACGATGCACTTCAGGTAATGCGCGAAGCGGCAGCACGCGAACAGGTACGGCAGGCGCGCGGCGAGGTTGGCGTTCGCGGTCGCGTCGGGGTCGTAGTATTCGGCCGGCTTCTGCAGCGACTGCGCGCCGATGAACGCGGCGATGTCGGTGTTCTTGCGATGGATCAGCGGCATGAAGCCGTTCTTCGCGAGCTCGGCTTCGCGCCGGTCGGAGATCGCGATCTCGGTCGGGCACTTCATGTCCACGCCGCCGTCGTCGGACGGGAACGTGTGCGTCGGCAGGCCTTCGACGGCGCCGCCGGATTCCACGCCGCGGATCGACGTGCACCAGCCGTAGTATTTGAACGAGCGGTTGATGTTCACGGCCATCGCATAGGCCGCGTTGGCCCAGCAGTAGGCGCTGTGGTTGGAGCCGTCAGTCGCTTCCTCGAAGTCGAACTCGTCGATCGGGTTCGTGCGCACGCCATAGGGCAGGCGCGCGAGGAAGCGCGGCATCGCGAGGCCGAGGTAGCGCGAGTCTTCCGAGGCGCGCAGGCTGCGCCAGGCCACGTACTCGGTGTTCTCGAAGATCTTGGTCAGGTCGCGCGGATTGGCGAGCTCCTGCCAGGTCTCCATCTGCATCGTCGTCGGCGCCGCGCCGGCGATGAACGGACAGTGCGAGGCGGCGGCGATCTTCGACATCTCGGTCAGCAGCTCGACGTCGGGCGGCGAGTGGTCGAAGTGGTAGTCGCCGACGATGCAGCCGTACGGCACGCCGCCGAGCTGGTCGTACTCGGCCTCGTAGATCTTCTTGAAGATCGGGCTCTGGTCCCAGCCGATGCCCTTGTGCCGGCGCAGGGTGCGGTGCAGATCGCGCTTGGAGATCGGCATGAACTTGATCTTCAGCATCTCGTCGACTTCGGTGTTGTTGACGAGATAGTGCAGACCGCGCCAGGCGCTCTCGAGCTGCTGGTAGTCGGCGTGGTGGATGATCGCGTTGATCTGCTCGGACAGCTTGCGGTCGATCTCGGCGATGATGGCCTCGATCGCCTTGTACGAGTCGTGGCCGATCGTGACCGTGTTGGCCAGTGCCTGCTCGGCCAGGGTGCGGACGGCGACCTGCACCGCCTCCTTGGCCTCGTCGGTCTTGGGCTTGAACTCCTTCTGCAGCAGCGCCGAGAAATCGTCGGCTTCGGCGAAGGCGGTCTGCTTTTCCTGGAGAGCGTGATTCTGCGCCATGAGTGGATTCCCCGTGGTCTGTGCGCTCAGGCGGCGCTGTTGTCGGTGTCGGCCTTCGGCGCCTGCGGCGCGGCCGCGAGCGACTTGAGCAGGGTCGGATCGTTGAGCACCTTCGCGATGAGCTCTTCGGCGCCGGTCTTGCCGTCCATGTAGGTCAGCAGGTTGTTGAGCTGCGTGCGCGCGTCGAGCAGCTGCGACAGCGCGTCGACCTTGCGCGCGATCGCGCCCGGGGAGAAGTCGTCCATGCTCTCGAACGTGATGTCGACGGCCATGTTGCCTTCGCCGGTCAGGGTGTTCGGCACCGTGAACGCGACGCGCGGCTTGATCGCCTTCATGCGGTCGTCGAAGTTGTCGATGTCGATCTCGAGGAACTTGCGGTCGGCCACCGGCGGCAGATCCTCGGTCGGCTTGCCGGCCAGATCGGCCATGACGCCCATGACGAACGGGATCTGGACCTTCTTTTCCGAACCGTAGACTTCGACGTCGTACTCGATCTGCACACGCGGCGCCCGGTTGCGGCCGATGAACTTCTGCGCGCTGCTCTTGTTGGTGCGGGTGTATTTGGTGCCGCTCATCTGCGCAATCTCCTGGAATTCGCCGCGGGTCTAGCGGTCATGCGTGCAGTACGTGGCAGGCGCGGTACGGCCTGCGGTCGAACCTGCCGACTGCACGACGGCGGCCAGGTCGGGCTTTGCAACGGGTATTCGGAATGCGGTCGCGGACGAAGTCATGGCTCAGTTCCGGTTCGTGCCGGCCAGCAGCTCGGCCTGGGCCAGGCCGTCGGGCGCGAGCTCGCGCAGGATCTGCAGGAAGTCCAGGCCGATGAGCCCGCGCGCGCGCCGGATCAGCAGCGGCGCCGGATTCGCCGGCTCGGTCGCTTCGAGGAATTCGCAGACCGCGTCGAGCATCTTCACGGCGTCCTGCCGCGTCAGCGCGCGGCGCGGCACGCCGCCGCCGTGTTCCGGCGACGGCTCGCCGGTATCGCCGCCGCCGGTCTCGTCCTCACTCGCGGCGACCGTGTCGCCGCCGGCGGCCTTGCGCTGCAGATGCGCCGGAAACACGAGATCGACCCAGGCGATCAGTGCGGGCAGGTCGGGCGCCTCGTTCGCGCCGATCCGCTCGCGGCACAGGCGGTCGAGCTCCTGCGCCGTCGCGCGCAGCTGGAGCAGCGCAGCCAGCTGCGGATTGCCGGCGCCGATTTCCTCCTGCAGCAGCGGCTCGATCTGATGCCGCGCGATCGGCGCGGCGCCGGCCGTGTCGCGATTGGCCGCGACGCGCTCGAGCACGCCGAGCTCGAGCGTGCCGAGCTGGCGCGTCGGCAGCACGGCCGCGCGCAGGTCGCCGAGCAGGCCTTCGGCCGCAGCGAGACTGCTCAGCGCGTTGCTGCGCGGCAGCGGATCGTCCTCGCCGTCGACGCGCAGCTGCGGATGCGCGTCGTCCCAGTAGCGCTGCGCGAGTTCCAGGACCAGCTGCAGTCCTTCGACCGCGCCGGCCACGCCGTGCTTGCGCGTCAGCGCGCGCGCGACGAAGCCGGTCAGACGGAAATCCTTGCTGCGGCCGAGCAGCTGGCTGGCCTGGCGCAGCACGAGCGACCAGTCCGGCCCTTCGGCCGGAATCACGGTGTCGCCGTACTGGCGCTCGGGCTGGCCTTCGATGCTGCGTTCGAGCGCGAGATAGTCTGCGTCGTAGTCGAGCTCGACGCCGCAGGCGCCTTCGGCGTCCACCGGAGCGAGCAGCGATTCGACATCGATGAAGCTCATCTTGACCCCTGTCTTCTTGCCGGCCGCGGCGGCACCGCCGCGGCCGGGGATTGCCGTGACGGTTACTGAGTGTTTTTTGCGTACTTGAACTCAGGACCCCAGAGCGGGTGGTTGTGCTCGGCCGGCGTCAGGTCGAAGTTCGGATCGAGCTGCAGCGCTCGTTCGAACGACTGGCGGCACAGAGCCGGCCGCTCGGTGACGCAATAGGTGAATGCGAGATGCTTCAGCGCCGAAATCTTGACCGCATCGCTGGCCGCCCAGATGTCGGGCGACAGCAGGGTCGCTTCGGCCTGCGCATAGGAACCGGCTTCGTATTCGCCGACGCCCTTCGCGAGCATTTCCTTGCCGCGCGCTTCGGCCTGCTGGCGCGCGACTTCGGCCGGGTCCGGCGGCGGCGCCGCGACGGGCTTGGGTTTGTTCGCGGCGCAGGCGCCGAGCAGCGCCGTGAACGCGAACACCAGTGCGAGTCTGGCGCCGCGGACCGGCGTAACCGAGTTTTTCTTGCTGACCAATTCACGCTCCCCTGTTTCGATGTCATTGCCGTGATCGTCTCGCCCGATCCGCTTCAGGTCGGATCGGCCCTTCGCGCCGCCGGACGGCGACGACGCGCTGCGCCGTCGGCGGCGGCTCGACGGCGTGCCGGCGCAGCGCGCCGGCTGATCTCGTGTGACAGGCGCCCCCCGACGTCCTGTTCCGCAACCGGCGGAACGGTATTCGTTACTGTGTCGCGCCTCCGGACGGCTGGAAGCGATGCTCGATCGACGCGGGCTGTCCCGCGGTGACGACGAGCTGGCGGCGCAGGGACTGCAGTCCCGGATTGCGCAGTTCCACGTTGTACGTGCCCGGCTCGAGCTGCAGGAAGCGCATCGGCGGACTGACGCCCTTGAGGCTGCCGTTGATCCAGACCTCGCCCCAGGGCTGTATGCTGAGTTTCACGTTTCCGCTGGTGGCGGCCGCGACTTTGGTTTCCTTCTTCGCACGGCTGCCGGTGTTCTCGCGCGGGCGCGCCGGCGCATCCTCGCTGCGCGGCGTTGTCGCGGCAGTCAGGTCCACGGTCTTGACCGCATCGGCCGGCGGAGACGCCGCCGCCGGCGGTGCCGAAGCGGCCGCCACCGCAGCGGGCGGCTCGGCCGGCGGCG
>NZ_JANFVR010000163.1 GCF_024609805.1 Tahibacter caeni | reverse complement strand
CCAGCGCGCCCTGCGGGCGGGCCAGCGGACCGGCGGCCGGGCGACGGCGCGGGCCGCCGGCCGGCGCCGGCGATCGTGCTCGACAACGCGGTGACGCCGGGACCGGGCTTCGCGTCGCAGGCGGCGGAAGGTATCGTCGCCGCGGCCGCCGCTCGGCTACCGGCGCAAGACACGCCGGCCCGTCGCCGTGCTCAGTCGGACCAGACCATGGTCCGCCGCCATAGCGGTGTCATCGGCGAGGTCGCGACGGACCAGCGGGTCAGCGCGCCGTAGAGCACGCGCATCGTCCGGTGTCCATGCGGCGCTTGCCGGCCTCGGCCAGCCATCGTTCGGTTTCGAAACTGCACGCCTGAGCGGAGTGGCGGGGCTGCCTGGCGAGCCAGTCGGCCAGCCGGATCAGCTCGCCCTCCGGCGTTTCGACAAACCGCCGGTCCGCCATCGCGCGCAGACCGGCCAGGGCTTCGCGCCGGGCGTCGAACAGGTCGTCCTGTTCCAGCAGGGCCACGAGCAGCGCGCCCCGATAGCGCAGCACGGCGATGCTGCCCGGCCCCAGAAACAGCTCGCCGAACCGAACTGCCTCGCGCAGTTGCGCCGCGGCGTCGTTCGCGCCGCGACGACGCAGGATTTCGCCGAGCGTGAAATGCAGCTGCGCCGACAGCTCGCTTTCGCCATGCGCCTGGTGCAGCGCGAGCGCGAGCGTCCGGCGCGCGGCCTGCTCGGCGTCGTCGAAGCGGCCCGCCTCGGCCAGCACCAGCGCGCGCTGGTCCGCCACGATCAGACAGGCGTATTCCTCGCTGGTGTGATAGATGGCGCGGCACTGGTCGGCGGCGAGCTGGGACAGCCTCAGCGCGGCGCCGACCGCCTGGGTTTCGATCGCGATCTGCAGCGCGTTCTGCAAGGTCGCGAGCACTTCGACGCTCGGTCCGCGTTTGAAATGCGCTTCCTGTTCGGCCAGCAACAGGAATTGCGATGCCACCGCTTCCGATGCATTGCCGGCATCGGCCAGCAGCACGCCGCGCCGGCGCAGGGCTTCCCAGCGCTGCTCGCGGTTCGCATCGGGCTGCGCCGCGATCCGGTCCAGCGCGGCGATCGCCCGAGCCGGCTCGCCGAGCGCTGCGCTGACCTGCGCCGCCAGCAGCATCCAGCGCACGTCCGCTCCGGCGCGGTCGGCGTTCTGCCGTACCAGCGTCCCGGCTTCGCGGAGCCCGCCGACGCTGAGCAGGATTTCGGCGCGCGTCAGCTGCACGTCGTTGCGCAATGTCGCAGGCAGGCGGTCCGTGTCGCTGCCGAGGTGCCCGAGCATGGAAAGCGCGTCGTCCGAGTTGCCGAGCATGTGACGCGCGCGGGCGACGGTCGTCACGAGCTGGGCCCGGGTCGCGCGCTGCTCGTCCGCGGACAGCAGGTCGGCGAGTCTGTAGACCTCGCGGAACAGCGCTTGGGCGCTGACCTCCTTCCGGCGCATGCCGGCCGGTGCGGTCAGCTCCAGTCCACGCAGTATCGTGCGCGTCACGGTTTCGGCGCGGTCGCGTTCGGCCAGTGTCGACCGGTACTGCTGCAGCCAGCTCGTGACGCCGGCGACGATGACGGCCGCGAGCAGGGCGGCGGTGCCGACCGCGATGCGGTGGCGTCGCACGAAACGGCTGAGCCGGTACAGCAGCGGAGCCGGCGTCGCCGAGACCGGATAGCCGTTCAGATGGCGGCGCACGTCCTGGGCCAGGGCATCGACGCTGGCATAGCGCGCATCCGGTTCGCGGCGCAGCGCCTGCAGCGCGACGGCGTCGAGCTCGCGCGGCAGGCGGCGCCAGGCCGGCGCCGCCTGCCGGACGACGCGCTGGCTCGGCGGCGGCGGATCCTGTTCGAGGATGCGCTGCTCCGCATCGGCGAGCGTCATACCGTCGAAGTCGTACAGCGGACGGCCGCAGAGCAGTTCGTAGAGCACGCTGCCGAGTCCGTACACGTCGCAGGTCACGCCGATCGCCTCGCCGCGCAGTTGCTCGGGCGCCGCGTTGCGCAGCGAGAAATAACGCTGCGTAGCGCGGGTCTGCTCGATCGCGATCGGGCCGATCCGCGGCTGCAGCGGCTTGGCGATGCCGAAATCGAGCAGCTTGGGCCGGCCGTCGGCGGTGACGAGCACGTTGCTCGCCTTGATGTCGCGATGGACGATCAGGTTGCGGTGCGCGTAGGCGACCGCGTCGCAGAGCAGCAAGAACAGCTCCAGCCGCCCGCGCAGCCCCAGCTGCTGCCGATCCGCGTAGTCGAGCAGCGGCCGGCCCTCCACGTATTCCATGACGATGTAGGGCGTGCCGTCGTCGAGCTCGCCGACGTCGTACATCGTCGCGATGTGCGGATGGTGCAGCAGCGCGAGCACCTGGCGTTCGACGCGGAAGCGCGCGAGCGCCGCATTGTCGAGCAGGTCGCGCCGCGCGATCTTGATCGCGACGACGTGGTCGATGTCGCCGCCGGTGCGCTGCGCGCGATAGACGCTGCCCATGCCGCCTTCGCCGAGCGGCGAATCGACGACGTAGGCGCCGATCCGCATGCCTCTCCGCGTCGCCGCGGCGTCCGATGCCGTGGTGCCCGCGCGCCGTGCGGTCAGGTCGCCGACTTCTTCGTCCAGTTCCAGCAGTTCGACGAGCCGCTGCCGCAGGCGCTCGTCGAGATCGTCCCGGCCCGCCAGTGCCGCGATGCGTTCCGCCGGCGTCAGGACGACGAGCTCGTCGAACAGGCGCCGCAGGTGCTGGAAGGTGTTGTCGGGCATGGGTCAGGAATCGGGAATCGGGAATCGGGAATCGCAAGAGCCGGATCGCCTGCATCGGCCGCGCCCCGATTCTGCGATTGCCTCGTGCGACAAGAGTAAATGGGGAATCGTTCAAACGGCAGCCAAAGACTTCGGCAAGGGTGCCGTCACCGGTTCCCCATTCCCCATTCCCGGCCCCAAGTCCCGAGATCTGAGATGCGGGGCCGACAGAATGCGCACCGGTCGACGGTACGAGGCGGCTACGAGAGAGCGCGGCGGCGGCGGGACAGGCAGGCGAGCGTCGCCGTGTGCGGCGGTTCGTGCGGAGGCGGTGCGGCAGGTCGGACCAATTCCGGCGCGCCGCCGCCGCATTCCGGCGCAGCAACGCCTGCGTCGTGGCCGCAGCGCGTCATCGATGCGCCTCTTGTGCTGCCTAGTCTGTCGACCGCGAGCGGGGGCCGAACACAGCGCGGCCGTCGCGCGCATCCGCCGGCATCGAACCGCCGGCATCGTCCAGCGTGATCCATCCACCACATCAGAAGGAATTGCTGCATGCGTGGCTCCATTCCGGCGTCGTCGTCGACGCGTACCTCTTATCTGCGCCGCGCCATCCTGGCCGGCCTGGTCGCTCTTTCGCTGGCCGCCGTCGTCCATGACGGCCGCGCGATGGAAAGCACCGCGCCGCTCGCGGTCGCGCGCGATACCCATTCCGCCGCGCTGCTGCCCGACGGTCGCGTGCTGATCGCCGGCGGCAACGACAGCATGGGCACCAATGTCCATACCCTGGCCAGCGCCGAGATCTACGATCCGGCCAGCCGCAACTACACCGCGGCCGCGCCGATGAACGTGTCGCGCTCGGGCCATCTGAGCGCCGTGCTCGCCGACGGCCGCATCCTCGTCGCCGGCGGCCGCAGCACCGACACCGGCGGCTGGGACATCGCTTCCGCCGAAATCTACGACCCCGCCACGAACACCTGGACCGCGACCGGTGCGCTGCTGGAAACGCGCCGTCTCGGCGAAGCCGTGACCCTGCTCGACGGCCACGTGCTCATGATCGGTGGCGACCCGGGCCTCAACAGCAGCGAGATCTACGATCCGGCCAGCGGCAGCTTCGGCGCCAGCGCCGCGCTGCTGACGCCGCGCGGCCGTCCGGCGATCGCGCGCCTGGCCGACGGCCGCGTGCTGATGGTCGGCGGTTTCGACGCGGCGACCGGCTCCTACCTGTCCAGCGCCGAGGTCTACGACCCGTCGACCGGCAATTGGAGCTATACCGGTTCGCTGCTGGCCGCGCGCGCGTACGCGACCGCGACCCTGCTGGCCGACGGCAAGGTGCTGGTCGCCGGCGGCAACACCACTTCGAGCTTCCCGGCCGCGGCCGAGCTGTACGATCCGGTCAGCGGCACCTTCAGCGCGACCGGCGCGTTGAACGTGCCGCGCCAGGGCCACGTCGCGACGCGGCTGGCCGGCGGCGACGTGCTGATCAGCGGCGGCGACACGTCGAGCTGGCAGGTCGACGACAGCAGCGAAATCTATGTCGCCGCGAGCGGCACCTGGTATCGCGCCGGCCGCCTGAACGGCGTGCGCACCAGTCACACGCAAACCCTGCTCGGCAACGGCGACGTGCTCGTCGCCGCCGGCTGGCCCGGCCCGACCGCCAATTCGGAGACCGTCGACATCGACTGCGCCGTCGCGACGAACTCGGTCACGCCGGCGAGCCAGAGCTTCCCGTCGTCGGGCGGCAGCAACGCGTTCGCGCTGAGCGTGCCGGCCAACTGCAGCTGGTCGGTCAACCGCGTGCCGCCGTGGATGACCATCGACGCGAACGCGCACGGTACCGGCAACGCCACGGTCAGCTACACGGTCGCGCCGATGACCACGGGCGGCAGCCGCAATGCCTGGCTGCTGATCGCCGGCAAGGAATACGTCGTCAGCCAGATCGGCACCTGCAATCCGAACTATTCGGCCTACCTGTCGCCGGCCAGCCGCAGCTTCACGACCGGCGGCGGCAGCGGCACGATCTCGGTCAGCCACGACGCGGCCTGCAGCTGGAGCGTCGCCGGCGTGCCGGCCTGGATCACGATCACGTCCGGCGCGAGCGGGCAGGGCAACGGCACGGTCAGCTACGGCGTCGCGGCGAATACCGGCCCGGCGCGCAGCGCGACGCTGACCATCGGCAACAGCAGCGTCGTCGTGAGCCAGGCCGGCGCGGTCACCTGCGATCCGGGCGCCGTCGCCAGCTTGACCCCGACCAGCCAGAACCTCACCAGCGCCGGCGGCAGCTCGTCGATCAGCGTGACCCACGGCGCGGCCTGCAGCTGGAGCGTCAGCGGTGCGCCGGCCTGGATCACGATCAACTCCGGCGCGAGCGGCACCGGTAACGGCACGGTGCTCTACACCGCGGCCGTGAACACCGGCGCCGCGCGCAGCGCGACGATGACCGTCGCCGGCAAGAGCTTCGTCGTGAACCAGGCCGCGCCGGCCGGCGCGGCCTGCGACCCGGTCAACCTGGTCGCCGGCGTCACCGCCGGCGGCAGCCTCGCGAGCGGCGACTGCACGCAGGGCGCGCGCGGCTCGAGCTACTACACCGACCGCTATTCGTTCACCGCGACGGCCGGCCAGAAGATCTCGCTGCAGTTGTCCTCGAGCGCGTTCGACACCTTCATCTACCTCAGGAACGCGAGCGGCACCGTGCTCGCGAGCAACGACGACGGCGGCGGCGGCACGAACTCGCGGATTCCGGCGAGCTCGGGCTACTACACCTTGACGACCGCGGGCACGTACACGGCCGAAGTGACGTCGTATTCGTCCGGCAAGACCGGCGCCTACACGCTGCTGCGCACCGACTACTGAGCAAGGCGCGCCGGCGTCAGGGACGACGCCGGCGTTTTTCCGGAATGCGGCACGTGCGGGACCACAGGCCTTGCAGCGACGTGCTGGGTCGGCGTTCCTGCGGACCCGCGGAATGCCCCGTTCCTGGCGCGACCCACAGGCACTTCCGGCTGATGGGTCAGCCTCGATGGACCTTCATGTCGAACCCAAGGCACTGCTCGACGGCTGCGTTCCGTCGCCGATGGCGGCGAAGCGGACGATGAAACGGGCGCGGAGGCATCCTTGTCGGCGACGCACCTGAGGCCGGCGCATTCGAGGCGGTGGCGACTTGCCCTCCCGCCTTCATCCCGGCACGCTCCGCCGACCGCACAGCCGGGAATCCTCACCGTGCCACAAGCCACGCCGCCTTCGATGACCCCGCTGCAGCGGCTGCGCTCGATCTTCAGCGGTTCGGTCGGCAATCTCGTCGAGTGGTACGACTGGTACGTCTATACGGCGTTCGCGCTGTATTTCGCGCCGGCGTTCTTTCCCGACGGCGACCAGACCGCGCAGCTGCTGAATACGGCAGCGATCTTCGCGGTCGGTTTCCTGATGCGACCGCTCGGCGGATGGCTGCTCGGCGAGTACGCCGACCGGCACGGACGCAAGGCGGCGCTGGTGCTGTCGGTGCTGATGATGTGCGCCGGGTCGCTGCTGATCGCGCTGACGCCGGGGCATGCGCAGATCGGCGTCGCCGCGCCGATCCTGCTGCTGCTCGCGCGGCTGCTGCAGGGACTCAGCGTCGGCGGCGAGTACGGCGCCTCGGCGACCTATCTCAGCGAGATGGCGAGCCGCGAGCATCGCGGTTTCTGGTCGAGCTTCCAGTACGTCACGTTGATCATGGGCCAGCTGCTCGCGCTGGCCGTGCTGATCCTGCTGCAGCGCTTCCTGCTGACGCCGCAGCAACTGCACGACTGGGGCTGGCGCATTCCGTTCGTCGTCGGCGCGCTGGCCGCGCTCGTGTCGCTGTATCTGCGCCGCAGCATGCTCGAGACCGAATCGTTCCGCGGTCAAGGCGCCGCGGCGCGTTCGCGCGGACGCCTGCGCGAGCTGCTGCGCCATCCGCGCGAGCTCGCGACCGTGGTCGGCCTGACCCTGGGCGGCACGCTCGCGTTCTATACCTTCACGACCTACATGCAGAAATACCTCGTCGTCAGCGCCGGCATGAGCAAGGACGACGCGACGGCGGTCTCGGCGGCGACCTTGTTCGTGTTCATGCTGCTGCAGCCGGCCGTCGGCGCGCTGTCGGACCGCATCGGCCGCCGGCCGCTGCTGATCGCGTTCGGCGTGCTGGGTACCCTGGGCACGGTGCCGCTGTTCACGGCGCTCGGCCGCGGCGTCGGCGTCTACGAGGCGTTCGGCCTGATCCTGCTCGCGCTGGTCGCGGTCAGCGGCTATACGGCGATCAATGCCGTGGTCAAGGCCGAACTGTTTCCGGTCGGCGTGCGCGCGCTCGGCGTCGGCCTGCCGTATGCGCTGACCGTCTCGCTGTTCGGCGGCACGGCGGAGATGCTCGCGCTGTGGTTCAAGCAGCGCGGCCAGGAGTCCTGGTTCTACTGGTACGTCACGGCCTGCATCGCCGTCTCGCTGCTGGTCTATCTGTTCACGGCCGATACGCGGCGCACCTCGCGCATCGACCGCGACACCGGCGCTGTCGCGTGAAGCCTGCGGCCTGCGGGCCTTTGCCCGGTGGCTGACTGCGGCCTGTGTCGTCGATCGGGCCTGAGCCCGGCGGTCCGGTGCGCCCGCCTCGAATTCCGAATCACCGAACCGGATCGCCGCCGATTCGGTGACGGCGCGCACGTTCGCCCGGCCGGCGCTTGCACGTTCCGGCTTTCGTCACGGTAAGCTAACGAAGTTGTAACAACTCGGAGGAGTGGGGAGCATGGGGAAGTCTCGTTTGTGGAAGGCCCTCTGGGCCGCGGGTGCGTTCGGCTGCGCCGCAGCCCTGACGCCGGCCGGCGTCGCGTTCGCGACTGAGGAGGCCGATGCGGCAGCCGCGCAGGACGGTGCCAAGAGCGGCGACGCGCAGGAGCTCGAAGCGATCTCGGTGGTCGGCTCGCGCCGTTACGGCCGTTCGTCGGAGGCCCTGACGCCGGTGCCGGTGGACATCGTGCCGATGGCCGACGTGGCCGAGAAGAGTCCGCAGTTCGACATCGCGCAGACCTTGCAGTACATCGCGCCGTCGTTCAATTCGACGCGCCAGACCGGCGCAGACAACGCCGACCTCGTCGACTCGGCCATGCTGCGCGGCCTGGGTTCGGACCAGACCCTGGTCCTCGTCAACAACAAGCGCCAGCACCAGGCGGCCATCGTCAACCTGTTCGGCGCGCGCAACCGCGGCAATACCGGCACCGACTTCAACACGATCCCGCAGCTCGCGGTCGAGCGCATCGAGATCCTGCGCGACGGCGCCGCGGCGCAGTACGGCTCGGACGCGATCGCCGGCGTGGTCAACGTGGTGCTGAAGAAGACTCCGGGCTGCGAGGCCGTGGCCGGCTACGGCCAGTATTCGCGCGGCGACGGCGAGAACACGCTGGCTTCGGCCTACTGCGGCTTCGAGCTGGCCAACGGCGGCGCGATCGCGCTGACCGGCGAATGGCTCAAGCGCGGCCGTTCCGACCGTTCCGAGCCGCGCGGCAGCCCGCGCACGATAGGCGATACCAAAGTGGACAACCGCACCTTGTTCCTCAACGGCGAGGTGCCGCTCGGCGATGCCGCGCATTTCTACTTCAGCGGCGGCTACCAGGACCGCTATGCGTCCTCGGGCGCATTCGCGCGCGGCGGCATCGGCAGCGACGACATTCCGTCGCGCAATTCCGAAGCCATGTATCCGGACGGCTTCGTGCCCTTCATCAACGGCGACATCGAGGACCGCACCCTGATCGCCGGCGTCTGGGGCAACATCGGGCAATGGCGCGCCGACGTCTCGCAGACCTACGGTTACAACGAGCTGCTGAACAACATCAGCAACACCTTGAACGCCTCGATCGCGAACGAGGACCTGCTCAACGGCGGGCGCGGCATCAGCCCGACCAAGTTCGACGCCGGCGGCTACGCGTTCACGCAGTACACGACGAACCTCGATTTCTCGCGCTATCTCGACAGCGTGCTCGCGGGCACGAACGTCGCGTTCGGTCTGGAACGCCGCCGCGAGCAGTACGAGATCTTCGCCGGCGAGCGCGGCTCCTGGGACGACTTCGACGGTCCCGGCGGCGGCAACGCCGGCAGCCAGGGCTATCCGGGCTTCCAGCCGGGCGACGAGACCGATTCCAGCCGCACGAGCTGGGCCGCCTACGGCGACTTCGAGTTCAACTGGACCGATCGCTTCATGACCGGCGCAGCCGCGCGCTTCGAGGACTACGACGACTTCGGCAAGACCACGACCGGCAAGCTGACCTCGTCGTTCAAGGCCACCGACAGCTTCCTGCTGCGCGGCTCGGTCAGCACCGGCTTCCGCGCGCCGTCGCTGCAGCAGCGCGATTTCCAGTCGACCTATACCGAGTTCGTCAGCGGCGAGCCGCTCGACATCCTGCTCGCGCGCAACGGCGGTCCGATCGCCAATGCCGCCGGCGTCGAGCCGCTGCGCGAGGAGAAGGCCAAGAGCTTCACTCTGGGCTTCACCTGGAGTCCGATGGACAACCTGACCCTGACCGTCGACGGCTACCGCATCGACATAGACGATCGCGTCGTGCTGTCGGGCCAGTTCGGCGTCGACGATCCGGCGATCAGCGACGAGCTGCGCGACATCCTGATCCAGAAAGGGGTCGGCGCCGCGGCCTTCTTCGTCAACGCGGTCGACACGCGCACCACCGGCATCGACCTGACCCTGGCCCACAACACCGAGGTCGGCGACGGCGAGCTCTCCACCTACTTCGCGCTGAACCACGGCAAGACCGAGATCCGCAAGGTCAACGTGCCGGCGCCGCTGCTGATCGAACCCGAAGGCGCCGATACCTTCCTGTCGGACCGTGAACGCCGCTTCATCGAGGACGGCGCGCCGTCGACGAAGGCCACGCTGACGTTCGACTACGCGATCGGCAAGTGGGATGCGATGTTCAAGATCATCCACTTCGGCTCGCAGACCCAGGGTTCGTTCTCGGGTCCGCCGGTCCTGCTGCACTACGGTCCCAAGACTTCGGCCGACTTCAGCCTGAGCTACGCGTTCAACGACAACATCAAGCTCACGGTCGGCGGCGCGAACATCTTCGACCAGTTCCCGGACAAGCAGAACCCGGACGAGACCGACAACGGCCACATCTACGACAGCGTGCAGTTCGGCCTCAACGGCGCCTCGTACTTCACGCGTCTGGCCGTGAAGTTCTGATCCGTCGACTCTCCGCGCATCGCGCGTGAAACGAAAAGCCCGCACCGTCAGGTGCGGGCTTTTTCATTGCGGCGGGCGGCGTTCGCTCACTGGATGCGCATGTCGTAGATGCCGACCGCATTGTGCGCCGGCGGCCAGTCCGGATAGCCCGGCGGCGCCTGCACCACCGGCGTTTCGAAACCGCCGTTGCCCTGCGCGAACGCGGCCGTGCCGGCGGGCGCGAACGCAGCGGCGACGCGGCGCACGAGCAGCCTGCGTGAAAGTGTCATTGCGGTACTCCTCGATAGGGAAGACGGGAAAGGCATGGCGCGGCAGTTCCGTACGGATGCGCGAAAAGCGCCGCGGCGGCTTGCCCGGATAGCGCGGCCGCATCCGTCGGCGCAGCGAATGCATTCTCGAGCGACGCCATCACAGAGGCCGCGACGCGGCATGACGGATCTGTCGCGTATACTTTTCTCAAAGCAGCAAAAGACAGGATCAGGCATGCGGCGCCGCATGCGTCGGCGCCGGCGCGCCGCCGTCTCGCTCCGGCGACGTGCGGAGCGCCGCCCGGCGCGGCGGCGGAG
>NZ_JANFVR010000162.1 GCF_024609805.1 Tahibacter caeni | reverse complement strand
AGAAGCCGAAGAACGACGACGCATCGTGACCGCCTCGGTTACCATCTGACCAACGCGCAACACCCCGCAGCCCCCGGTCACGATCAACCGAAACGGCCGGTCACGATCGGCGAAATACGCACGAATACCGGTAACCGCGGGTTCGCGGCCTTCCGGCATGGCCGGTTCTGTTGGCGTTGGCGGACGCAAATCGAATGACACGGCGCCCCGTATCTTTTACAACGACACCGCCGGCCGGAGTTGCCGGACCGCGGCGAGCATTGACGATCTGGACGACCACGAATGCCCCTGACCCTGCCCCAACTCGAGCGCCACCTGTTCAAGGCTGCCGATATCCTCCGCGGCAAGATGGATGCCTCGGAGTTCAAGGAATACATCTTCGGCATGCTGTTCCTGAAACGCTGCTCCGATGTCTTCGATCAGCGCCGCGAAGAAGTCATCCAGCTCGAAATGGAGTCCGGCAAGAGCCGGGCTGCCGCCGAGCAATCCGCCGAAGTCGACCGCTGGTACAAGAAGGAAGGCTCCTTCTGGGTGCCACCACCGTCGCGCTACGCCACCCTTCTCAACGACGCCCACCAGAACGTCGGCGACTGGCTGAACAAGGCACTCACCGGCATCGAGACGGCCAATACCAGCCTCTACGACGTGCTGGAGCACATCGACTTCACGCGCAAGGTTGGTCAAAGCAAGATCCCCGACATCAAGCTGCGCCAGCTCATCACGCACTTCGGCATCTTTCGCCTGCGCAACGAGGACTTCGAATTCCCGGACCTGCTCGGCGCCGCCTACGAATACCTGATCGGCGAGTTTGCCGACTCGGCCGGCAAGAAGGGCGGCGAGTTCTACACCCCGCGCTCGGTGGTGCGGATGATGGTGCGGCTGATCAAGCCCGAACTGCAGCACGACATCTATGACCCCTGCTGCGGCTCCGGGGGCATGCTGATCGCGGCCAAGGAATACATCGACGAGCACGGCGAAGACGGCCGCAAGGCCAACCTCCACGGCCAGGAGTTCAACGGCACGGTGTGGTCCATCGCCAAGATGAACATGCTGCTGCACGGCATCAGCACCGCCAACCTGCAGAACGAGGACACGCTGGCCGAGCCGCAGCATGTCGAAGGCGGCGAACTGATGCGCTTCGACCGCGTACTGACCAATCCGCCGTTCTCGATCAACTGGGGCAACACCGAGAAGAACGCCGACGGCTCACCGGCCTGGGCGCCGAAGTTTCCCGAGCGCTTCCGTTTCGGCCAGGTGCCGCTCGGCGCCAAGAAGGCCGACCTGATGTTCCTGCAGCACATGCTGGCCGTCACGCGCGACGGCGGCATGGTCGCAACGGTTATGCCGCACGGCGTGCTGTTCCGCGGCGGCGAAGAGAAGACCATCCGCGCCGGCATCATCGAGGCCGACCTGCTCGAAGCCGTCATCGGTGTCGCGCCCAACCTGTTCTACGGCACCGGCATCCCGGCCTGCATCCTGGTACTGCGCCAGCAGGTGCAACGCGGCGCCCATCGCATCAGCGGCAAACCCGCGGGGCGCCAGGGCCAGGTGCTGTTCATCAATGCCGACCGCGAGTTCTTCGAGGGCCGGGCACAGAACTATCTGCTGCCCGAGCACATCGAGAAGATCGTCACCACCTTCGACGAATTCCGCGCCATCGCCGGCTTCTCGGCCATCGTCGACAACGCGACACTGAAGGCCAACGACTACAACCTCAATATCCGCCGCTACGCCGACAACGCCCCGCCGCCCGAGCCGCATGACGTGCGCGCGCATCTGGTGGGCGGCGTGCCCAAGTCCGAGGTCGCCGACAAGGCCGCGCTGTTCCAGGCCCACGGCCTGGACCCGCTCGATCTTTTCATCGAGCGCGATGCGAAGTACTTCGACTTCAAGCACGAGTTGACGCAGCGCCAGCATCTCAAGCCCGCCATCGAAGGCAACGCCGGCCTCATCGCCAAGGAGGCTGCCGTTCGGGCTGCGTTCGAGCAATGGTGGCAGGCCCACAGCACCCGCATCACCGCGCTGGCCGGACAGATGGACAACGCGGCCAGCCTCGTCGCCCTGCGCAGCGACCTGCTGGCCAGCTTCAGCACATCGCTGGAAGCCATCGGCCTGCTCGACCCCTTCCAGGTGCGCGGCATCGTGGCCGGCTTCTGGTACCAGACCAAATACGACTTCCTCACCTTGATGGCGCGTGGCGCCAGGGGCGTGGCCGATGCCTGGCGCACCAGCATCGTCACGGCGCTGGAGGACAAGGCCAGCAAGGAAAACCCGCTGGAGCACAAGCTCGTGAAGTTCCTGATGAGCGACTTCGTCGAGACCATCAACGAACTGGAAGCGAAGAAGGCCGAGTTGGACAGCCAGATCAAGGCGGCCAGTCCGAAAGATGCCGAGGCCGAAGACGATGAAGCCGCGGAGGCGGCGGATGAGGACGCCGACGACGAAAACATCATCGACGAAGCCCAGCTCAAGGCGTGGAAAAAGGAACTTGCCGCTGTCAAGAAGCAGCTCAAGGCCAGGAAGGAGAGCTTTGCGGTGCATATCAACGCCGCCGTCGATGGCCTGTCACCCGAGCAGGCCACCGACCTGCTGCTGACCATCCTGCACGACGACATGCGTGCGATCGTCGAGCGCTACATCGCCGCGCAGCGCAAAATCATCGTCGCCGCGTTCGAGAATTGGTGGGCCAAGTACCGAGTGACGCTGACCGAGATTGAAGGCAAGCGTGACGCTGCGGCGCAGGCACTGCATGGCTTCTTGAAGGGGCTGCGGTATGTCTGAGGCAATTCCCGTTGGTTGGCAGCGTCGAAGTCTGAGCTCACTCGGCGAATACGAAAACGGTTTTGCCTTTAACGAGCTGCACTGGTCAGAGCATGGACTGCCGATCATACGCATCGCGCAGATAACGGGTACTCAGGGAATTGTCGATCGCTACCCTCGGCTGCTCCCGAATACGTTCCGCATCGATAGCGGCGATCTGATTTTTTCTTGGAGCGGGACTCTGGCCGTTGTCCGGTGGGCTGGTGGCCCCTCCTGGCTGAATCAACACCTGTTCAAGGTCGTCCCAGCCCCAGGCATCGAAAGGTCTCTCTTGTTCCATGTGCTGCAGGCATCAGTTGCCGCGATGAACAAGCGGACGCATGGCAGCACGATGAAACACATCAAGCGCGGAGAACTGCGTGAGTTCTTCGTGTCGATCCCAGTCGCTGTGGATGAGCAGCGAAAACTCGCCTCAGTGCTCGATAACCTCGATACCACCATCCAAGAAACTGAGGCGATCATCGCCAAACTCAAAGCCGTCAAGCAGGGCCTGCTGCACGACCTGCTGACGCGCGGGATCGACGCCAATGGTGAATTGCGCCCGCCACAGGCTGAGGCGCCACATCTCTACAAGCAGTCGCCGCTGGGGTGGATTCCGAAAGCTTGGGAAGCACATGTATTCGGGCGCACTGTTGAGCATGTAATTGACTTTCGCGGCCGCACGCCGAAGAAGCTAGGAATGGATTGGGGAGGCGGTGACATCCTTGCGCTCTCGGCCAACAACGTGCAGCCCGGCGCCATTGACATCAGTCGCGAGGCTTACTTCGGCGGAGAGCGCCTGTATCACAAGTGGATGACGAATGGGGATCTGTGGAAAGGGGACGTGCTACTAACGATGGAAGCACCACTTGGAAATGTGGCGCAAATTCCGGATGACGCTAGGTACATCCTGAGTCAGCGGGTTATCGCTCTGCGATTTAACACCGGCGTTGTGTTAAACGACTTCGCCTTCTGGCAAATGCAAAGCAACGAGTTCCAGCAGGCGATGGTCAGGCGATCAACCGGCAGCACAGCCACAGGAATACAACGAGCTGAGCTGGTCAAGCTCCATTTCAAGGCCCCCCCTCTTCAGGAGCAGTCATTGATCGCTGAGCGGCTTGCCTCCCTCGAGCATAAGCTGGAGAGCGAGCGGCTTGCACTAGCAAAGCAGGTCCAGCAGAAGGCGGGGCTAGTGGACGACCTGTTAACCGGCCGCGTCCGCGTCACTCCGCTGCTGGAAGGCCAGGCCTCATGACCGACCGCCCTGCCTCGCTGACCCCGCCGCCCGTTGGCTACACCGACTGGCTGGCGGAACTGAAGACGCGCATCCACACCGCCCAGCAGCGCGCCGCGCTGGCCGTCAATCGCGAGCTGGTGCTGCTGTACTGGCAGATCGGCCGCGACATTCTGGAGCGCCAGGCCCGCGAAGGCTGGGGAGCCAAGGTCATCGAGCGGCTGGCGCACGACCTGCGCACCGCCTTTCCGGACATGAAGGGCTTTTCCCGCGCGAACCTGCTGTATATGCGCGCCTTCGCCCAGGCCTGGGCGGATGCCGGAATCGTCCAACAGGTTGTTGGACAAATGCCCTGGGGCCACAACCTCGTGTTGCTCGCCAAGCTGAAGACCCCCGAGCAGCGCCTGGCCTACGCGCAGCGGGCCGTGCAGCACGGCTGGTCGCGCTCGGTGCTGGAAATGCAGATCGAGACCAGGTGCCTGGAGCGCGAAGGCCAGGCTGTCACCAACTTCGCCGAGCGCCTGCCCGCACCCGGCTCCGATCTGGCCCAGCAGTCCCTGCGCGATCCCTACCTGTTCGATTTCCTGGGGTTGGGCCATCAGGCAGACGAACGCGCCATCGAAAGCGCCCTGGTCCAGCATGTCACGCGCTTCCTGCTGGAACTGGGCGCCGGGTTTGCGTTCGTGGGCCGGCAGGTTCACCTGGATGTGGGCGGTGATGACTTCTTCATCGACCTGCTGTTCTATCACCTCAAGCTGCGCTGCTACGTCGTCATCGAGCTGAAGGCCGACAAGTTCAAGCCCGAGCATCTGGGCCAGCTTGGTTTCTACCTGACGGCCGTGGACCGCCAGGTCAAGAGCGAACACGATGGGCCCACCATCGGCCTGCTGCTGTGCAAGAGCAAGAACACGGTGGTGGCCGAGTACGCCCTGGCCGACAGCACCCAGCCCATGGGCATTGCGGAATACAAGCTGATGGAATCGCTGCCGGCCGAATTGCAGACCGGGCTGCCGACCACCGAGCAGATCGAGCGCGAGCTGGGTGCTCTGCCCGATGACCCGACGGACGGAGAGGTTTGATGGGCTGGGAACTCGACGACGTCGAAAGACCCTTCATCGCTCAGCTGCAGGCGTTGGGCTGGACTGCTGTCGACGGCAACCTGGACGACCCGGCCGTCACCGGCCGCGCGAGCTTCGCCGAGGTGATCCAGGAAGGCGTGCTGCGCGAGCGGCTGCGCGCCCTGAACCCCGGACCCGACGGCCGTCCGTGGCTGGACGACGCCCGCCTCTCCGAGGCCGTGGCGGCCGTCACCCGGCCCGGTACGCACAAGCTCATGGAGACCAACCAGAAGGCCACCGAACTGCTGATCAAGGGCCTGACCGTCGAAGGCCTGCCGGGCTGGGACGGCGGACGCGGCCAGACCCTGCGCTACATCGACTGGGATACGCCGGCCAACAACCGCTTCACCGTCATCAACCAGTACCGCGTCGATTGCCCGCCCGGCTTCAACCACGGCAAGGCCTTCATCGTGCCCGACCTGGTGCTGCTGGTGAACGGCATTCCGCTGGTGGTCGTGGAGTGCAAGAGTCCGTCGGTTCCCGAACCGCTGGCCGAGGCCGTCGATCAGCTGCGCCGCTACAGCAACCAGCGCAAGGCGGCGCTGGAGGTGGACGACAACGAAGGCAACGAGGCGCTGTTCGCAACCAACCAGTTGCTGATCGCCAGTTGCATGGACGAGGCCCGGGTGGGCTGCATCGGCGCCGTCTTCGAGCACTTTGCCCAATGGAAGACGGTCGCCGGCCTCGATGGCCAGGGCACCGAAGCGGCGGCAGCCCACACCTTGGGCAAGACCAGCCTCAACGCACAGGAGCGTCTGATCGCGGGCCTGCTGGCGCCGACGCACCTGCTGGATGTGATCGCGAACTTCCTGCTGTTCATGCAGGTCGGCGGACAGACCATAAAGTCGGTCTGCCGCTACCAGCAATACCGCGCGGTGAATCGCGCCATCGCACGACTCAAGACCGGCCAGACGCGCCTGCAGCACGGCGAGCACGATCAGCGCGGCGGCATCATCTGGCACACCCAGGGTTCGGGCAAGAGCCTGACCATGGTGTTCCTGGTGCGCAAGCTGCGCGCCGATGCGTTGTTGCGGCGCTTCAAGGTCATGGTCGTCACCGACCGCAAGGATCTGCAGAGCCAGCTCTCCGTAACCGCCGCGCTTACCGGCGAAATGGTCGAAGTGGCGCAAAGCACGGCCGGGGTGAAAGCCCTGGCTCGCCGCAAAGGTCCGGGCCTCATTTTCGCCACGATCCAGAAGTATCGCGACGAGGACGCCGGCGGCGACGCAGCGGCGGCCGCCGCCGGCCTGAGCACATCGATCCGGCGAGGCGCGGCAGAAGCCCGGGCGGGTTATACCGTCGACGAACGCTTCGAAGTGCTCAACGAGGACGAGAGCATCCTCGTATTGGTGGATGAGGCCCATCGCACGCAGGCGGGCGACCTGCACGCGAACCTGCTGGCCGGCCTGCCCAACTGTGCACGCATCGGCTTCACCGGCACGCCCATCCTCATGGGCGAGAAGAAGCGCACCCACGAGATCTTCGGCGAGTTCATCGACCGCTACACGATCCGGGAAGCCGAGGCCGACGGTGCCACGGTGCCGGTGCTGTACGAAGGCCGTACGGCGACGGGTGCGATCAAGGACGGCGCCAGCCTGGACGAGCTGTTCGAGGACCTGTTTCGCCAGCACACGCCCGAGGAACTCGAGGCGATCAAGCGGAAGTACGCCACCAAGGGCCACATATTCGATGCGCCGGCGCTGATTGCCGACAAGGCGCGCGACATCCTGCGCCACTACGTCACCTACATCCTGCCCAACGGCTACAAGGCGCAGGTGGTGGTCTATAGCCGGCTGGCGGCCATCCGCTACGTCGAAGCGCTCGAGACAGCGCGTGACGAATTGCTCGCCGAAGCCCAGGCCCTGAGTCCGCAGGACAAGGCCCTGGACGACGAGGCCCTGTGCCAGCGGCCGTTTCCAGTGCAGGCCGTGGTGCAGGCCTGGCGCTACCGCGAGACGCTCGCGCGCCTCGAGTTCGCGCCCGTCATCTCGGGCAGCAACAACGACGATCCAGCCTGGAAGACCTGGACCGATGGCGCGGCGCACGAACAACTGATCAAGCGCTTCAAGAAGCCCTTGTTCCATGCCGACGCCGCCAAGACCGACCCGCTGGCCTTCCTGGTGGTGAAGTCGATGCTGCTCACGGGCTTCGACGCGCCGATCGAAGGCGTGATGTACCTGGACCGGCCGATCCGCGAGGCGGAACTGCTGCAGGCGATCGCCCGCGTCAACCGCACCGGCTTCGGCAAGCGCTGCGGCATCGTCGTGGACTACTACGGCGTGGCCCGGCATCTGAAGGAAGCGCTGGCCGCCTACGCCGACGAGGACGTGGAAGGCGCGCTGGCGAGCCTGAAGGACGAGGTGCCGGCGCTGCGGGATCGGCATCTGCGCGTGGTGGATCTGTTCCGCCGGCACGGCGTCGACTCGCTGCACGACACCGAGGCCTGTGTCGACGCGCTAGGCAGCGAGAAGCTGCGTGCCGAGTTCGCCGTGAAGCTCAAGGCCTTTCTCGCCTCGCTCGACACGGTATTGCCACGCCCCGAAGGCCTGCCCTATTCCGGCGATGCGAAGCGATTGGCCTATATCTATGCACGGGCACGCAATCGCTACAAGGACACGCCGGTACTCGGCAAGGACGTCGGCGCCAAAGTCCGCAAGCTGATCGACGACCATGTGATTTCGCTGGGCATAGACCCGAAGATCCCGCCGATCCAGCTCACGGACGCCGGTTTCGACCAGCACCTCGCCCGCACGGCAGGGGACCGGGCGAAGGCCTCCGAAATGGAACACGCGATCCGCTCGCACATCCGCCAGCACACCGAGCAGGACCCCGTGCTGTACCGCAAGCTGTCGGAGCGGCTGAACGACATCCTGAAAACGCTGGGTGAGCAGTGGAACGCCGTCATCGCGCAGTTGCAGCAGCTCATCGATGAACTCCGCACCGGCAAGCCCGGCGCTGCGGATGCGCCCGGCGATCTGCCCGAACACTACGCCCCCTTCCTGCGTACCGTGCTGGATATCGTCTGCCCTGACACGCCACCCACCGCCGCTGAGCTTCTGCGACTGACGGACGTCACCGTCGACCTGGTGGATCTGCTGATCCAGGAACTGCAGAGCAATCGGAACATCTGGAGTCCGCACAAGCGCGCTGCCCAGGATGAACTGAATGGGCAGCTGTTCGACCACGTCATGCGCCTGCGCCCTCCGCTCGTCGATGTCGACAAGGCCAGCCTGCTCGTCGACCGGCTGATGGAACAGGCGCGTGCGAACCACGACAAGCTGGTACAGGTGTGACCCTATGCGCGCACGCATGAAATCACCGGGCCTGCAGGTGGACGATCTCCGGTTTTCCGTATTGCGCAGCACCCGCCGCAGAACCATGCAGATCACGGTCGAGCGCGACGGCCAGCTGGTACTGACTGCGCCACCGCAGGTTGGCGAAGCTCAGCTGCGCCGGTTCGTGCAGGAAAAGCGCTTCTGGATCTATACCAAGCTGGCCGAGAAAGATCGCCTGCAGCGACCGGTGCCGCCCAAGGCATTCGTCGACGGGGAAGGTTTTCTGTACCTCGGACGCAGCCACAGGCTGAAGCTGGTCGACTGCCAGGACACGCTGTTGAAGCTCGCCGCGGGCCGCTTCTGTCTGCGCCAGGATGCGCTGCCCGATGCGCGCGAGCATTTCGTCCGCTGGTACAGCGAGCGCGCCAGGATCTGGCTGTCGAGCCGAGTGGCCGACTACCAGTCGCGCATGGACGTCACCCCCGCCGGCGTGAAGGTACAGGACCTGGGCTACCGCTGGGGTTCCTGCGGCAAGGGGGACTGGCTCTACTTCCATTGGAAGGCCATCCTGCTGCCAGCGCGTATCGCCGAATATGTCGTGGTGCACGAAATCGCCCACTTGCACGAGCCGCACCATACCCCGGCGTTCTGGCTACGCGTGGAACGGGCCATGCCCGATTATCTGCAACGCAAGGCCTGGCTGGCCGAACACGGTATTGACGTCGAGGGGATCTGAGAGCGATGGCGGACTATTTCACCAGCGAGCATTTCAAGCTTCTGAACAAGTGGAAAGGCCAAAAGCGAGACGAGTCGAATCCGGAACAGAATCGGGCGTACGAAGATCTCAAGCAGGCCTACGACCTGACCGAGGTCTGGGCGCGCGCATTGCGGGACACCGTGTTCCCGAATGGCCCCGAGCCGGAAATCCGCAAGCGGCCGACGACCCAGGCCAATCGATTCGCGCCCTACAACTGGGCGAAGATCTATCCGCACGCCACTTCACCCCGCCAGCTCGCCTACACCGTCGGCATAGAAGCCAGCGAAGGGTTCATCGTCAAGATCGACACGGTCGGCCTCGACGACGGGAGCCCGCTGCGCCTGGCCTATGAGAAGTTGCGCGGCCCCTTTGGCAATGCCTCTCCGATGGTGCGGGTCCTGCCGATAGAGGCCGGCCTGGGCCTGGACATGAATGGACTGGTCGCCTGGAGCGCGCAGCAGATTCGCGAGCTTCCGGTTTCCTACGAGCAAGTCTGCGAGCAGCTCGAACTACCGGAGTCCGGCGATTTTCCGCACCTGGAGCCGATGACGTTCGCGAATGGCGCAAACGGCATAGCCCTCGACCCGGCACCGCCCCGGCGCAAAGGGCACTGCATGGATGCGTGGGTCGTGTCCGAACTGCTTCGACGCCAGTCTGGTCGCGTGCCGCAGCGCGATGATGTGCTCAAGGATCCGCGTCTGAAGCTTTCCAATCCCAACAATGTCCAGCAGGAGTTCTACCGCTGGCGGCGATGGCGAAACGAGGGCGCCACCGAGGAGACCTCGGGAGCCACGCCTGTAGCGACTGCAGTAACCGACCCGAACGGCACGCGCAACTGGATCTACTACGGCCCGCCCGGAACCGGAAAGACCTACGAACTCTCGCAGTTGTTGAAACGGGAGTACGAGCAGGCGATGACCGCGCTATCTGATAAGGCGTGGCGAGATCAGTTCGTCGCCGAGCACATCGCCAGCTTGAAGTGGTGGGAAGGAGTCGCGGCAGCACTCTGGGATCTCGGCGGCAAGGCCAGGGTCGGCGAGCTGCTCGAGCATCCATTCATCCAGGCCATCGCCGCTGCGAAGGGACGTAGTCAGAACGTCCGGCAAACGCTCTGGAACAGGCTGCAACACCATACGGTCGACGAGTCCAAGACGGTCAATCTCAAGCAGCGCACAACCCCTGCCGTATTCGACAAGGGGGCAGATTCTGAACCGCCCCGGCTTTTCCGGAGGCTCTTTCCTTTGAGAGGATGGAGCCATGAAGAAGAAGTCAGAGAGACACTCTCCGGAAGTGCGGGAGCGAGCGGTTCGGATGGTGCTGGAGCACCC
>NZ_JANFVR010000161.1 GCF_024609805.1 Tahibacter caeni | reverse complement strand
CCGCGCCCTTGATGCGGTGCGCCTCGCGGCCGGCGGCGCTGCGATCCCCGCGGGCCAGCGCCTGCTCCAGCGCGAGCAGATCGCCGGCCGCGGTCGCGACGAATTCGTCGACGATCTGCCGCGCCTGGGCCGCGTCGCCGCCGGTGATCTCGTCGAGCACGCTGCGGTCTATCGCGGCCGGCAGAGCGACCGCGGACGCCTCGTCCGCGGTATTCGGGAACGGCACGTGCGGCAGCCACGCGCGCAGCTTCGCGGCGAGCTGGGCGATGCTGACCGGCTTGCCGAGAAAATCGTCCATGCCGGCCGCGATACAGCGCTCGGCCTCGCCCTTGCTGACATTCGCGGTCAACGCGACCACCGGCGTGCGCGCGAGCCCGTCGCGCTGCTCCGCCGCGCGGATCGCGCCGGTCATCGCATAGCCGTCCATGCGCGGCATGTGGATGTCGGCCAGCACGAGCGCGAAGCGTCCGCTGCGCCACTGCTGCAGGCCTTCCTCGCCGTCGACGGCGCTGAGGCAGGCATAGCCGGCCTTGGCGAGCTGGCGCGCGATGACGTCGCGGTTGGTCGGGTGATCGTCGACGAGCAGGATCAGGCTGCGTTCCTGCTCGGCCTGCTCCACGCTCGGCGTCGGCCGCTGCGGCCAGCGCAGGGCGCGGCGCAGCTGGGATGCATCGGCAGCCAGCGCCTCGCTGCGCGCGGTCGGCAGCGCGATCACGAGACTGACCGACGTGCCTTCGCCGAGCTGGCTGCGCAGGCCGAGCTCGCCGCCCATGGCCTCGGCCAGGCGCTGGCTGATCGCGAGTCCGAGCCCGGTGCCGCCGTAGGCGCGCGCCGTGCCGGCTTCGGCCTGGGCGAACGGCGTGAACAGCTTGTCCTGCTGTTCCTGGCCGATGCCGATGCCGCTGTCGTGCACGCGCAGCGCGAGAGTCTGGCTGGCCTCGTCCTGCATCAGCAGCTCCAGCTCCACGCGCACGCCGCCCTTGTGCGTGAACTTCAGCGCGTTGGACAGCAGGTTCGACAGGATCTGGCGCAGACGCAGCGGGTCGACCAGATGCGCCGACGCGACGCCGTCGTCGACCCGCAGGATCAGGGACAGGCCGCGCGAGGACGCCACGCCGAGGAAATTGTTGACCGTCTGCTCGAGCAGCTGGCGCAGGTCGGTGGGCGCCACGGCGAGTTCGAGCCTGCCGGCTTCGATCTTCGAGAAGTCGAGAATGTCGCCGATGATCTGCAGCAGGGCCTGGGCCGACGTGTCGATGACGTCGACGCAGCGGCGCTGCTCCGCGTCGAGCCCGGTGTGCGACAGCAGCTCGAGCATGCCGACCACGCCGATCATCGGCGTGCGGATCTCGTGGCTCATCGCCGCGAGGAACGCGGTCTTCGCGCGGCTGGCCTCGGTCGCGAGCGCTTCGGAATGTCGCAGCTCGACCTCGTTGCGCGCGAGCGTCTCGCGCATCTGCACGAACGCCTCGGCGACCTGGCCGAGTTCGCCGCGCGGCCACTCGCCGATCGGTGTCGCGTAGTCGCCGGCGCGCGTCGCGTGCGCGAGCTGCACGAGCTTCTCGACGCCGCGATAGATGTGCCGCAGGATGCGCCGGCCGGCCACGAACACGATCGCGAACGCGAGCAGGCTCAGCCCGAGCCGCCAATAGCTGATCGCCGACGTGCGCCGCGCGTCGGCGTCGAGATTGCCGTTGGCCGTGATCATCTGCAGCTCGGACAGGAACTTCAGCCGCGTGGTGACCGGATCGATGGCCGGGTACAGCTCGGTGTCGGCGAAACGGCCGAGGTCGTCCATGTTGCGCGACTTGAGGATCGCGCGCAGCTTGGCCGCGGCGCGGTCGGCGCTCTCGCGCTGGCGGCGAATGTCGTCGACGAGGGTCTGCTGCACTTCGGTCAGGTGCGTGCTCGTGAGCTTGTCCCACTGGTCCTGGATGCGCTCGGCCGCGCGGTCGAGCACTTCGACGCCCTGGTCCCAGCCCATCAGGTTGTTGCGCACGCGGAACGCCGTGTCGACGACGTCCATGCCGTAGGAATCCGACACGCTCTTGACGTAGCGCAGGCCGGCCAGCGAATCGGCGCGCAGCTGGGTCATCGTCGCGACGGTCGCGCGCTCGTTCAGCGTGTCGAGCGCGAGCACGGTCGCACCGGTCAGCAGCAGCAGGCCGAACAGGCCGAGCAGCTGCTGGCGGATGCTCAGCGCGAACAGACCGGGCTTCATACCGCGGAGATCTGCGGCGACCTCCAATGACGGATCTGCTCGGCCAGCGCCGTGCCGGACACGGCCGGACCGATCAGATAGCCCTGCGCGTAGTCGCAGCCGAGCTCGGCCAGCATCTGCCAGTCCTCGACGGTTTCCACGCCCTCGGCAACGGTGCCGATATCGAGCTTGCGCGCGAGGTCGAGGCTGGTCTCCACGACGGCGCGCTTGCGCGGCTGGTGCACGGCGCCCGTAACGAAGCCCTGGTCGATCTTGAGTTCGGTGAACGGGATCTGCGACAGCTGCGACAGTGAGGAATAGCCCGTGCCGAAGTCGTCGATCGCGAGACCGAAGCCCTTGAGGCGCAGCCGCGCGAGCACGTTCAGCGCGCTGGCCGCCTCACCCATGACCGAGCCTTCGGTCACTTCGAGCACGACGTCGCGCGTGCGTACGCCGGCCTGCTGCACGATCTGCTGATAGCGGTCGGCCGTGTCGACGCGCGCGAGATTGAGCATGGACACGTTGACCGACAGGCGCAGGTCCAGGCCGGACGCGGCCCAGCGCATGCGCCAACGGCAGGACTTGCGCAGCATGCTTTCGGTCAGCGCGTCGATGAGGCCCTCGCGCTCGACCTGGTGCAGGAACTGCGACGGCAGCAGCACCTGGTCGCCGCGCACCCAGCGCGCGAGCGCCTCGACGCCGACCGCGTGGCCGCTCGCGATGGACACCTGGGCCTGGAACCAGGGTTCGATCTCCTCGCGCTCGATCGCCTCGACGAGGGTCTCGCGGTCGAACTCCATCGGCGCGAGATAGCCGTGTTCCTCGGGCTCGTTGTGGAAATGCAGCAGCACTTCCTGCAGCTTGGCCGCGGTCAGCGGCTTCTCGACGGCGCCGAGCACGCGCAGGCCCGACGCGCGCGCCATGGTCTGCACGGTGTTCAGCAGGGCCGGATCGAGGGCCGACAGCACGATGATCGCGCGCGCGAGGCGGCGGCTCGCGACGTGGCCGATCAGCTCGATGCCGTCCATCTCGGGCAGGTCCAGATCGACCAGCAGCACGTCGGGCTTGTCCTGCAGCGCGATCATGCACTCGAGCGCCTCGCGTCCGTTGGCCGCCTCGAAGGCGCGCTCGATGCCCAGCCCGGCGAGCAGGCGCAGCGCGATGCTGCGCTGAAAGCTGTGGTCCTCGACGACCATCACCGACAACTGTGCGATGCGCGTAGTCATCCGGTCCCTCTCCCCGTGGCGGCACCGACTGTACCGCGAACGCCGCCGGCTCGGCGACGGCGCCGCGCCGCGGGCACGGCAGCCCGCCGCAGCGGCGTCACGCGCATGTCATCCGCGGCGACTGCCGTTCCGTGCCGGTCCGCGATGCGGTCGCCGGGCGCGCGGCGGCCCCGACGATTGGACGGCCAAAACGCCGCACCGCGCTCTTTTGGACTTGCGTCCGGCGAGTGGATTTTGCGGCATGCGGGGCAATGCCCGGACATTTGATGGATTGCTCGGATCGCTTCTGCGACTTGTCGCCGGCGGCTTTGATTTTGATTATTTGACGCATCGCAGCATCTATGTTTGATTCGAGGCCGTGTCCGCGAAAGCGGATACGTCGACCGGGCGCGACGGAATGCGCCGACCGAGCTTCTGTCGCCCGCGGCCGCACTGGATCGGCGCGGACGGCCCCGCCAGGAAAGCAGCATGACGCGACGCAGCACGCCGCGCCTGTACGACGCCGCCTTCGAACACGACAGCTGCGGCTTCGGGCTCATTGCGCAGATCGACAACCGGCCCAGCGCCTGGCTCGCCGATCAGGCCTTCGCCGCGCTCGCGCGCATGGCCCATCGCGGCGGCGTCAACGCCGACGGTGTGACCGGCGACGGCAGCGGCATGCTGTTCTATCGCGCCGATGCCTGGCTGCGTGCGTTGGCCGCCGAAGCCGGCGTCGCTCTCGGCGCGCGTTTCGCTGCGGGCCTCGTGTTCCTCGCCCATGAAACCGCCGCGGCCGATACGGCCAGGACTCTTGTCGAACACACGCTCGCCGAAGAAGGCCTGCGCTGCGCCGGCTGGCGCGACGTGCCGATCGCGGCGGCGGCCTGCGGCCCGCTCGGTCAGGCGCACGCGCCGCGCGTCGTGCAGCTGTTCGTCGAACCGCTGACGGAAACCGACGAAGCCGCGTTCGAACGCCGCCTGTTCCGTGCGCGCCGCCGCGCCGGCCATGCACTGGCCGACGACCCGGGCTTCTACATCGTGAGCCTGTCGGCCGCGACGATCACCTACAAGGCCATGACCGCGCCGGGCGCGCTGCGCGACGCGTTTCCGGATCTGCGCCATCCGGCGCTGGCCGCGAGCGCCGCGGTGTTCCACCAGCGCTTCTCCACGAACACAATGCCGAACTGGCGGCTGGCCCAGCCGTTCCGCCTGCTCGCGCACAACGGCGAGATCAACACCATTCGCGCGAACCGCACCTGGGGCGCGGCGCGCGCGGCCAAGATGGTGTCGCCGCTGGTCAAGCTGTCCGACATCGGCCCGCTCGTCAGCAGCCGCGGCTCGGATTCGCAGAGCCTCGACGAAATGCTCGACGTGCTGCTCGCCGGCGGCATCGACCTGCTGACGGCGATGCGCATCCTCGTGCCGCCGGCCTGGAATGCGCGCGAGACGATCGACGAGGACCTCGAAGCGTTCTACGAGTACTACGCACTGCACAGCGAACCCTGGGACGGCCCGGCCGGGCTCGTGATCTGCGACGCGCGCTACGCGGCCTGCACGCTCGACCGCAACGGCCTGCGCCCGACGCGCTGGCTGCGCACCGAGGACAACCATCTCGCGATCGGCTCCGAAGCCGGCATCTGGGACATAGCCGACGCCGATGTCGTCGCCAAGGGTCGCCTCGGTCCCGGCGAGATGGTCGCGGTGGACCTGCGCGACGGCCGCCTGCTCGACAACGACGCGATCGACGCGATCAACCGCGCGCGCGCGCCGTTCAAGCAGTGGCTGCGCGACGAGATGACTTATCTCGAATCGCACCTGATCGACCCGGCGCTCGCGGCCGAGCCGTTTCCGCCGGACATGCTCGCGCGCTTCCAGAAGCAGTTCGCGCTGACGCGCGAGGAACGCGACGTCGTGCTCAAGGCGCTCGCCGAGGACGAGTCCGAGGCAACCGGATCGATGGGCGACGACACGCCGATCGCCGTGCTGTCGCAGCAGTCGCGGCCGCTGTACGAATATTTCCGCCAGGCCTTCGCCCAGGTCACGAATCCGCCGATCGATCCGCTGCGCGAGCGCCTGGTCATGTCGCTGGTCACGCAGATCGGCCGCGAGGGCAACGTGTTCGAGCTCAAGCCCGAGAACGCGCGCCAGGTATTGCTGAATTCTCCGATCCTGTCGCAGCGCAAGCTGCGCCAGATCCTCGCGCTGCCGCAGGCGCAGGACGCGCAGGTCAAACTCGATCTCTATTACGACCCGGCCGCCGGCCTGGAGCAGGCGATTCGCGAGCTCTGCGCCGCGGCCGAGACGGCCGTGCGCAGCGGCGCGCTGATCGTGCTGCTGTCGGACCGCTATCCGGTGCCGGGCCTGCTGCCGATCCACGCGCTGCTCGCGACCGGCGCGGTGCATGCGCACCTGCTGCGCACGCAGCTGCGCTGCGACTGCAACCTGCTCGTGGAAACCGGCACGGCGCGCGACCCGCACCATTTCGCATGCCTGATCGGCTTCGGCGCAACCGCGGTCTATCCGTACCTGGCTTACCAGACCCTGTTCGACATGAATCGGCGCGGCGAGCTCAAGGGGCTCGAAGGCGAGCCGCCGTCGGAGATCGGCCGCAGCTACCGGCGCGGCATCCGCAAGGGCCTGCTCAAGATCATCTCGAAGATGGGCATCGCGACGATCGCGGGCTATCGCGGCGCGCAGCTGTTCGAGATAGTCGGCCTGGGCAAGGAAGTCGTCGATCTCTGCTTCCCGGGCGCGCCCTCGCGCGTCGGTGGAGCCGGCTTCGCCGACATCGAGGCCGAATACCGCGCGCAGCTCGCCGCCGCGCGCGATCCGAGCTATGCGCTGCCGCCGGGCGGACTGCTCAAGGCCGTGCCCGACGGCGAATACCACATGTACAACCCTGCCGTGATCGGCAGCCTGCAGGCCGCCGTGCGTACCGGCGACCGCGCGCGCTACCGCGACTACGCCGCGCACGTGAACGGCCGCGCGCCGGCCGCGCTGCGCGACCTGTTCGCGCTGCAGCCGGCCGGTCCGGCGATTCCGCTGGACGAGGTCGAACCGGTCGAAGCGATTCTCGCGCGCTTCGACTCGGCCGGCATGTCGCTCGGCGCGCTGTCGCCCGAAGCGCACGAAGCGCTGGCCACGGCGATGAACCGGCTCGGCGCGCGCTCCAATTCCGGCGAGGGCGGCGAAGACCCCGCGCGCTACGGCACCGAGCGCAGCTCCAAGATCAAGCAGGTCGCCTCGGGCCGCTTCGGCGTGACGCCGGCCTACCTGGTCAATGCCGAAGTGCTGCAGATCAAGATCGCCCAGGGCGCCAAGCCCGGCGAGGGCGGCCAGCTGCCGGGCCACAAGGTCAACGGCCTGATCGCGCGGCTGCGCTATGCCAAACCCGGCATCGGCCTGATTTCGCCGCCGCCGCATCACGACATCTATTCGATCGAGGACCTGGCCCAGCTGATCCACGACCTGCGCGAGATCAACCCGAAGGCGCTGATCTCGGTCAAGCTGGTCTCGCACGCGGGCGTCGGCACGATCGCGGCCGGCGTGGTCAAGGCCGGCGCGGATCTGATCACCGTGTCGGGCCATGACGGCGGCACCGGCGCGAGCCCGCTGACCTCGATCCGCTACGCGGGCTCGCCGTGGGAGCTCGGCCTGGCCGAGACCCAGCAGACCCTGACCGCGAACGGCCTGCGCGACCGCGTGATCGTGCAGACCGACGGCGGCCTCAAGACCGGCCTGGACGTGCTCAAGGCCGCCGCGCTCGGCGCGCAGAGCTTCGGCTTCGGTACCGCGCCGATGGTCGCGCTCGGCTGCAAGTTCCTGCGCATCTGCCATCTGAATTCCTGCGCGACCGGCGTCGCCACGCAGAACGAGGTGCTGCGCCGCCAGCATTTCCACGGCATACCGGAAATGGTGCAGAACTATTTCCGCTTCGTCGCCGAGGAAACGCGCGAGCTGCTCGCCGGCCTCGGCCTGCGCAGCCTCGGCGAGGCCGTCGGCAACGTCGGCCTGCTGCGGCGCGTCGCCGGGGTCACGCACAAGCAGAACGCGCTGGAGCTCGACGGCCTGCTCGACACGGCCGGCGGGTCGGACATCGGCGCCTGCGGCCCGTGCATTCCGCCGGCCGCCGCCGACGGGCTCGCCGCGCGCACGGTGGCCGACACGGCCGCGGCGGTCGCCGCGCGGCAAGGCGGCGATTTCCACTATGCAATCCGCAATACGGACCGCTCGATCGGCGCGCGCCTGTCCGGCGAGATCGCGCGGCGCTGGGGCGACGAGGGCCTCGACAGCACAGCCATCACCTTGCATCTGTCGGGCAGCGCCGGACAGAGCCTCGGTGCCTGGAACGCGAGCGGCCTGCACATCCTGCTCAGCGGCGAAGCGAACGACGGCGTCGGCAAGGGCATGCACGGCGGCCGCATCGTCGTGCGCCCGCCGGCGACCGCACGCTATGCGAGCCAGGACAGCGCGATCGTCGGCAACACCTGCCTCTACGGCGCGACCGGCGGCGAACTCTATGTCTGCGGCCGCGCCGGCGAGCGTTTCGGCGTGCGCAATTCCGGCGCGCTGGCCGTCGTCGAGGGCGTCGGCGACCACGCCTGCGAATACATGACCGGCGGCGCCGTCGTCGTGCTCGGCCAGTCCGGGCTGAACTTCGGCGCCGGCATGACCGGCGGCTACGCCTACGTGCTCGACCTCACGCGCGACTTCGTCGACCGCTACAACCACGAGCTCGTCGACATCCACCGCATTTCGCTCGAAGGCATGGAGAACCACCTGCAGCACCTGCGCGGGCTGCTGCGCAACCACATCGAAGCGACCGCGAGCCCGTGGGCGTCGCGCCTGCTCGGCGACTTCCGCGACGTGCTGCACAAGTTCTGGCTGGTCAAGCCCAAGGCCGCCAGCCTCGACGCGCTGTCCGAAGCGCTGAGGCGCGCCGCATGAGCGAGAAGACGTTTCCGTTCCTCAAGTTCCACCGCGCACTGCCGCAGGAAGTGCCGGTGCCCGTGCGCGTGCTCGGCTACGGCGAGATCCACGGCGGCTTCGTCGACGGCGACGCCGGCGACCAGGCCGCGCGCTGCATCGACTGCGGCAATCCCTACTGTTCCTGGGGCTGCCCGCTCGGCAACCGCATTCCGCAATGGCTGCAGCTCGTGCGCGACGGCCGCATCGAGGACGCCGCGACTCTGATGCACGAGACCAATCCGCTGCCGGAGATCTGCGGCCGCGTCTGTCCGCAGGACCGGCTCTGCGAGGGCGCCTGCACGCTCGAGGAAGGCGGTTTCGGCGCAGTCACGATCGGCAGCATCGAACGCTGGGTCACCGACGAGGCACTGCGCCGCGGCTGGCGCCCGGGCCTGCACACGCAGGAACGCAGCGGCAAGCGCGTCGCGATCGTCGGCGCCGGTCCGGCCGGACTCGCCGCGGCCGACCGGCTGATCCGCGCCGGCGTCGCCGTCGAGGTGTTCGACCGCTACGAGGAAATCGGCGGCCTCCTGACGTTCGGCATTCCGGCCTTCAAGCTCGAGAAGTCCGTCGTGCGCACGCGCCGCGGCGTGCTCGAGGAGCTCGGCGTGGTGTTCCGGCTCGGCGTCGACATCGGCCGCGACCTGCCGTTTCGCGCGCTGCTCGACGGCTACGACGCGGTATTTCTCGCGACCGGCGCGTATACCAGCGTCGATGCGCAGTTGCCCGGCGCCGATCTCGACGGCGTGCATTCGGCGCTGCCGTTCCTCGTCGCCAACACGCGCCGCCTGCTCGGCACCGCGACGACAGCGCAGGATCTGCCGGATCTGGCCGGCCGGCGCGTCGTCGTGCTCGGCGGCGGCGACACGGCCATGGACTGCGTGCGTTCGGCGATCCGCCTCGGCGCGCAGCGCGTCAGCTGCGTCTATCGGCGCGACGAAGCCAACATGCCGGGCTCGCGGCGCGAGGTGAAGTACGCGCGCGAGGAAGGCGTGGAGTTCGTGTTCCAGCGCCAGCCGCTGGCGATACTCGGCGAAGGCCGCGTCGAACGCGTGCGCGTCGCGCAGACCGAGCTCGTCGCCGGACCCGGCGGCCGGGCCCAGAGCCGCAGCGTCGCCGGCAGCGAGCAGGACATCGCCGCCGACGTGGTGATTCAGGCCTTCGGCTTTCTCGCGAGTCCGCCGGACTGGTGCGCCGAGCACGGCATCGCCGTCGATGCGAACGGACGTCTCGTCGTCGGCGGCGCCGGACGCGCGCGCCAGCAGACGACGAATTCCAAGGTGTTCGCCGGCGGCGACACGGTGCGCGGCGCCGATCTCGTCGTGCGCGCGGTGCTCGACGGCCGCGAAGCCGCGCGCGCGATGCTCGCGCAACTGCAAGCTGTGACGGCGTCGACATAGCGCCGGGCGCCGGCTTGCGACCTGCGGGGGCCATCCTGACAATGGGCCGGCCCCAGGGGGCGGGCGAGGCGGAGAGCCGGCAACATGCGGACGATAGGAGCTTTGGCGCTGTTCGCGCTCGCATTCGGCGCGGCGGCGAGCGATACGGACGAGGCGCGCATCGAGCAGCTCATGCTCGCGCCGGACAAGCCGGCGGCGCCGGCCAAGGCGAACCGCAAGGCCGATGCCAAGGCTGCGAAGAACGACACCGACGCGGTGGCGAGCCTCGTGGGCCAGCGCGTCGCGGTCGAGACGCGCCAGCGCGGCATCTACATCGGCACCCTGACCGCGGCCACGCGCGACGTGCTGACCCTGCTGATCCAGCTGCCCGCGCGCGATCTGAGCTATTCGCTGCCGCGCGGCGACGTCGCCGCCGTCACGCCGCGCTGAGGCTCCCATGAAACTGATGCTGATCGGCTATCTGATCTCGCTGCTGTTCGGCCTGCTGGCGGTCGTGCGCGTCTGGCGCGCGAGTACGCTCGACGGCGTGCTGACCCTGCTCGTGCCGTTCTATTTCATCGTCGCGCTGATCAAATACTGGAGCGATCCCGACCACAGCATCCGCTTCCATGCGCTCGGCATGCTCGTCGGCAGTACGATGTCGATCTACGGCGCGACGCACCTGGCCAAGGAAGCGGTCGGTTCGCAGGAAGACCGTCAGGCCATGGTGCAGCAGCTGCGCGAGCAGGGCGTCAAGCTGACGCCCGAGCAGGAACAGGGCCTGCTCAGTGACGATCCGGCCGTGGTCCTGGCCACGGCGCAGGCGCTCGACGCGCAGGCCGGCGGGGCCGGCGGGGCCGGCGGCGGCCA
>NZ_JANFVR010000160.1 GCF_024609805.1 Tahibacter caeni | reverse complement strand
CCCGGGCTCGTGCTCGCGACGGCGCGGGCGCTCTGCGCCGAGCTCGACGCGCGCCGGCGCGAGCCGGATGCCGAGCGCCAGGCGCTGGAACTGCTGGCGACCTGGGCCTATCGCTTCAGCGCGCAGGTCAGCCGCGGCGAACCCGACACGATCTGGCTCGAAGTCGGCGCGAGCCTGACCCTGTTCAAAGGCTGGCCGGCGCTGCAGCGGCAATTGCACGAGGAACTGCAGACCCTGGGCTTCGGCGCCTACCGGCTCGGCGTGGCGCCGATCGCAGCGGCGGCGCGCGTGCTCGCGCTGGTCTACGAGCAGATCGCCCTGCGCCAGCACGCGGCCCTGCGCACGGCGCTGGAACGCACGCCGATCGCGCTGAGCGGCCTGCCGGCGCAGAGCGTCGCGCAGTTGCAGGGCATGGGTTTTCGCGAGCTGCGCGATCTCTGGCGCGTGCCGCGCCTGGAGCTCACGCGGCGCCTCGGCCCTGCCGGCATGCACACCTTGGCCGTGCTGCGCGGCGAGGCCGTCGAAAGCCTCGCGCTGTATCAGCCGCCGGACCGCTTCGCGCGGCGCATCGAGCTCGACGCGCCGGTCGACAACTGGCAGCCGCTGCTGTTCCCGCTGCGCCGGCTCGTGAACGAACTCGCGCGCTACCTGCTCGTGCGCGACGGCGGCGTGCAGCGCTTCGAGCTGCGTCTCGAACACGAAGACCGCGCCGCGACGCGCGTGCCGGTCGGTCTCGTCAGCGTGCAGCGCGAGGCCGCCGCGCTGTACGAATTCTGCCGCGGCCGGCTCGAACGCGCGGCCATCGGCGCCGAGGTCAGCGCGATCGCGCTGATCGCCGACGACCTGCCGCCGTTCCGCCCGGGCCATCGCGACCTGTTCGAGCCGGCGCGCAGCGAAGGCCTGGACTGGCCCGCGCTGACCGAGCGTCTGCGCAGCCGTCTCGGCGACGACGCGCTGCAGCAGTTGGCCTGCGTCGCCGACCACCGTCCCGAACGCGCCTGGCGCTTCGTCGCGCCGGGCACGGAAACGCGCGAACCGGCCAGGCTCACGCGCGACGACGGCAAACCGGCGCGCGCCGGCCGACCCCGCCGAACCCGACGAACCGACGGGACCGGCCCGGCGCAGCCGGCATCCGACTCGCTGTTCGCATCGCCATCCCCGTCGACATCGCCGGAACCGCCGTCTGCGCCATCGCAACCGCCGCCCCCCGCAACGGCAGTGCCGCAGCGAGCGTCAGCCGCGGTCTCCGCAACGGCACAGGAATCGGCCATTGTTTCGCAGCGCGACGCCGCCGACATGATCGCAAGCGCCACGGCAGCAGGTGCCGGGCCAGCCGTCATGTCGACGGATACGGCATCGATCGCCCGCTCCGCGACGGGGTCGCGCGTCGAGAGCATGGCGGACGCGCGGCCCCTGGCGGCGGCACCCGACGCCGATCCTGCAGCCGAGGCACCGTTCTCCTGCATTGCGGCATTCCGTGCCGCGCACGCGGCGGGCTCGTCGTCCTCCTCGGTTGCGGCGCGCGGCGACGGCCGCGCCGTGAATACACGGCAACCCACCGTCGCGCTCGATGCCGCTCCTGCAGCGAACACATCGCCTGCGACGACCACCGCGCCCGGCCTCCATCCGGTGCCCCGCGCCGCGCGGCCGCTCTGGCTGCTGCCGCAGCCGATTCCGTTGCGCCAGCCGCTGACGCAGATCCTGTCGGGTCCGGAACGCATCGAAAGCGGCTGGTGGGACGGCGGCGACGTGCGCCGCGACTATTACGTCGTGCGTTGCGCCAGCGGCCAGCGCGCCTGGGCCTTCCTGCCGGCCGGCGCCGCGGAAGGCTGGATGCTGCACGGCTGGTTCGCATGAGCGACCAGCCCGTCGATCTTGCCGAACGTCGACGCCGCCGCGCGGCGCAGCAGGCTGCCGCCGGCGTGCGCGACGGCCGCAGCGAAGCCGACGACGGCGGCAGCCGCAGCGGCATCGACGTCGCTAGCGGCAACGACAACGACAATGGCAGCGGCATGCTGGCGCCGGCATCCACGTCTGGGCCGTCGTCACCGACACCGGCATCCGCTCCGATCGCCACGGAGCACAGCCCGGCCCCGGCCGGCCGCGCCTTCGATGGTCCGGCGCCGCAGTCAGCATCGACACCGACGTCTGCATCGCCAGCGGCACTGATACCGACCTCAGGTGTCGGGCAGAAGCCGGTTTCGCTCGCATCGCGTACCGTCTCGGAGCACGGTTCACCTCCGGCCGGTCGCGCAACGGACGACTCGCCGCCGCACGAAGCCGCGGTCGAATCCGGGGACGCCGTCTACGCGGAGCTGCACTGCCTGTCGGACTTCAGCTTCCAGCGCGGCGCTTCCTCGGCCGACGAGTTGTTCGAGCGCGCGAAAAAGCTCGGCTATGCGGCGCTCGCGATCACCGACGAATGTTCGCTGGCCGGCATCGTGCGCGCATTCAACGCCTCGCGCGACCACGACCTGCCGCTGATCATCGGCAGCGAACTGCATCTGCTGGACGGACCTGCTCTCGTGGTGCTGGTCGAAAACCAGGCCGGCTACAGCAATCTCTGCCGCATCATCACGCGCGCACGCCTGCGCAGCGACAAAGGCGACTACCGCGTCTGCCGCAACGACCTCGAAGACAGCAGCGCCGGCCTGCTCGCGCTCTGGCTGCCGGCGCTGACGCCGTCGGCCGGCCATGCCGCCTCTGCCCCGTCGGCGTCCCATGTCGCCCGTGCCGCATCGGCCGCGTCCGCAGCGGCAACGGCAACGGCATCGGACACCACTTCCGCATTCGTTGCGACGACGGCGTCCGCCGCGTCATCCGCATCCGGCGCGACCGCAAACCAGGCATCCGGCGGCATCGGCCCAGGCGCCGCGCACGGCCACGCCCGGCACGACGACCAGGCGCAGTGGCTGCGGCAGCTTTTTCCGCAGCGCTGCTGGATCGCCGTCGAGCTGCATCGCGACGGCACCGATACGCAGCGGCTGCAGGCGCTGCAGGCACTCGCGCAGCGCCAGGCCCTGCCGCTGGTCGCCGCCGGCGACGTGCACATGCACAAGCGCGGCCGCCGCGCGCTGCAGGACATCATGACGGCGATACGGCTCAACACCACGGTCGAGCAGGCCGGCGCCGCGCTGTTCCCGAACGGCGAACGCCATCTGCGGCCGCTGGCCGCGCTGCAGCGGCTCTATCCGCCCGAGCTGCTGGCGGCCGGCGTCGCGATCGCGCGGCGCTGCCGCTTCCGTCTCGATACGGTGCGTTACGAATACCCGCACGAAGTCGTGCCGGCCGGCCGGCGGCCGATCGAGCATCTGCGCGAGCTGACCTGGGCCGGCGCCGCCGGACGCTGGCCCGGCGGCATCGAGGAACGCCACCGGCGCCAGTTGCAGGACGAACTCGCGCTGATCGAGAAGCTCAAGTACGAGCATTTCTTCCTGACCGTGCACGACATCGTGCGCTGGGCGCGCACGCGGTCACCGCCGATCCTGTGCCAGGGCCGCGGCTCGGCGGCCAATTCGGCAGTCTGCTACTGCCTCGGCATCACCTCGATCGACCCGGTGCGCAGCAACCTGCTGTTCGAGCGCTTCATCTCCGAGGAACGCGACGAGCCGCCGGACATCGACGTGGACTTCGAGCACGAGCGGCGCGAGGAAGTCATCCAGTACGTGTTCGACAAATACGGCCGAGACCGCGCCGCGCTGGCCGCGACCGTGATCATGTACCGGCGCAAGAGCGCCGCGCGCGACGTCGGCCGCGCGCTGGGCCTCGGTGACGACCAGCTCAACCAGCTCAGCGAAGCCTATTCGCATGCCCACGGCGACATACCGCTCGTGCAGCGCCTGCGCGAATGCGGCTTCGATCCGTCGAGTCGCCTCGTGCGCCAGCTCGTCGCGCTGGTCGAGGAGCTGCGCGGCTCGCCGCGGCATCTGTCGCAGCACGTCGGCGGCTTCGTGATCTCCGAGCACCCGCTGCACACGCTCGTGCCGGTCGAGAACGCGAGCATGGACAAGCGCACCGTGATCCAGTGGGACAAGGACGACCTCGAATCGCTGCGCCTGCTCAAGGTCGACTGCCTCGCGCTCGGCATGCTGACCTGCCTGCGCCGCTGCTTCGACCTGCTGCGCGAACACTGCGGGCTCGACTACGAGCTGGCGACCTTGCCGCCCGAGGACGCCGACACCTACGCCATGATCCAGAAAGCCGACACCGTCGGCGTGTTCCAGATCGAATCGCGCGCGCAGATGTCGATGCTGCCGCGGCTGAAGCCGGCGAACTTCTACGATCTCGTCGTCGAGATCGCGATCGTGCGGCCCGGACCGATCGAGGGCGGCATGGTGCATCCGTATCTGCGCCGGCGCAAAGGGCTGGAACCCATCGTCTATCCGGAATCCACCCTGCAGAACGAAGCCGGCAACGCCGAACGCAAGAACCGCATCGAGGCCATCCTCGAACGCACCCACGGCGTGCCGATTTTCCAGGAACAGGTCATGAAGCTCGTGCAGGTCGTCGCCGGTTTCACGCCGGGCCGCGCCGACCAGCTGCGCCGCGCCATGGGTTCGTGGAAGCACGACGGCACGGTGGAAAAGTTCCAGAAGGAAATCTTCGACGGCATGCGCGCGCAGGGCTACGAAGCCTACGCCGAAGGCCTGTTCAACCAGATCAAGGGATTCGGCAGCTACGGCTTTCCCGAATCGCATTCGGCGAGTTTCGCGCTGCTGGCCTATGCGTCGTCCTACATCAAGCGCCACCACCCGGCCGTGTTCACCTGCGCCCTGCTCAATTCGCTGCCGATGGGCTTCTACGCGCCGGCGCAGCTGATCCAGGACGCGCGCCGCCACGGCGTGACCGTGCGCCCGATCGACGTGACGCGAAGCCACTGGCAGTGCACGCTGGAGCATTGCGGCACCAGTCATGCCTTGCGCCTGGGCTTCTGCCTGCTCAAGGGGGCATCCGAGAGCCTGGCGACGCGCATCGTCGACGCGCGCGCGGCGCGCGCATTCGCCGACGTCGCCGATCTCGTGCAGCGCGCCGCGCTGAACCGATTCGAAAGCGAGCGCCTGGCCGAAGCCGGCGCGCTGCAGCAACTGGCCGGCCATCGCCATCGCGCGCGCTGGTACAGCGCCGGCGCGGAACGCCTGCCGCCGCTGCTGGCCGGCGCGCAGCGCGCCGAGCTCGACGTGCGCCTGCGGCCGCCGAGCACGGCCGAGAACGTCGAGGCCGACTACGCGACCCAGGGCTATTCCCTGGAAAGCCATCCGCTGGCCCTGATCCGGCGCGAGCTGCGCCGCCTGCGCATCGGCGATTCGCGCAGCCTGCGCGAGCGGCCCCACGGCGCGCAGGCCTGCGTGGCCGGACTCGTCACGGTGCGCCAGCGGCCGCCCGAAGCCGGCGGCGTCACCTTCGTCACGCTCGAAGACGAATTCGGTCCGGTCAATCTCGTGGTCTGGGAACGCGTCGCGCTGCGCTACCGCCGCGAGCTGCTCGAATCCACCGTGCTGCGCGTCGACGGCCAGCTGCAGCACGTCGATGGCGTCTGCCATCTCGTCGCGCAGCGCCTGCAGAACCTGTCGCGGCTGCTGCCGCAGATCGACGTGACCGCGCGCAATTTCCATTGAACGCGGCGCACGGCCGCGACCGGTTCCGCCGACCGCCCTAGTCACTGCGGTCCTGGTCCTGGGGACCGAGTCCGACGATGGGTCCTCAGGGGACGGCTTCCGGAGCGGCGTCGAGGAGAACGAAGAGCCGGCGCCCGCTCTTCCGTCATCGCCGTCGACGGCGCGTGCGCCGCCGCGCCGCGGCCGGTTCCGGCGCGCCGCCGCGACGGCCGGACCGGCGATCCGCATCCAGGATTTTTCCGATACGGGAATCCGAAAAATCCTATACAAAATCGCATCACTCTCCGATGGCCCCGCAACCGCCCCGGCGCATACTGCCGCCACGCTGCGGCGCCCCGCCCTGCCTGGCACATCCGCGCCGTCCGTCATCCGGCGGCGCCGCAGCAAACCGGCCGCGTCGGTCGCGCGCAAGCGAATCGGCGCGACGCGTGCACTCCCTTTCGCCGTAGACGCTGCATGCGCGGCGTCGCTACGCCTGCACAATGAGGTCGACCATGAACACCGCTTGGCTGGGACTCGCCTTCGGCGCCTGCTGCGCCTGCCTGCCGCTGGGCCTCATGGCCCAGACCGCCAGACACCCGCCCGAAAATCCGATCGAGCTCAAGACCGGCAAGGAGCTGCTGCGCGGCGACGCCAGGGAAACCACCGACACGGCACGGCCCGGCACGCCGGCGGCCACCGACACCACGTTTCCGCGGGGCCCGCTCGGCGATTTGCTGCGCGCGCACATGCTGGCCATGGTCGGCGTGGGCACCGATGCGCAGCAGAAATACCAGGACGCCGAGAACGCCTACCAGGCTTCGCTGCGCGCGCTGCGCGAGAAAGGTCCCGAGGTCGTCAAGCTGCTCGCGAACGCGTATGCGCGCACGCCCGTGGACGACTACTTCCGGCGCTGGGCGCTGGTCGAGACCCTGCGCGAACTGCACAACCCGGAAGCGGCCGCGACCCTCGCCAGCATCGCCACGAGCGCGATTCCGGCCGAGCGCTACAAGAATGACGCCGAACGCAGTTCGATCGACGAGGAACTGCAGATCCGCGTCAACGCGGTCGAGGCGCTCGGCGAACTGGCCGGCAAGAGCAAGGCGGCCGAGTCGCCGCTGCTGGAGCTGGCCGGGAGCCCGCACATCGGCATACAGCGCGCAGCGATCCGCGGCTATCTCGCCGCTGCAGCCGCTCCCGAAGAGCGCCGCAGCCGTGCCGCGCGCCTGGAGCGCGTCATCCCGGCCGAACGGCGCAGCCTGATCTCGCTGGAAACCACCGACGTCAAGAGCGTTCCGCATCCCGCGATGCCGGAGAAATTCGAGATCGACAAGCGCCGCAAGCCCGAGGGCGAGCCGCCGCGCGCGAATCCGAAACGCTGATCCGACCACTCACTCTTCGAGGTGCGCCATGAACACGCTTCTTTCCCGCCTTGCGGTGGCCGGCCTGTGCGCGACGGCCGGCGCCGCGCTCGCCGACACCTGCGTCTACCAGCCCGGCAACAACAACGACAGCGGCGACAATTTCTACATCGCCTCGGTCTGCGAGCAGCGCTTCATCGACCAGTTCTGGAATCATTTCGACTTCGACAAGGGCGACTGGGACGACGGTTTCGGCTACGACGATCCGTGCAACGTGAACCAGCCGCTCGCGCGGACCTTCAACGCGCTCTATCTGCTCGCCTATTCGGCCCAGGACTACGCGACGTCGACGGGCGACTTCAGCGGCAACGCGCTGCGCTGGGGGTATCCGTATTCCGCGACGAAGATCGACGAGCTCGACGGCCGCTGCGGCTCCGGCGACAAGAACACCGGTGCGCGCGCGACGACCTACACCGGCCTGCAGGACAACCGCACCGTGCTGAAATGGCCGTTCTTCTACGGCGAAGTCGTGGTCGAGCGCGCCGGCACCGTCCTGCACGAGGCGCGGCATGCCGGCGGCAAGTCGCACAACGGCGGCACGGGCTGCCCGCGCAAGGCCTCCTGCGACACCAACTGGGCCTACGAGGGCGCGAACATGTACCAGGTGCTCTATCTCTGGTGGTTCCGCGTCGCCGGCACGCGCACGACGACGGCCATGAAGAATCGCGCACGCAGCGAGGCGCAGAACATCATCGACCGCGGCTTCAACACGAATCCGGGCTCGTGATTCCGTAGCGTTTCCCCGATGCCGCACCGCCGCCGTTTCCGGCGGCGGTCCGGGGCATCGAAATTGTGCCGCCCGATCCGCTACGCTGCGTCAACGACAGTGACAGCCGCGACGGCCGGTCGCCGTGCAGACCCGGCCGGCGTGCCGTGGCTTCCATGCGGCGCAGACGCCCCGGCACCACGTCGAGCCGGATCCGGACACGGCGGGAATCCATGCGCACGATTCGCTATCAGCGACACGAGTTCACCTGGCCACGGCCCCAGCGCCGACACGCCGAGCTCAGCGTTCTGGTCTACGACATACCCTATTTCGCCGCCTGCGGCGTCTTTCCGCCGCTGCAAGTCTGCAACCAGATCTTCGCCAGCGGCGGCAGCCAGGGCGGCATGAGCCCTGGCGCCACCTGGAAACCGTTCGAAATCGACGCCCAGGAATATGCCGAGCTCGTGGAAACGATTCGTTCGCTGGAGCCACGTACGCTGGCCGACAAGGCGCGCTACACGCACCACGCATTCGCTTTCGATCCCGGCTTCGACCACATCGCCGACCACCTCGAATGGGCGAGCGCGTCTGCGAAAAACACCGCGAAGCCTTTCATCGCCGACTGCACGGCGCCGCAGACTGAGTCGAACGCGAAGCGACGACGCACTGCCCGTGTCTTGCTGGTGCGGCCAAGAAATTTCGGACGGATTTCCCCGCAAGACAGACGCTGAAGAGGCGTAGCGCCGCTACGGCGACGAGCGGCAATGGCTTATCGGGCGAAAGACGCCGAAATTGTTCGATGCTTACCGGCGGGACAGGAAACTAGGCGCTCGCGCAGATCTGCGCGATATCCTCGTAACCAGGGAAGAACGCATCGCGGCCGCAGCCCGGACAGGCCTGATCGCGGCCCAGGCGCAGCTCGCGGAAGCTCGCGGCGAGCGCGTCGTAGCAGAGCAGCCGGCCGACCAGCGGGTCGCCGCGCTGCAGCAGCAGCTTGATCGCCTCGGTCGCCTGCAGCAGGCCGATGACGCCGGGCAGCACGCCGAGCACGCCGGCTTCGGCGCAGTTCGGCGCCTCGGCGGCGCTCGGCGGTTCGGGGAACAGGCAGCGATAGCACGGCGAATCGCCGCGGCGCGCATCGAACACGCTGACCTGTCCGGTGAAGCGGTGGATCGCGCCGTAGACCAGCGGCAGCGCGAGACGGCGGCAGGCCGCGTCGAGCAGATAGCGCGTCGGGAAATTGTCGGCGCCGTCGATGACCACGTCGGCGCCGGCCAGGCAGTCCTCGACGTTGGCGGCGAGCAGGCGCTCGTTCACGCATTCGACGTCGATGCGCGGATTCAGCGCGGCCAGCGCCAGGCGCGCCGACTCGGTCTTGCGCATGCCCACGCGCGCGTCCGCATGCACGACCTGGCGCTGCAGGTTCGAGCGCTCGACGCGGTCGTCGTCGATCAGCCGCAGTCGGCCGACGCCGGCCGCTGCGAGGTAAAGCGCCGCCGGCGAACCCAGACCGCCGGCGCCGATCAGCACGACGCGCGCGGCGCCGAGCCTGGCCTGCCCGTCGACGCCGACCTCGGGCAGCAGCAGATGCCGCGAGTAGCGCTCGGCGCTGTCCGCGTCGAGCCCGCCGCGCTGCACCGGCAGTCCGGCCGCTAGCCAGGCCGCATAGCCGCCGGCGACCGAAGCGACGTTGGCGTAGCCGAGCCGCTGCAGGGTATCGGCTGCGAACAGCGAGCGCTGGCCGCTGCCGCAGAGCGCGAGCACGCGCGCCGCGCGATCCGGCACGGCCTCGGCGATGCGCAGTTCGAGGAAGCCGCGCGACAGGCCCAGCGCTCCCTGCGGCGTGCCCGGCGCGCGCTCGGCATCGTCGCGCACGTCGACGAGCACGGCGCCGGCGGCGAGCTCGCGTGCGGCCGTCTCGGCGGTGACTTCCTCGATGCGGCCGCGCAGGTCGGCCAGCAACTGATCGCGTAACGGCATGGCCATGGCATTCCTCACTGCGTCAATCCCGTTTCAACGATAAACCCGCCGCGGCACGCCGCGTGACGGCAGTCGGCCACCGGCGTGGAACGGGCGCCTCGAGGGCGCCGGTGCAGGTCGTGGCGGTATCCGGCACGCGCCGACGTGCCGGGCCGCCGCGCCTTCGACGCTCTCCGCAGCCACCGCCCGGACTCAGCCGAGCGGCAGAATGTCGACGACTGCACCGGCATCGAGTGACACGGGCTCCTCGCCGATCGCGATGAGGCAGTCGGCTTCGGCGACGCCGTGCAGCAGGCCCGATCCCTGGCGCGCGAACGGCTTCACCCAGAGCGTGCCGTCGTCGCGGCATTCGCGCGAGGCGCGCAGGAATTCGCTGCGCCGGTGCGACTTGCGCAAGGCTTCGCTCAGCCGCGCACGCCAGCGCGGCCGCGCATCCGGATCGCGGCCGGCCCAGACCTCGAGCAGCGGACGCACGAACACCTCGAAGGTCGCGATGCCCGACACGGGATTGCCCGGCAACGCGAACAGCAGCGCGTCGCCGACAGCGCCGAACAACAGCGGCATGCCGGGCTTCATGCGCACTTTCCAGAAATCCACCGTGCCGACCTCGGCGAGCACGCGAGGCATGAAATCGGCTTCGCCGGCCGAGACGCCGCCGGAGCTCACGATCAGATCGGCCTCGGCTGCCGCGCGGCGCAGCGCGGCGCGCAGCGCGCCGGGATCGTCGCGCAGGTGCTCGTGGCGCACCACGGTCACACCGGCGGATCGCAGCATGGCCGAGAGACTGTCGCGGTTGGAGTTGTAGATCTGGCCGTAGCCCAGCGGCTCGCCGGGCAGGACGACTTCGTCGCCGGTGGTCAGCAGCACCGCGCGCGGCGCGCGGCGCACGTCGACCTCGGTCCAGCCGAACGAGGCCAGGCTGCCGAGCCGCGCCGGCGTCAGGCGCTGGCCGGCACGCAGCGCGAGCTCGCCGCACGCGTAGTCTTCGCCGGCCGCGCGCGTGT
>NZ_JANFVR010000016.1 GCF_024609805.1 Tahibacter caeni | reverse complement strand
CAACATCAAAATGAAGGTCACGCTGATCGCGCCGATCGCGATGGAAGAAGGTCTGCGCTTCGCGATCCGCGAAGGCGGCCGCACCGTCGGCGCCGGCGTCGTCGCCAAGATCTTCAAGTAAAATCAGTAGTATTTGCCGCCCTGTCAGAAGCAGGGCGGCCCCTACAGCGAAAAGAGGCACAGGATGTGCCTCGTGTTCGCCAGACACGGAGTCGTCGCGTATCGAGCCCGCTTGACGGGCGTCTATGCGCGTACTACACTTTCATGTCTGGGCGGACCAGTTTACTGGTTCGCCCGATTTTTTGGGGATCGGCACATGACGTTGCCGCCTCCCGTCGCTCTTTTACTGAAGGATTTCGGCCATGGCGGACCAAAAGATCCGTATTCGACTGAAGGCATTCGATCATCGCCTGATCGATCGCTCCGCGAGCGAAATCGTGGAGACTGCGAAGCGCACCGGCGCTCAGGTGCGCGGACCCATTCCGCTGCCGACCAAGATCGAACGCTACACCGTGCTGGTGTCGCCGCACGTCGACAAGGACGCGCGTGACCAGTACGAGACCCGCACCCACAAGCGCGTGCTGGATATCGTCGATCCCAATGACAAGACCGTGGACGCCCTGATGAAGCTCGACCTCGCCGCCGGCGTGGACGTGCAGATCAAGCTTTACTGAGTTCGGGCGTAGCACAGGCAACAGGACACGAACATGAGTATCGGATTGGTTGGCCGCAAGTGCGGCATGAGCCGAGTCTTCACCGAAGACGGTCGCTCGATTCCGGTGACCCTGATCGAAGCGACGCCGAATCGCGTCACGCAGATCAAGACGGTCGAGAATGACGGTTACAACGCCGTGCAGGTCACTGCCGGCAGCAAGCGCGCGTCGCTGGTGAACAAGGCGGCTGCGGGCCACTACGCCAAGGCCAAGGTCGAAGCCGGACGCGGTCTCTGGGAATTCCGCGTCGACGCCGCCGAAGTCGGCGGTTTCAACGTGGGCGGCGAAGTGAAGGCCGACGAGGTCTTCAAGGTCGGCCAGCTGGTCGACGTGCAGGGCGTCAGCAAGGGCAAGGGCTTCCAGGGCACGATCAAGCGCTGGAACTTCACGATGGGCGACGCCACCCACGGTAACTCGCTGTCGCATCGCGCGCCGGGCTCCATCGGTCAGCGTCAGACGCCGGGGCGCGTGTTCCCAGGCAAGAAGATGTCCGGCCACATGGGCAACGTCACGCGTTCGGCCATGAATCTCGAAGTCGTGCAGATCGACACCGAGCGCCATCTGATCGCCGTGAAGGGCGCTGTGCCGGGTTCGACCGGCGGCGACGTCATCATCCGCGCGGCTGCGAAGGCCTGAGGAGCGACGCCATGGAACTCAATGTTATCGGTGCCTCGCCGCTGAACGTTTCCGACGCCGTGTTCGGCAAGGAATTCCGCGGTGACCTCGTGCACCAGGTCGTTACGGCCTATCGCAATGCCGGTCGTGCAGGCACCAAGGCGCAGCTGTCGCGCTCGGAAGTGTCGGGCACCACCAAGAAGTTCAAGAAGCAGAAGGGCGGCGGCGCCCGTCACGGCGACTACCGCGCTCCGATCTTCGTCGGCGGCGGCGTCGCGTTCGCTGCCAAGCCGCGCGACTTCTCGCAGAAGGTCAACAAGAAGATGTTCCGCGGCGCACTCGCCTCGATCCTGTCCGAGCTGATCCGTCAGGATCGCCTGAAGGTCGTGGCCGAATTCGACGTCGACGCGCCCAAGACCAAGGGCCTGGTCGCCAAGCTCGGCGAGCTGGAGTTCACGGGCAAGACCATCATCGTCAGCGAGAACGTCAGCGAGAACTTGTATCTCGCCGCGCGCAACAACCACAAGGTGCTTGAAGTCGTCGACACCAACGCGCTGAATCCGGTCGCTCTCGTGCGCGCCGATCACGTCGTGGTGACGGTCGATGCGGTCAAGAAGATCGAGGAGTGGCTGGCATGAACGAGCGTCTCCTGAACGTGATTCGCGCGCCGCGTATTTCGGAAAAAACCGCGCGTCTCGCCGAGTCCAACCAGTACGTGTTCGAAGTCGCGTCGACCGCGACCAAAGCCGACGTGAAGGCCGCCATCGAGCAGCTGTTCAGCGTCACTGTCGAGGCGGTCAATGTGGTCAATGCCAAGGGCAAGACCAAGACCTTCCGTTTCCGTTCGGGCCGTCGTTCCGACCAGCGCAAGGCGTATGTCCGCCTCGCCGCGGGTCAGAGCATCGACGTAACGGCCAAGGCCTAAGGTGGGAAACCCATGGCACTGATTGATTACAAGCCGACTTCTGCTGGACGCCGCGCGATGGTTCGCGTGGTCACGCCGGGCCTGCACAAGGGCTCGCCGTACGCCGCACTGACCGAAGCGCAGAACAAGACCGGCGGCCGCAACAACAACGGCCGCATCACCACCCGTCACAAGGGCGGCGGTTCCAAGCAGCACTACCGCATCATCGACTTCAAGCGCGACAAGGAAGGCATCCCGGCGCGCGTCGAACGTCTCGAGTACGACCCGAACCGCACCGCGCACATCGCGCTGCTGTGCTACGCCGACGGCGAGCGCCGCTACATCATCGCCCCGAAGGGCGTGAAGGAAGGCGACCAGCTGATGGCTGGCCGCGACGCGCCGATCAAGGTCGGCAATGCGCTGCCGCTGCGCAACATTCCGGTGGGCTCGACGGTCCACTGCATCGAGATGAAGCCGGGCAAGGGTGCGCAGATCGCGCGCGCCGCCGGCGGCTCGGCCCAGCTCGTCGCGCGCGAAGGCGGTTACGCCACGCTGCGTCTGCGTTCGGGCGAGATGCGCAAGGTTCCGGCCGACTGCGTCGCGACGCTCGGCGAAGTCGGCAATTCCGAGCACAACCTCGAGAACATCGGCAAGGCCGGTGCGCAGCGTTGGCGCGGTGTTCGTCCGACCGTCCGCGGTGCGGCCATGAACCCGGTCGACCATCCGCACGGTGGTGGTGAGGCCCGCGCCGGACAGGGTAACCCGCACCCGGTTTCGCCGTGGGGCATGCCGACCAAGGGTTACAAGACGCGCAAGAACAAGCGCACTTCCCAGTTCATCGTGCGCGATCGTCGCGGCTGATAGGTACTTATCATGGCTCGTTCACTGAAGAAAGGCCCGTTCATCGACCTGCACCTGCAAAAGAAGGTGGAGGCCGCTGCTGCCGCCAACAACAAGCGCCCGATCAAGACCTGGTCGCGCCGTTCGATGATCCTGCCGGAGATGGTCGGTCTCACGATCGCCGTCCACAACGGCAAGGCGCACATCCCGGTGCTGGTCAACGAAAACATGGTCGGCCACAAGCTCGGCGAGTTCGCCATGACCCGTACGTTCAAGGGTCATTCCGGCGACAAGAAAGCCGATAAGAAGTAAAGGACACTGCGATGGAAACCAAAGCAATCCTGCGCAGCGCGCGCATTTCGCCGCAGAAGGTCCGCCTGGTCGCTGATCAGGTCCGTGGCATGCCGGTCGACCGCGCCACCAACCTGCTGACGTTCAGCGACAAGAAGGCCGCTCACCTGGTCAAGAAGGTGCTGCTGTCGGCTATCGCCAACGCCGAGAACAACGACGGCGCCGACGTCGACGAGCTGAAGGTCGCCAAGATCTTCGTCGACGAGGGCCCGACCCTGAAGCGTTTCGCCGCCCGCGCCAAGGGCCGCGGCACGCGCATCATCAAGCGGACCAGCCACATCACCGTGGTTGTCGGTACCGGCAGCTAAGCGAAGGACTTAGAACGATGGGTCACAAAGTTCATCCTACCGGTATCCGCCTTGGCATCGCCAAGGAGTGGAACTCCAAGTGGTATGCCAACAAGCGCGAGTTCGCTGGCTACCTGGCCGCCGACCTCAAGGTGCGCGACGTTCTGAAGAAGAAGCTCGCGCAGGCCGGCATCAGCAAGATCCTCATCGAGCGTCCGGCCAAGACCGCGCGCGTGACGATCCACACCGCCCGCCCGGGCGTCGTGATCGGCAAGAAGGGCGAGGACATCGAGAAGCTGCGCAAGGAAGTCTCGACGATCATGGGCGTTCCTGCCCATATCAACGTGACCGAAGTGCGCAAGCCGGAGCTCGACGCCCAGCTCGTCGCCGAATCGATCGCGCAGCAGCTCGAGCGCCGCATCATGTTCCGTCGCGCGATGAAGCGCGCGGTGCAGAACGCGATGCGCATCGGTGCGCTGGGCATCAAGGTCAACGTCGCCGGCCGCCTCAACGGTGCGGAAATCGCCCGTTCCGAGTGGTATCGCGAAGGCCGTGTGCCGCTGCACACCCTGCGCGCCGACATCGACTATGGCTTCGCGGAAGCGACCACCACCTACGGCATCATCGGCATCAAGGTGTGGGTCTACAAGGGCGAAATCTTCGACCTCGCTCAGGCGGCTGAAGCTGCCAAGGCCGAGGCCAGCGAAGAGCGTCCGCAGCGCCGCGCGCCGAAGCAAGGAGCCTGATCATGCTGCAACCCAAGCGTACCAAGTACCGCAAGGTATTCAAGGGCCGCAACGAAGGCCTGAGCTTCGTCGCGAACAAGGTCAGCTTCGGCGAATACGGTCTGAAGTCGACTGAGTTCGGCCAGCTGACCTCGCGTCAGATCGAAGCCGCCCGTCGCTGCATCACCCGTTTCGTCAAGCGCGGCGGCAAGCTGTGGATCCGCGTGTTCCCCGACAAGCCGATCACCAAGAAGCCCATCGAAGTCCGCATGGGCGCCGGTAAGGGCAATGTCGAATACTGGGTCGCGCCGATCCAGCCGGGCCGCATGCTGTACGAAATCGAGGGCGTCGATGAAGCCGCCGCACGCGAAGCGTTCCGCCTCGCCGCCGCCAAGCTCTCGGTCAAGACCCAATTCGTGACCCGGACGGTGCTGTGATGGAACTGAAAGAACTTCGTACCAAGTCCGCGCAGGACCTCACCGCCCACCTCGGCGAGCTGCGCAACGAGCAGTTCAAGCTGCGCATGCAAAAAGGCTCCGGCCAGCTGACCCAGACGCATGAGATCTCGCGCGTTCGTCGCGAGATCGCGACGGTCAAGATGCTGCTCGGCCAGATGAAGTAAGGACCGACGCCATGACCGACAACCAGAAGGCCGTCCGCACCATCCAGGGGCGAGTGGTCAGCAACAAGATGAACAAGACGGTGACCGTGCTGGTCGAACGCCAGGTGCAGCACGAGCTGTACGGCAAGATCATCCGCCGTTCGACCAAGTATCACGCCCACGACGAGAAGAGCGAGTGTCAGGAAGGCGACGTCGTCCGCATCCAGGAATGCGCGCCGCTGTCCAAGACCAAGAACTTCCGCGTGGTCGAGATCGTCGCCCGCGCCGCGCAGTAAGAAGGTCTGAGGAGAACCAACCATGATTCAGATGCAGACCTATCTCGCCGCCGCCGACAACTCGGGCGCGCGCGAGCTGATGTGTATCAAGGTGCTCGGCGGTTCCAAGCGCCGTTACGCCGCGATCGGCGACATCATCAAGGTCACGGTCAAGGACGCGATTCCCCGTGGCAAGGTGAAGAAGGGCGAGGTCTACGACGCGGTCGTCGTGCGCACCAAGAAGGGCGTGCGTCGTGCCGACGGTTCGCTGATCCGCTTCGACGGCAACGCCGCCGTGCTGCTCAACAACAAGCTCGAGCCGATCGGCACGCGCATCTTCGGACCGGTCACGCGCGAACTGCGCGGTGAGAAGTTCATGAAGATCGTGTCGCTCGCGCCCGAAGTGCTGTAACGGGGTCAACGCCATGAATCGTATTCGCAAGGGTGATCGCGTGCTCGTGATCGCCGGCAAGAACAAGGGCCAGACGGGCGAAGTGCTGCGCGTCGCCGACGACCGCGTCGTCGTCGCCGGCCTCAACATGATCAAGCGCCACACGAAGCCGAATCCTCAGGCCAACCAGCCGGGCGGCATCGTCGAGCGCGAGGCCTCCATCCATAATTCCAACGTGCAGCTGGTCAATCCGGCGACGGGCAAGGGCGAACGCGTCGGCTACAAAGTCCTCGAGGACGGCCGCAAGGTGCGTGTGTTCCGCAAGTCCGGCGAAATGGTTGACGCTTGAGGATTGCCGTAATGACCCGCCTTGAAAAACACTACAAAGATGTCGTCGTGCCCAAGCTGATGCAGCGCTTCGGCTATGCCAACGTCATGCAGGTGCCTCGTCTGACCAAGATCACGCTGAACATGGGCGTGGGCGAAGCGGTCGGCAACAAGAAGGTGCTTGAGAACGCGCTGGACGACATGAGCAAGATCGCCGGCCAGAAGCCGGTCACGACCAAGGCGCGCGTTTCGGTCGCCTCGTTCAAGATCCGCGAAGGCTGGCCGATCGGCTGCAAGGTCACGCTGCGCCGCGCCCACATGTTCGAGTTCCTCGATCGCCTGGTCAACATTGCGCTGCCGCGCGTCCGCGACTTCCGCGGCGTCCCGGGCCGCGCCTTCGACGGCCGTGGCAATTACAACATGGGCATCAAGGAACAGATCATCTTCCCGGAAATCGATTTCGACCAGGTCGACGCAATGCGCGGCATGGACATCTCGATCGCGACCACCGCGAAGTCCGACGAAGAAGCCCGTGCCCTGCTGGAAGCCTTCAGCTTCCCGTTCCGCAACTGATTCGCGAGGATTCTGAAATGGCTAAGACCTGCATGGTGAATCGCGAGCTCAAGCGCGAGAAGCTGGCCAAGAAGCACGCCGCCAAGCGCGCCGATCTCAAGAAGATCGTCAGCAGCGTGACCGCGACGTACGAAGAGAAGATGGCTGCGGCCGCCAAGCTGCAGAAGCTGCCGCGCGATTCCAGCGAATCGCGTCAGCGCAACCGTTGTGAACTGACCGGCCGCAGCCGCGGCGTCTACCGCAAGTTCGGCCTCGGCCGCAACAAGCTGCGTGAGGCGACCATGCGCGGCGACGTGCCCGGTCTGCGTAAGGCCAGCTGGTAAGAATCCAGCGGATATCGGTGCTAACACGAGGATTCAACAATGAGCATGACTGATCCCATCGCCGACATGTTCACCCGCATTCGCAATGCCCAGCTCACGGGTAAGGCGACGGTGCGCATGCCGAGCTCCAAGATCAAGCTGGCCCTGGCCAAGCTGCTGAAGGAAGAGGGCTACATCCGCGACGCGCAGGTCAACGCCGTCGAGGGCAAGCCGGAACTCGAAATCGCCCTGAAGTACTACGAGGGCAAGCCGGTCATCGAACGTCTCGAACGCGTCTCGCGTTCGGGTCTGCGCGTGTACCGTGGCAAGGCCGAGCTGCCGAAGGTGCTCGGTGGCCTGGGCATCTCCATCGTTTCGACGTCGAGCGGCCTCATGACCGATGCGCAGGCACGGGCCAAGGGCCTGGGCGGCGAAGTCATCGGCCTGGTCGCCTAAGAGGAGATAGCCAATGTCCCGCGTAGCAAAACTGCCGATCGCCCTGCCGAAGGGCGTCGAATGCCAGGTGGGCGCCGACGGCGTCACCGTGAAGGGTCCGAAGGGCTCGCTGAAGTCGGTTGCCTTCCCGGGCGTCGAGATCGCCATCAACGCCGGTGAACTGACCTGCAAGCCCGTCGCGATCGCCGACGACAAGCTGGCCGGCACGGCGCGTGCCGTGCTCAACAACATGGTCAAGGGCGTCAGCGACGGCTACATCCGCAAGCTCGAGCTCGTCGGCGTCGGTTACCGCGCCGCGATGCAGGGCAAGGATCTGAGCCTGACGCTCGGCTTCTCGCATCCGGTTCTGTTCCAGGCGCCGGAAGGCGTCACTCTGGAAACGCCGAGCCAGACCGAAATCCTGATCAAGGGTGCGGACAAGCAGGCCGTCGGTCAGGCTGCCGCCAAGATTCGCGGTTTCCGTCCGCCGGAGCCCTACAAGGGCAAGGGCGTGCGGTATTCCGGCGAGAAGATCACCCTGAAGGAAGCCAAGAAGGCCTAATGCGTGAAAGCCCGGCTCCGCGCCGGGCTTCTCCATACCCTTCAGCTTCGGAGAACGACGATGGAAAAGAAAACGTCCCGCCTGCGCCGCGCCAAGTCGACGCGCGCTCGCATCCGCACCCTCGCGGTCGCGCGCCTGACCGTGCACCGCACGGGTCAGCACATCTACGCCCAGGTCATCGCGCCGTCGGGCGACAAGGTCATCGCGGCGGCTTCGACCCTGCAGGACTCGGTGACCGAGGGTCTCAAGGGCACGAAGAACAAGGCTGCCGCGGCTGCCGTCGGCAAGGCTGTCGCCGAGCGCGCCAAGGCTGCCGGCGTCGAGTCGGTCGCGTTCGACCGTTCGGGCTTCAAGTATCACGGCCGCATCCAGGCTCTGGCCGAAGCGGCTCGCGAGGCCGGCCTCAAGTTCTAAGCGAAAGACCCGCGCGCGGGCACTTGGGATCGGCTGTCGTGTCCACAGTTCGGTCCACGCTCCGCACGGTGCAACGAACCACAACTCCAAGCGGCTCAGGCCGTAAGCAACGTGTCCCGCCCCGCGGGACCACCAAGGTGCACTATGTCTTCTAACGAACGTGAAAATAGCGACGGCATGCTGGAGAAGCTGATCGCCGTGAACCGCGTGGCCAAGACGGTCAAGGGCGGTCGGCAGATGAGCTTCACGGCGCTGACCGTCGTCGGCGACGGCGACGGCAAAGTCGGCTTCGGTTACGGCAAGGCGCGCGAAGTGCCGGTTGCCATCCAGAAGGCGATGGAGCGTGCGCGCCGCAACATGACGGCGGTCAAGCTCAACGAAGGCACCCTGTGGCATGCCGTGAAGGCGAACCACGGCGCGGCCCGCGTCTACATGCAGCCGGCCTCGGCCGGTACCGGCGTGATCGCCGGCGGCGCGATGCGTGCCGTGCTCGAAGTGGTCGGCGTGAAGAACGTTCTCGCCAAGGCCGTGGGTTCGCGCAACCCGATCAATCTGGTGCGTGCGACGATCAAGGGCCTGGTCGCGATGGCCTCCCCGGATCGCATCGCCGCCAAGCGTGGCAAGAGCGTTGCTGAGGTGACTGGTCATGGCGAATAACACTGAAAAGACCGTGCGCGTGCGCCTGGTCAAGGGCCTGCGCGGCGTGCAGGCGCGTCATCGCCTGAGCGTGAAGGCCCTCGGCCTGAACAAGCTCAACGATGTGCGCGAACTGAAGGACAGCCCGCAGGTGCGCGGCCTCATCAACACGGTCTACTACCTCGTAGCCGTGGAAAACCAGGCCTGAGCTCTCTAGGAATTCGGAGTACATCATGCGTCTCAATACGCTCAAGCCCGCCGACGGCGCCCGCAAGGAACGTGTCCGCGTCGGTCGCGGTATCGGTTCCGGTCTCGGCAAGACGGCCGGTCGTGGTCACAAGGGTCAGTACGCCCGCACCGGCAAGGGCAAGGTCAAGGCCGGCTTCGAAGGCGGCCAGATGCCGCTGCAGCGCCGTCTGCCCAAGGTCGGTTTCCGTTCCAAGACCGCTCACGAAGTCAGCGAAGTCCTGCTGTACAAGCTCGACTCGCTCAACGTCGACGTGATCGATTTCGACGTGCTGCGTGCCGCCGGCCTGGTCGAGGCCCGCGCCAAGCACGCCAAGATCGTGAAGAAGGGCGACATCAAGCGCGCGGTCAAGCTCAAGGGCGTGGCGGTCACCGCCGGCGCCAAGGCCGCGATCGAGGCAGCCGGCGGCAGCGCGGAGTAATTCCATGGCAGCAAACCAGGCCAATGCGCTCGCTTCGCTCGGCAAGTTCGCCGAGATCAAGCAGCGCATCCTGTTTGTGATCGGTGCGTTGATCGTCTACCGGCTCGGCACCTTCATTCCGGTGCCGGGCGTCAACCCGGAAGCGATGACCCGACTGATGGAAAGTCAGGGCGGCATCATCGACATGTTCAACATGTTCTCGGGTGGCGCGCTCAGCCGCTTCTCGATTTTTGCGCTGAACGTGGTGCCGTACATTTCCGCGTCGATCATCGTGCAACTCTTCACGACCGTGGTTCCCAGCCTCGCGCAGCTGCGCAAGGAAGGCGAGTCCGGCCGTCGTACGATCACCAAGTACACGCGCATCGGCGCCGTGGGCTTGGCGGCGTTCCAGGCATTCGGCGTTTCCGTGGCGCTGTCGGGCCAGCAGGGCGTCGTCTACAACCCGGGTCCCGGCTTCATCTTCGCGTCCGTCGTCGGCCTGACCGCCGGCACGATGTTCCTGATGTGGCTCGGCGAGCAGATCACCGAGCGCGGCATCGGCAACGGCATTTCGCTGCTGATCTTCGCCGGTATCGTCGCCGGCCTGCCGGGCGCGGTCGTGCATACGCTGAACATGGCGCGCGAAGGCCAGCTCAACCCGCTGATGGTCGTCACGGTGCTCGCGATCGTGCTGCTGGTCACCGCGTTCGTGGTGTTCGTCGAACGCGGCCAGCGCCGCATCACGGTGAACTACGCGCGGCGCATGGGCGGTGCCAAGGCCTACATGAACCAGAGCTCGCACCTGCCGTTGAAGCTCAACATGTCCGGCGTGATTCCGGCGATCTTCGCGTCGTCGCTGATCATGTTCCCGGCCACGGCGGCGACCTGGTTCAGCAAGTCCGGCGAAGTTCGCTGGCTGCAGATGCTGACCGCCGGTCTGACCCCGGGTCAGCCGATCTACATGATCGTGTTCGCCGTGCTGATCGTGATCTTCGCGTTCTTCTACACGGCGCTGGTGTTCAACTCGCAGGAAACGGCGGACAACCTGAAGAAGCAGGGCGCCCTGATCCCGGGCATCCGTCCGGGCAAGTCCACGGCCGACTACATCGACCGCGTGCTGACGCACCTGACCGCGGCCGGCGCGATCTACCTCGTCGCGGTGTGTCTGATTCCGGACATCCTGCGCAACGCCTGGAACGTGCCGTTCTACTTCGGCGGCACGTCCCTGCTGATCGTGGTCGTCGTGGTGATGGATTTCACCGCGCAGGTCCAGGCCCATCTGGTCTCGCACCAGTACGGCAGTCTGTTGAAGAAATCGAACCTGCGCGGCCGTTGAGCCGCGCGGTTTCCCGCCGGATGGCGGCACTAGGAGTTACCTCGGGGCACTGCTCCGCGGCGGGATTTGTCAAATCCCGCAAACCAGGGTACAATTTTCAGTTCACTGCGCTTTAAGCCCGTTTCGGAGAGATTTACATGGCGCGCATTGCAGGTGTCAACCTGCCGGTCCAGAAGCATGTCTGGGTCGGTTTGCAGAGTATTTACGGCATCGGCCGCTCGCGGTCGAAGAAGGTTTGCGAGGCTGCCGGTGTCAAGGCGTCGGGCAAAATCAAGGACTTGACCGAGGCGGAAGTCGAGAAGCTGCGCCATGAGATCGCCAAGTACACGGTCGAGGGCGATCTGCGCCGCGAAGTGGGCATGAGCATCAAGCGCCTGATCGATCTGGGCTGCTACCGCGGTCTGCGCCATCGTCGCGGCCTGCCGGTGCGCGGTCAGCGTACCCGCACCAACGCCCGCACCCGCAAGGGTCCGCGGCGCGCGATCAAGAAGTAATGGATTCGGACAGAACTCATGAATAAGCCGGCAGCTGCCAAGACCAAGAAGAAAGTCAAGCGCGTCGTCACGGACGGTATCGTCCACGTGCAGGCCTCCTTCAACAACACCGTTATCACCATCACCGATCGCCAGGGCAACGCTTTGTCCTGGGCAACCTCCGGTGGCGCCGGCTTCCGCGGCTCGCGCAAGTCCACGCCGTTCGCCGCGCAGGTCGCCGCCGAAAAAGCCGGCCGCGCCGCGCTGGACTACGGCCTGAAGACTCTGGAAGTTCGCATCAAGGGCCCGGGCCCGGGTCGCGAATCGGCCGTGCGTTCGCTGAACGCCCTCGGCTACAAGGTCACCAACATCATTGACGTCACGCCGATTCCGCATAACGGCTGCCGTCCGCCCAAGCGTCGCCGCGTGTAAGGAGCTCCGACATGGCACGTTATATCGGTCCTACCTGCAAGCTGGCGCGCCGCGAAGGCGCCGACCTCAGCCTCAAGAGCCCGGCCCGTGCGGTCGACTCCAAGTGCAAGCTCGAGCAGAAGCCGGGTCAGCACGGCGCCGCCCGCAAGGGCAAGCTGTCCGACTACGCGGTGCAGCTGCGCGAGAAGCAGAAGGTCAAGCGCATCTACGGCCTGCTGGAGCGCCAGTTCCGCAGCTATTACGCGAAGGCGTCGCGCAAGAAGGGCAACACCGGCGAATCGCTGCTGCAGATGCTCGAACAGCGCCTCGACAACGTCGTCTATCGCATGGGCTTCGCGGTCACTCGCACCCAGGCCCGCCAGCTCGTCGCCCACAAGGCGATCGAAGTCAACGGCAAGAAGGTCAATCTGGCTTCGTTCCAGGTCAAGGCCGGCGATCAGATCAGCGTTACCGAGAACTCGCGCGGCCAGCTGCGCATCCAGGAAGCGCTGACCCTCTCGCAGGAGATGGATCTGGCGCCGAGCTGGGTCGAAGTCGACGCGAAGAAGTTCAGCGGCCTGTTCAAGTCGGTGCCGGAGCGCGCGGACCTGCCGTCCGACATCAACGAAGCGCTGATCGTCGAACTTTATTCGAAGTAATCCTGGAGAGTCGGGTACATGGCCCATTCGTCTACCACCGTTCTGCGCGCCCGCGGTATTGGCGTGGAGCGCGTCGGCGCCAATCGCGCCAAGGTGATCGTCGAGCCGCTGGAACGCGGTTTCGGCCACACGCTCGGCAATGCGCTGCGCCGCGTGCTGCTGTCGTCCATTCCGGGCGCGGCCATCACGGAAGTCGAGATCGATGGCGTGCTGCACGAATACACGACCCTGGAAGGCCTGCAGGAGGACGTCATCGAAGTCCTGCTGAACCTCAAGGACGTCGCTATCCGCATGCACGGTCAGGACGAGGCGACGCTGAGCCTGTCCCGCAAGGGTAAGGGTGTCGTCACGGCCGGCGACATCAAGGTCGACCACAACGTCGAGATCGTGAATCCCGACCACGTGATCTGCCACCTGACCAAGGACATCGCGCTCAACATGCGGCTGAAGATCGTCCGCGGCGTCGGCTACCAGCCGGCTACCGCGCGTCGTCTGCCGGAAGAGGAGACGCGTCCGATCGGCCGTCTGCAGCTCGATGCGTCGTTCTGCCCAGTGCGCCGCGTCGCCTACGAAGTCGACGCCGCGCGCGTCGAGCAGCGTACCGACCTGGACAAGCTCGTGCTCGACGTCGAGACCAACGGCACGATCGATGCCGAAGACGCCGTGCGCAAGGCGGCGGAAATCGTGCAGGACCAGCTCTCGGTGTTCGGCGACTTCACGCGTCGCGAAAGCGCCGACACGAAGGCCGAGAAGGGCGGCGTCGATCCGCTTCTGCTGCGTCCGATCGACGATCTGGAACTGACCGTGCGCTCGGCCAACTGTCTGAAGGCGGAGAGCATCTACTACATCGGCGATCTCGTGCAGAAGACCGAAGTCGAGCTGCTCAAGACGCCGAACCTGGGCAAAAAGTCGCTCACCGAGATCAAGGACGTGCTGGGTGCGCGTGGCTTGTCGCTCGGCATGAAGCTCGAGAACTGGCCGCCGATGGGTCTGACCCACGGCATGATGGGCTGATCCCCGTCGGGATCACGAAGGAAACACGACCATGCGTCACATGAAATCGGGCCGTAAGCTCAACCGGACCAGCAGCCACCGCGAAGCCATGTTCAAGAACATGGCGTCGTCGCTGTTCAAGCACGAGCTGATCAAGACCACCCTGCCCAAGGCCAAGGAACTGCGCCGCGTCGCCGAGCCGCTGATCACGCTGGCGAAGACCGACGGCGTGGCCAATCGCCGCCTCGCGTTCGCGCGCCTGCGCGACAAGGTTGCGGTCGGCAAGCTGTTCGTCGACCTGGGTCCGCGCTACCGCGAGCGCAAGGGCGGCTACCTGCGCATCCTGAAGTGCGGCTTCCGCGCCGGCGACAACGCGCCGATGGCCTACGTCGAACTCGTCGACCGTCCGGTCGCGACGAGCGAAGCGGCCGAGTAAGCGTTTCGCTTCACCGTTTTGCGCAAGAGCCCGGACCGGCGACGGTCCGGGCTTTTTCGCGTCTGCGCGCTCGATTCCGTTCGTTCCGCCTCAGCAGGGCGGCGCGACGTCGCAGGCCAGGCACTTTGTCGCGGCGCTGGCGGTCTATCGGCGTCTGGGCGGATACTCGCGTATTGCGCCGCACGTCCCCGTTCTGCCGGAGAGCCGCCGTTCCATGAAATTGAATCCTTTCGCCTGGTCGTTCCGCGTCCAATACCTGTTCGGCGCGATCTGCGTCGCTGCGCTGCTGGGCTATGCTTTCTTCGCTCAGTTCCAGCTCGGCAAGGACCCGTGCCCGCTGTGCATCCTGCAGCGCGTCGCTTTCTTCGCCATGGGCGTGTTCTTCCTGCTCGGCGCGCTGCACGGTCCTCGCGGCGGCGGCCGCAAGTTCTATGCATTCTTCGTCGCGATCGGCGGCATCGTCGGCGCGCTGATCGCCGGCCGTCACGTCTGGCTGACCCACCTGCCCGCCGACGAAGTGCCGGCCTGCGGCCCCGGCCTGAACTTCATGCTCGAGACCTTCCCGTTGTCCAAGACCCTGCAGCTCGTGCTGACGGGTTCGGGCGAATGCGCGAAGGTCGACTGGAGCTTCCTCGGCCTGTCGATGCCGGCCTGGTGCGTGATCTGGTTCATCGGCTTGACTCTGTTCGCGCTGATCGCCGCCTGGCGCAAGCCGCCGCGGCCGTACGGTTTCATACGATAAATCGGCATATGCGGCGGCGTCGGCGCTCATGCGCTTGCGTCGTTGCAGCTGTGTGGCAAGATCGATTTCCGCATTGCAGCAAGGCCGTGTCATGAGTCAGATCGAGCGCCAGATCCATCCCGTCCGCGAAGCCAAGGACTGGAATCCCTCGTCCTGGCAGACTCGTCCCGCGGTCCAGCAGCCCAGCTATACCGATGCTGCGGAGCTCGAACGTGCGCTGGTCAAGCTCGGCAACCTGCCGCCGCTCGTGACGTCCTGGGAAGTCATTGCGCTGCGCAAGCAGATCGCCGAAGCACAGGAAGGGCGCCGCTTCCTGCTGCAGGGCGGCGACTGCGCCGAAAGCTTCGACGATTGTTCCTCGGCGCTGATCTCCAATCGCCTGAAAGTGCTGCTGCAGATGAGCCTCGTGCTCACGCACGGCCTCAAGCTGCCGGTCGTGCGCGTAGGCCGCTTCGCCGGCCAGTACGCCAAGCCGCGCTCGGCCGACACCGAGACGCGCGGCGGCGTGACTCTGCCGTGCTACCGCGGCGACATCGTCAATGCGGTCGACTTCACCGCCGCCGCGCGTCGGCCCGATCCGCAGCGGCTGATCGACGGTCATTCGCATTCGGCGCTGACGATGAACTTCGTGCGCGCGCTGATCGACGGAGGCTTCGCCGACCTGCACCACCCGGAATACTGGGACCTCGAGTGGGTCAAGTACTCGCCGCTGCAGAACGAATACCAGCGCATGGTCGAATCCATCGGCGATTCGCTGCGCTTCATGGAAACCCTGCACGGTGCACCGATCGGCAGCTTCTCGCGCGTGGACTTCTACACTTCGCACGAAGCGCTCGTCCTGCACTACGAGCAGGCGCAGACGCGACAGGTGCCGCGCCAGTGGGGCTGGTTCAACCTGTCCACGCATTTCCCGTGGATCGGCATGCGCACGGCCGACGTCGACGGCGCGCACGTCGAGTACTTCCGCGGCATCCGCAATCCGATCGCGGTCAAGGTCGGTCCGTCGGTCAAGCCCGACCAGCTCAAGCGCCTCGTCGCGGTCCTGAATCCGGACAACGAGCCCGGCCGCCTGACCCTGCTGCATCGCATGGGCGCGGAGAAGATCGAGCAGCACCTGCCCGCGCTGGTCGAGGCGGTCAAGGCCGAAGGCGCGCGCGTGCTATGGAGTTGCGACCCTATGCACGGCAACACCGAATCCACGTCGTCGGGGGTCAAGACGCGCCGCTTCGAGAACATCCGCAACGAACTCGAACGCGCCTTCGACATTCATGCGGCCTGCGGTACGCGTCTCGGCGGCGTGCATCTCGAACTTACCGGCGAGAACGTCACTGAATGCCTCGGCGGCGCGCGCGATCTGACCGAGACCGACCTGGCTCGCGCCTACAAGTCCAACGTCGATCCGCGCCTGAACTATGAGCAGTCCATCGAGATGGCAATGCTGATCGTGCGCAAGCAGACGCAGAGCGCGCCGGTCACGCCGACCGGCAACTGAAGCGTAAGGGCGCCGTTTCGGCGCGTATTCCGAACTACGCCGGCAAGGTCTCGCAGGTGCCGGCCGGCCCGTCGTTCCCGCCGTTCCTTTCGTCGCGCGCTCGCGGGTCATTTCTGTCAACGACGATCCCCGCTGCAGGCCTGCGGCATGCGCGCTTCGTCGGTGGCTCCGCCGCCGCGCGACGCAACCTGGCGTTGCCGGGGCGATCCCGAGCGTCGCAGCCGCGGTCGTCGCCGCGTCCCCGTCGATACGTCCGTGAACCCGCGACCTCGGTCCAGAGCATGACTTTCGTCCTGTGTGTCCCGGCGCCGGCTCGCTATGCTGAGCTTTTGCCGGCTGGCATGGGGATGAACAGGCATGGCGACACGACGGTGGAGTACCTGGACCGCGCTCGCGGCGCTGGCGACTAGCGCGGCCGGCTGGGCCGCGACGGTGCAGTTGCCCGGCATCGATCCGGTCGAGGGATTGCGCGACAAGACGCCGGGACACATCGCGCTGACCCACGCGCGGCTGGTCACCCGGCCGGGTCACGTCATCGACGACGGCATGCTGGTCATGCGCGACGGCCGCATCGTCTCGGTCGGCGCGGCGTCGACGCCGCCCGGCGACGCGCTCGTCGTCGACCTCGGCGGCAAGACCGTCTTCGCCGGCTTCATCGATGCCGACAGCACCTACGCGCAGCCCGCCGAGGCGGCTACGCCGGCCAATGCGCCGCCGGCCGTCGCGCAGCCGTACACGCCAGTGCCGCAGCAGGGTTCGCGGCACTGGAACAACAAGGTGCGGCCCGAGCGCGATCTCGCGCAGCAGTTGCAACCCGATCCGAAGAAGGCCGAAGCGCTGCGCAAGCTCGGCTTCACGAGCGTACTCAGCGCGCCGGACAAGGGCATCTTCCGCGGCCAGAGCGCCCTCGTGACGCTCGGCGATTCCACGCGACTCAACGACGTGCTGCTCAAGCCGCGCGTGGCCCAGCATCTCGCGCTCGAGTTCAGCCGCTATCCGGCGGCCGAATATCCGGCTTCGCTGATGGGCTCCATCGCGCTGATCCGGCAGACCTGGTACGACGCCGGCTGGCAGCGCGACTACCAGGCCTGGTCCGCCAGGAACGCGAATGCGCAGCGCCAGGAAGCCAATCTCGCGCTCGATGCGCTGCAGGACAGTCTGGCCGCGCGCCAGCCGGTCATCTTCGCCGCCGGCGACGAGCTCGATTACGCGCGCGTGCTTGCGGTCGCCAGCGAGTTCAAGCTCAAGCTCGTGATCGAGGGCAACGGCCGCGAATACCGCGACCTCGAACGCCTCAAGGCGGCGGCCGTGCCGGTCATCGCGCCGCTGCCGCTGGTCGAGGCGCCGGCCGTCGAAGACCCCGAGCGCGCGCTCGACGTGGCGCTGTCGGATCTGGAGCACTGGGAAGCCGCGCCGTTCAATCCGCGCCGCCTCGCCGAAGCCGGCATTCCGTTCGCGCTGACGGCGTCCGGACTCAAGAAGCCCGAAGAACAGTTCTGGTCGCAGCTGCGCAAGGCCGTCGCCAGCGGTCTCGACGAACAGTACGCGCTCGCCGCGCTGACCGTGCAGCCGGCGAGCATGCTCGGCGTGGCGTCGCAGCTCGGCAGCCTCGAGCCGGGCAAGGCCGCGCAGCTCGTCGTCGCGGACGCGGACCTGTTCCGCTCCGACAAGGCGCGCATCTACGAATCCTGGATCGACGGCCAGCGCTACGTGCTGCACGACAGCGCCGCGCCGGATCCGCGCGGCAGCTGGCAGCTGCGCTGGAGCGGGGTGGACGGACCGGGAACGCTGGACGTGAGTGGCGAGCTCGGCGATCTCACGGTCAAGGTCGGCGCCGTGAGTTTTCCGGCAAGCTATGCCGGCCGCACGCTGACCCTGTATCCGCCGGGTTCCCTGCTGGGCCTGCCCGGCGAACGCGTCGCGCTGAGCCTCGAGCTTGGTGCGGCCGGCGCCGAAGGCCGCGGCCTGGCCGACGGCGAGCGCGAGTTCCGCGTCAGCGCGACGCAGAGCGCGACGCGCGCACGCACCGCCGCTGCGGCTCCCTCCAGCCCGGCCGCGCCGGCGCCGGTGCGCTTTCCGGCCGGCGAGTTCGGCCGCGCGCAGCTGCCCGTGGCGCAGAAGGCCGTGCTGCGCCATGCGACGGTCTGGACGCAGTCGGCCCAGGGCCGGCTCGACGATGGCGACGTCGCGATCGCCGACGGCCGCATCGTCGCGGTCGGCCTCAACCTCAAGGCCCCGGCCGGCGCGATCGAGATCGACGCGCGCGGCAAGCACATCAGCCCCGGCATCATCGACACGCATTCGCACATGGCCGTCGCCAAGGGCGTCAACGAAGGCACGCACGCGGTGACCAGCGAAGTACGCGTCGGCGACGTCGTCGACCCGACCGACATGAGCGTCTATCGCGCCTTGGCCGGCGGCGTCACGAGCGCGCAGCTGCTGCACGGCTCGGCCAATCCGATCGGCGGACAGGGGCAGGTCATCAAGCTGCGCTGGGGCGCCGACGCCGACGGCCTGCGTTTCGGCGCGGCGCCGGCGACGATCAAGTTCGCGCTCGGCGAGAACGTCAAGCAGGCCAACTGGGGGCCGCAGTTCAACCGGCGCTATCCGCAGACGCGCATGGGCGTGGAGCAGATCGACCACGACAGCCTGGTCGCCGCGCAGGAATACGCCGCAGCGCTGGCCAAGCCGCGCAAGGGCGCCGCGCCGCAGCGCCGCGACCTGCGTCTCGAAGCGCTGGCCGAAGTGCTCGCCGGCAAGCGCATCGTGCACATCCACAGCTACCGCCAGGACGAAATTCTCGCGTTCGCGCGGCTCGCCCAGCAGTTCAAGATCGTGCCGGTGTTCCAGCACATCCTCGAAGGCTACAAGGTCGCCGACGTGCTGGCCCAGCTCGGCGCCGGCGCTTCGGGTTTCAGCGACTGGTGGGCCTACAAGATGGAAGTGGCCGACGCGATTCCGTACAACGGCGCGCTGCTACAGTCCCAGGGCGTCGTCGCGAGCTTCAACTCCGACTCCGACGAGCTCGTGCGGCATCTGAACACCGAAGCGGCCAAGGCCATCAAGTACGGCGGCCTGTCCGAAACCGACGCGCTGAATCTCGTCACCCTGAATCCCGCCAAGCAGTTGCGCGTCGCCGACCGCGTCGGCTCGCTGGAGCCCGGCAAGGACGCCGACTTCGTGCTCTGGAACGCCAGTCCGCTGTCGTCGTTCGCGCGCGTCGAGCAGACGTGGATAGACGGGCGCAAATATTTCGACCGCAACGACGACCAGGCCGAGCGCGCGCGCATCCAGGCCGAACGCGAACGCCTGATCGCCAAGGCGCTGCCCGAGCGCGTCAAGGCGCTGGCCAAGAAAGACAGGAAGGACGCCGACAGGAAGGAGCCGGACAAATCCGCCGAGACGCCGGCCGAACTCGACCTGGTCCACTACGCGAATCTGCGCGGACCCTATCACGACAGCGAGCCGGTCAATACCTGCTCGGCGCAGGAGGCGCACTGATGAAGCGTTTTTCCTTTGTTGTCTTTGCGGCACTGTTCGCCGGCGCCGTCGCGGCGGCCGACGAGATCGTGCTCAGCGGCGCCGACCTGCATACGGTCAGCCACGGCGTCATCGAACGCGGCGAAGTGCTGATCCGCGACGGCCGCATCGCGGCGCTCGGCGCGCGCGTGGACGCGCCGGCCGGCGCTAGTCGCATCGACCTGACCGGCAAGCACGTCTATCCGGGCTTCGTCGCGGCCGACAGTCTGCTCGGCCTCAGCGAGATCGACGCGGTGCGCGCGACCCTGGATTTCGCCGAAGCCGGCGAGATCAATCCGAACGCGCGCGCGCTCGTCGCGATCGACGCGGACAGCGAGCAGTTGGCCGTGGCCCGTGCGAACGGCATATTGACCATTCACGTCGTGCCGCGGGCGGGCGACGGCGGCCTGCTGACCGGCCAGTCCGCGCTGATCAAGCCCGACGGCTGGACCTGGGAGCAGATGCGCCTCGTCGATCCGGTCGGCGTGCATCTGTTCTGGCCCACCGCGCGCATGCCGGCCTGGCTGCCGGCACAGGCGCAGGAAAAGGCCGCCGAGGCGCTGAAGAAGAAACTCGGCGCGATCGACGCGGCGTTCCGCGACGCGCGCGCCTACCGTGCGGCGCGGCAGAAGTCGCACGGCGGCACCACCGATCTGCGCTGGGAAGCCATGCTGCCGGTGCTCGAACGCCGCCAGCCGCTGTTCGTGCATGCCGACGACGCCGTGCAGATCCGCGAGGCGCTGGCCTTCGCGGCGCGCGAGAACGTCAAGCTCGTCCTCGTCGGCGGCGTCGACGCCTGGCGCTTCGCGGCGACCTTGAAGGCGCGCGAGGTACCGCTGATCCTCGGTTCGGCGCACAACCTGCCGCTGCGCCGCTGGGAGTCCTACGACACGATCTACTCCGCCGCCGGCAAGCTCGCTGCGGCCGGCGTGCAGTTCGCGATCGCGAACGACTCGGGCTCGTCGGGCGAGCGCAACCTGCCGTACCAGGCCGCGAACTACGCGGCGTTCGGCCTCGACCGCGACGCGGCGCTGCGCGCGATCACCTTGACGCCGGCGGAAATCCTCGGTGTTGCCGATCGTCTCGGTTCGCTCGATGTGGGCAAGGAAGCGACCCTGTTCGTCGCCGACGGCGATGCGCTGGAAAACTTCACGAAGGTCGATCGCGCCTGGGTGCAAGGCCACGAGATCGACCTGTCGAACCGGCAGACGCGGCTCTATGAGAAATACCGCGGCAAGTACGAGGGCAAGGCCAAGAAATAGACGCCGGGCCGTCGGCGGGCCGCGACATCGAGGTCGTCAGGCTTACGCAGCAGTGACCGGAACGAACGGCGCGGGAACGCGCCGTTCGTTCCGGCACGGTTCGCGGAGAGCGGAAGCTTCGATGTTTGCAGTTCGCCCCGGCGGGTTCAGCGCAACCGGCGATCGGCGTCGCTCTGCCGGTACAGCGAGAACACGCTGCCGGCTTCGCCGCGCCATGGAGCGCCATGCCAGTCGCGCCGGCGTTCGTGCAACGACAGGCCGGCAGCCGTGGCCCAGGCGTCGAGCGCGGCGACGCTCACGCCGCAGCGCTGTACGGCATAGCGCCGTGGTCCGGCCGGTGTATCCAGTGCAATGTCGATTCGTGTATTCGTGGATTCCGCTGCCGGGCCGGACTGGGTCTCGATCAGCACGAGGCCGCCGGCCTGCAGCGCCGCGGCGAAGCGCGCGAGCGCGCGGGCCTGGGACGCGGCATCGGCCAGCAGCGACAAAGTGTCGGCGAGGCAGATGACGAGGCCGAAGCGGCCCGGGGCGGAGATCGCCGCGAAATCGCCGAGCGTGACCGGAATCGCCGCACCGCCGGGCTTGGCGGCGAGGGCCGCGAGCATCGCCGGCGACGCGTCGATGCCGTGCACCGGCAGTCCGGCGGCGGCCAACGGCAGCGCATAGCGGCCCGTGCCTATGCCCGCTTCGAGCACACGCCGGCCGGCGGCCAGCGCGTATAGGCGGGCGAGGGCGGCCTGCGGCGGCCGCGCGTAGATCGCATCGTAGAAATCGGCGCAGCCGTCGCCGTAGCGGGCCGCTTCGTCGTCCCGCACGGCGCACTCCGTTCGCGCAGTCCACAAACGAAACAGCGGCCTGCGGGGCCGCCGTTCGATCGATCATCCGAGACGCGCGCGAGCGCCTCGCCACGTTCAGGCTCAGGCCGCGCGCGAGTGCTTCTTGCGGTCGTTCTCGGTCAGGTGCTTCTTGCGCAGGCGGATCGCCAGCGGCGTGACCTCGACGAGCTCGTCGTCCTCGATGAATTCCAGCGCCTGTTCCAGCGACATCTTGATCGGCGGCGTCAGGTTCAGCGCATCGTCCTTGCCGGCGGCGCGGAAGTTGGTCAGCTGCTTGGCGCGCAGCGCGTTGACGGTCAGGTCGTTGTCCTTGGCGTGAATGCCGACGAGCTGGCCTTCGTAGACTTCTTCGCCGGCTTCGATCAGCAGGCGGCCGCGCTCCTGCATCGCGAACTGCGCGTAGGCCGGCGACGGGCCCGTGCCGTTGGAAATCATCACGCCGTTCTGGCGCGCGGCGATCGCGCCCTCGGCCTTCGGACCGTAGTGGTCGAACACGTGGAACAGCAGGCCGGTGCCCGCGGTGATCGTGCGGAACTCGGTCTGGAAACCGATCAGGCCGCGCGCCGGAATCAGGTATTCCATGCGCACGCGGCCGCGGCCGTCCGGTTCGATGTTCTTGAGCTGCGCCTTGCGCTCGCCGAGGCGCTGCATGACGCCGCCCTGGTAGGGCTCTTCGAGGTCGACGACGAGCTGTTCGTACGGCTCCATCATCTGGCCGTCGATTTCCTTGACGATGACTTCCGGACGCGACACGGCCAGCTCGTAGCCTTCGCGGCGCATGGTCTCGATCAGGATCGACAGGTGCAGCTCGCCGCGGCCCGAGACCTTGAATTTCTCGGCTTCGGCCGTGTCCTCGACCTTCAGCGCGACGTTGTGCAGCAGCTCGCGGTGCAGGCGGTCGCGCAGCTGGCGCGAGGTCAGGAACTTGCCGCCGGAATGTTCCTTCTTGCCGGCGAACGGCGAGTTGTTGACCTGGAAGGTCATGCTGATCGTCGGTTCGTCGACGGTCAGCGCCGGCAGCGCCTCGACCGCGTCGGGCGAGCAGATCGTGTCGGAAATGCCGAGGCCTTCGATGCCGCTGATCGCGATGATGTCGCCGGCCTGCGCTTCGGGCACTTCATGGCGCTCCAGGCCCATGAATCCGAGTACCTGCAGCACGCGGCCCTGCTTCTTCTTGCCGTCGCGGTCGACGACGACGACGTTCTGGTTCGTCTTGATCTTGCCGCGCTGCACGCGGCCGATGCCGATGATGCCGACGTAGGAGTTGTAGTCGAGCTGGCTCACGCGCATCTGGAACGGGCCGTCCGGATCGACCTGCGGCACCGGCACCTTGTCGACGATGGCCTGGAACAGCGGATCCATGTTGCCTTCGCGCACCGAGTCGTCGAGACCGGCGTAGCCCTGCAGGCCCGAGGCGTAGACCACCGGGAAGTCGAGCTGCTCGTCGGTCGCGCCGAGGCGGTCGAACAGATCGAAGGTCGCGTTGAGCACCCAGTCCGGACGCGCACCCGGGCGGTCGACCTTGTTGATGACGACGATGGGCTTGAAGCCCATCTGGAATGCCTTCTGCGTGACGAAGCGCGTCTGCGGCATCGGGCCGTCGAATGCGTCGACGAGCACGAGCACCGAGTCGACCATCGACAGCACGCGCTCGACTTCGCCGCCGAAGTCCGCATGGCCCGGGGTGTCGACGATGTTGATGCGGTAGTCGTTCCAGCGGATCGCGGTGTTCTTCGCGAGAATCGTGATGCCGCGTTCCTTTTCCAGGTCGTTGCTGTCCATGACGCGGTCCGGGACCACGGCGCGCTCGTTCAGCGTGCCCGATTGCTTCAGCAGCTGGTCGACGAGGGTGGTCTTGCCATGGTCGACGTGGGCGACGATGGCGATGTTGCGCAGCTTTTCGATGGACATGGCGATGCGCCCGCCGGGAGACCGGAGGGACTCAGGTTTGGAAAGAGAGCGGCGATTATACCTGGGTTCGCGCCGGTTTGCGGCGGCGCAACAGGCTGTTGCAACGGAGGGAGCCGGGCAGCCGGACTGGGCGGCAGGGCTCGCTGCCTGTACGGTCCGTGACGTCCTGTACCCGGGTTCTGCCGACCGGTAGTTCGCTGTGCGGCCGGCGGTATCAGAAGGCTGCGGTCCGGCCGGCCGGGAATCGGGTCCGGCCTGGACGGCGGGTCAGGGGCTTCTTCGTCATCCCGCCCCGCGCGCGGGGCGGGAATGGCTCGTTCATTCCCGAATCCAGCAGTCGCGAGCTCCGGTCAGGGCTTGCAGCCCTGCGGCAGCAGCTTCGCCGGCGTCGTCGTGGTTTCTTCGGAGCTGCTGATCGCCTCCGCGCCGGCGTCGATCGGGCCGTCGCCGCATTGCCAGACCATGCCGCCGTTCAGTGCATAGGGCTTGAGCACGAGCGTCGTGTCGGCCAGGGACTTCTTGGCCTGGTCGCCGAACTGCAGCACCAGCGCGCCGTCGTCGACGTAGTAGCCCGTCAGGTATTTCTGCGCCTCACCGAATTCGACGTCGAGCTCGTCGTCGCCGGCCGGCAGCTCGCCGGTGGTCTCGTAATGCTCGGCGATCGCGGTCTTGTAGGCGGAGGCGTCGTTGACGACGTCGTTGACCTGCGTGCGCGCCGTGTAGTCCTCGTAGGCCGGCACGGCGACGGCGGCCAGGATGCCCGCGGTCGCGACCGCGGCGAAGCCGCCGCCGCCGAACAGGACTTCGGCCGGGCTCTGCTCGTAGCTCAGGCTCAGGCCGATGCGATCCCTGGTCGCGTCCACGGTCAGACCGACGGCGCCTTCGACCGGCAGATCGAGCTGCGCGGCGCTCGGCAGCGAAACCAGGTCGATCTTCTGGCCCAGCGCGTCGGCCGCGCTCTGCAGGCCGGCGAGATATGCGTAGTAGATCTTGCGCTGCGCATGCCGCGTCTTGCCGGTGATGCCGAGCAGGGTCGCATTCGGATCGTAGGACTGGTTATGCCGCAGCCAGTCGCCGAGGTCGGTGTCGAGCTTGGCCCCGGCGCGGTCGGCCAGGGCCTGGGGCAGGTCGGCGAAGATCAGATAGTCGCCGTCTTCCATCCAGTAGACGTGGCTGCCGACCCGCGCATAGATCTCCAACCAGGCGTCCAGCGCCGAGCGGCCGTCGGCCCCGGCCTTGGCCGCGAGCTGACTGTTGGGCGCATACAGGTGATGCACGGTCGCGCCGCCGGCCCTGATCGTCTCGTGGGTCCAATGGAGCTTGGCCGCGAACTCGTCGAGCTTCGCATAGAGCGCCTTGCGGTCGGCGACCTGCAGCGCCGAATACATGCCGGCTTCGTCCTCGAACGCGACGAGATTGCCGCCGAGCAGGCCGATCAGCTCCATCGGGTCCAGGCCGAATTCGGCCGCGAACTTGTCGCGCGCCTGCTTGTACGCAGCCTGCGTGCCGGCGCCGAAATCCGCGTCGAGATGCGTTTCGATCTCGGCGATCTGCGCCGCGGTCGGCAGGGCGATGGTCACGGCCCACTCGGGCCGGCCGGCGGTTCGGACGGCGGCCTTGAAATCGCGCGGCGCGAAATACGACAGCAGGCGCGCTTCGGGCGCGGCGTACTGGATGCGCAGCTTGCCGCGGCCGTCGACCGTGCCCCAGCCGCCGGCGATGCTCTGGCCCTTGTCGAGGAAATCGCGGACGGCGGTGCCGGGCCTGGCCGCCGGCAACTGAGCCGAAGCCATGCCGGTCACGCCCTTGAGGCTCATCCAATAGAACAGGCCCTGGCCCGAGGCGTCGATGTCCTTCTCGCTCGCGCGCATCGCGTGCGGCCGCGTCTGCGCGGTCTGCTGCAGCAGCAGGTCCAGCGCCGGCGCCGAGGCGGCCATGCCGAACAGGCCGTAGAGCCGCCGCGTGGCCGGATCGAAGCGCAGATGGCCGTTGCTCGACACCTTGCCCTTGCCGTCGGCGTCCAGCGGCGCGACCGGCGTCGGCAGCCGGAGTTCGGCCAGGCGCGCGTTCAGCCCGGCCACGTCGGCGAACTTCAGCGGCGCGCTGACCAGCACGTTGCTGGCCGGATTCGCGATGTCGCTGCCGTCGACGACGGCGATCTCGACCGGGCCGCTGAGGTCATCCAGCAGCAAGGCCAGCGCCGGCGCGAGACCGGCCTTCTGCAGCAGCGGCTCCTTGGCGATGCCGGCGCGCAGCTCGGCGATCAGCTTCGTGTGCGCTTCGCTGGCCAGGGCCGTGTCGAGCGCGCGGCCGTTCGGCGCGGCCGTCAGGCTCCAGGGCGAGGGGATGCGCAGGTAGGCCACCGTATGCTCGGGCAGGCGCTCGCGCAGCCAGGCCGGGCTCGCGATCGCCGCGGCGGCGCGCTGGGCCGCCGCCGCATCGAGCGCAACCTTCGCCGGCGCACCGGCCGGGTCCTTGCTGCAGGCGGCCATCAGGCCCAGGCCGGCGGCGACGGCGGCGGCGAGCAGGGAGCGTCGGATCAGGGACATGCGGTTCTTCCTTGAGGTGATGGAACAGAGGAGGGCTGCCAGCCGGACGGCGAATCAATCGGGGAAATCAATCGGGGACACCCACTTTCAGCGCAATCGACGAATCAAATCGGGGACACCCACTTTCCAAGTCAAGAACACTCACTTTTCGGCGAAGGACGACGAACCGAGGCCCCCGTCTTTACCCTGGTGTATCGGCGATGAAGTTGAGACACCTACTCCGTCGAAGGACGGCGAACGAGGACACCCAGTCTTCTCCGGATGGATCGAGGGATACGGCTCGAGGTTGTCCACTTTCGAGGCAACGCCGTCCTGACCCTTCGCGATGCCCGCGCCTTCCGGACGAATACCGGCACCGCCAACCCGGGCCGTCGACTCGCCGATAGGACGAAGCAGCGGGCGCATTCCCGACGGTAGGGCATGGTAACCGATGGGTCCGCTGCGGCCGCCCGGCCATTCTGTCCAGTGCCGGCGGCGCTATCATGCGCGGCCCACTCTGGAGAACCGCATGAGCAACGAACTGATCGCCCATATCGCCACCGGCCGCGGCACGATCCACGTGCGCCTGCACGCCGACAAGGCGCCGGTGACCGTCGCGAACTTCGTCAATCTGGCCCAGCGCGGCTACTACGACAACCTGAATTTCCACCGCGTGATCCCGGACTTCATGATCCAGGGCGGCTGCCCGCACGGCAGCGGCATGGGCGGCCCGGGCTACCGCTTCGAGGACGAATGCCGCCCGGACCTCAAGCACAACAAGCCCGGCATCCTGTCCATGGCCAATGCCGGCCCGGGCACCAACGGCAGTCAGTTCTTCATCACCCACGTGCCGACGAACTGGCTCGACGGCAAGCACACGGTGTTCGGCGAAGTCGTCGGCTCCGACGACCAGAAGATCGTCGACGCGATCCGCGGCGGCGACAAGATCGGCTCGATCCGCATCGAAGGCGACGCCTCGGCGCTGCTGAGCGCGCAGAAGGCGCGCATCGACGAATGGAACGCCAAGCTCGACGCGGCCGGCTTCAAGGCCAAGTAAGTGGCGGCCGGCCGGCGCCCAGCTGCCGGCCATCGCGGTCCGGACGCCGCAACGGCGCTCCGGACCGCGGCGGAGCCGTGGCTACGACGCGCGCGACCGGGTCGCGACGCGGTACAGGCCCAGCAGGATCAGCGCGCCGATGATGCCGCCGATGTATCCCGAAGGCTGGAAGCCGGTCGTCGGCGTGCCGAAGATCATGCTGCTCAGGAAACCGCCGACGAACATACCGGCGACGCCGATCAGGCCGGTCACGAAGAAGCCGCCCGGATCCTTGCCCGGCATCAGCAGCTTTGCGATGACGCCGATAATGAGTCCGGCGATGAACATGCCAATCCAATACATCATGTGCGCGACCTCCGTGGACAGGGTTTTTGACGCCCGCGCACTCTACCGCGCCGCGCTTATGGCCAAAAGTCGGGCCGGATGCTGCACCGCACTGTGCTAGCATTTCGCGCCGATTTTTCCTCCTCCCACCCACGAGAACGCACATGCTCAAGTTAGCCGCCCGCATGGGACGCGCCAAGCCCAGCGCCATCATGGCCGTCGCCGAGAAGGCGAAGCAGCTCAAGGCGGAGGGCCGCGACATCATCAGCTTCTCCATCGGCGTGCCGAACTTCCTGCCGGGCGAACACGTCTACGCGGCCGTGCGCGAGGCGCTCGCCAAGGATTCCGGCCAGTACGGCTCCAACCGCGGCTCCGACGCGCTGCTCGATGCGTATCTCAAACACCTCGAGGAAGCCGGCCTGACCGGCTACACGCGCAAGAACGTCGCGACCGGCATAGGCGCCAAGCACGTGCTCTACAACCTGGCCGAGGCGCTGCTCGATCCGGGCGACACCATTGCCTTCGCCGTGCCGTACTGGACCACCTATGTCGACATCGCCGAGATCGTCGACGCGAAGACCCGTCTGCTGCCGTGCCCGGCCGAGCAGAACTACAAGCTCACGCCGGCCCAGCTCGACGCGGCGCTGCCCGGGGTCAAGGTGTTCCTGTTCAACAATCCGTCGAACCCGACCGGCATGGTCTACGGCAAGGACGAGATCGCGGCGCTGGCCGACGTGCTCGTCCGGCATCCGGACGTCTGGATCATCTGCGACGACATCTATAACCGCATGGTGTTCGACGGCATCGGCTATCACAACTTCGTCAACGCGCGCCCCGAGCTGCGCGACCGCGTGATCCACGTCGATTCGATCTCCAAGACCTACGGCATGCCGGGCTGGCGCGTCGGCTTCGTCGCCGGCCCCGAGATCGTGGCTCAGGCCATGGTCACGATGAATTCCAATCACATCACCAACGTGCCGGAAATGGTCTCGGCCGCCGCGGTCGCCGCGCTGACCGGTCCGCAGGACGTGCCCACGCAGAAGAACGCCGAGTTCCAGGCCAAGCGCGACCAGGTGCTGGCCATGCTCGACGCGCTGCCCGGCGTGAAGTGTCCGCGGCCGCAGGGCGCGTTCTACGTGTTCCCGGACATTTCGTGCGCGTTCGGCAAGCAGCACGACGGCACGCCGATCAACAGCGACGTGGATTTCTGCAACGCGCTGCTGCAGGCCAAGGGCGTGGCCTGCGTGCCGGGTTCCGCGTTCGGCGAACCCAGGGGCCTGCGCATCTCCTACACCTGTCCGACCGCGCAGCTCGCCGACGGCCTGAAGCGCTTCGCCGAGTTCTTCGCCGAACTGCGTTGATCACCGGATGAAGATCAGCCCGTTCCAGTTGTTCGCGGCCAGCGGCATCGTGCTGCTGGCGGCGCTGGTCTGGAACGCCAAGCGCGAGATCGACCGCGCCGATCCGCGCCGGCAGACCGGCGAGAGCGGCATCGTCATGCTCGGCGCGAGCTGGTGCGGCTACTGCCAGCGGCTGAAGGCCTCGCTGGAGCAGGCGCGCATTCCCTACACCGAGCTCGACGTCGAGGACGGCGCCGAAGGCTATGACGCCTTCGTCGCGCTCGGCGGCCGCGGCGTGCCGGTCACGGTCATCGGCCAGGACGTGGTCTACGGCTACGACACGACGCGTCTCGGACGGCTGCTGGCCGAGCGCGGCCACGCGGTGCAACTGCAATAACCCCATCCCGGAAACGGGTCCGCCCGTTTCCCCGACCGGCGGGCACGGCCCGCCACAGAGCCAGGAGTCACTATGAAAGCCCCCGTTCGAGTTGCCGTCACCGGTGCCGCCGGCCAGATCGGCTATGCGCTGCTGTTCCGTATCGCCGCCGGCGACATGCTCGGTCCGGACCAGCCGGTCATCCTGCATCTGCTCGAGATCACCCCGGCGCTGCCGGCGCTGCAGGGCGTCGTGATGGAGCTCAACGACTGCGCGTTCCCGACCTTGCACGGCGTCGTCGCGACCGACGACGTCAACGTCGCGTTCAAGGACGTCGACTACGCGCTGCTCGTCGGCGCGCGTCCGCGCGGCCCGGGCATGGAGCGCAAGGACCTGCTCGAAGCCAACGGCGCGATCTTCGCCCCGCAGGGCAAGGCCATCAACGACCACGCCAAGCGCGACGTCAAGGTGCTCGTCGTCGGCAACCCGGCCAACACGAATGCGCTGATCGCCCAGCAGAATGCGCCGGACCTGGATCCGAACTGCTTCACCGCGATGGTGCGCCTGGATCACAACCGCGCGATCAGCCAGCTGGCCGAGAAGACCGGCGCACTGAACACCGACATCGCGAAGGTGACCATCTGGGGCAACCACAGCTCGACGCAGTACCCCGACGTGCATCACGCGACGATCAAGGGCAAGCCGGCGCTGGAGCAGATCGACCAGGCCTGGTACGAAGGCACCTTCATCCCGACCGTGCAGCAGCGCGGCGCGGCCATCATCAAGGCGCGCGGCGCGTCGTCGGCGGCCTCGGCCGCCTCGGCGGCGATCGACCACATGCGCAACTGGGCGCTCGGCACGGCCGACGGCGACTGGGCCTCGATGGGCATTCCGTCCGACGGCAGCTACGGCATCGCGCCGGGCGTGATCTACGGCTATCCCTGCACCTGCAAGGACGGCAAGTTCCAGATCGTGCAGGGCCTGGCGATCAACGAGTTCTCCCGCGCGCGCATGGATGCGACCGACAAGGAACTGCGCGAAGAGCGCGCCGGCGTCGAGCATCTGTTCGCGAAGAAGTAACCGAGTCAGGTGCATTAAATAAAAAAGGCGGCTTATGCCGCCTTTTTTATTTGTACGAGACATGCGGATCCGTCGGCCCGCCGACTCATACCAGGCCGCTGCCGAACAGAGTGTCCGGCTTGAAGCGCGCGATCAGCCAGACGCCGTCGCGGAGGGATTGCAGCTGCGCCGCGCGCACTGCCGGCCGGTACCGGCAAGCCGTTCCACAGCGGCACGCGCGAATTGCTCTGCTCGCGCGCATGACCGGTGCAGGAAGCGTCGGGACTGCGATAGCTCAGGGAGGCGCGTCATCGGGCGGGGCGGCGTCCTGCGCCGCCGTGGTGCCGATGCGCGCAATCGCGCCATGAGCGCCATGGCGTTCTCCTTGGCGGCAGGGGCCGCCCAGGAGCGTCGTACGCAGTCGCGCCATATTTTCTCCGGCGTCAGCCGAGGGTCGGTTGCGAAGCGCCCACGCTCCGGGTCCCCGTCGGCGGCGTGGGCTCGCTCCAGGCGTATGTCAGTCGCTCTTGGCCAGCACGGCCTTGTAGATCACGCCGCCGAGCGTCGCGCCGGCCAGCGGCGCGAGCCAGAACAGCCAGAGCTGCTGCACGGCCCAGCCGCCGGCGAACAGCGCGACGCCGGTGCTGCGCGCCGGGTTCACCGAGGTGTTCGTGACCGGGATGCTGATCAGATGGATCAGGGTCAGGCACAGGCCGATCGCGATCGGCGCGAAGCCGACCGGCGCGCGGCCGTCGGTGGCGCCGAGTATCACGATCAGGAAGAACGCGGTCAGCACGACTTCGCAGACCAGCGCCGCCTGCAGTGAATAGCTGCCGGGCGAATGATCGCCGTAGCCGTTCGACGCGAAGCCGGCCGTGACGTCGAAGCCGGCCTTGCCGCTCGCGATCAGGTACAGCACGCCGCCGGCGGCGATGCCGCCGAGCACCTGGGCGATCACGTAGCCGAGCAGATCCTTGGCCGCGAAGCGGCCGCCGACGACGAGGCCCAGCGATACCGCTGGATTGAAGTGGCCGCCGGACACGTGGCCGACCGCATAGGCCATGGTCAACACGGTCAGGCCGAAGGCCAGCGCCACGCCGGCGAAGCCTATGCCCAGGGTCGGCACGGCCGCGGCGAGCACGGCGCTGCCGCAGCCGCCGAGCACCAGCCAGAACGTGCCGAGAAATTCCGCACCGAGACGCTTTGCCATGCTCATCGTTGTTTCTCCCGTCGCAGGGACGATGCCGGAATCGGACTCGCGGCGGCGCATCGTCCCAGGGCCGCGCAGCGAGCGCCGCCGCGGCAGGCGCGACGGGCCGGCGCATACGTAGCACGCGACGTCGGCGTACAGAAAGTAAATTTGTATTGTTTCGGAACGAGGTCGTCGCTTGTTGCGCTGCAGCGCAGCCGGCCATTGCCGGCGCCCGCAATAGCGCATACGCTGGCGAGCGGTGCCGCGTCCGCGGCGCCCACTGCCGGGGGGCGGTGACTACATCACACCGAGGAACACGTCATGCAGAAACTGTGTGCAGGTTTTGCCGTGCTTGTGTTGGGGATGGGTGGGATTTCGGCGGCCAGCGCGGCCGGCCTGGAACTGCGACTGAGCGAGCCGGCGCAGAAGGACTTCGGCAGCGGCAAGATCGTCTACAGCGTGAGCAACACCACGAACGCGCCGGTGCAGCTGCTGCGCTGGCAGACGCCGGTCGACGGCGTCGACAACAATCTGTTCGCGGTCATGCAGAACGGCCAGCCGGTCGCCTACGTCGGCCGCCTGGTCAAGCGTCCGGCGCCGACCGACAAGGACTACATCGAGCTCGCGCCGGGCCAGAACCTCACGGTCGAGGTCGACCTGACCGCGTACTACGACATGCGCAAGGGCGGCCAATTCACCGTGCGCTACGCGCGCAGCGCCGGCGACGTCGTCCGCGACGCGGCCGAAGCCAAGCGCGGCGGCGTGCAGGGCGGCATCGTCGATTTCGAACGCCCGGCCGGCGACAGCGTGACGATCTACGCCGATGCGGCGGTCGATGCGTTCGACAGCCAGGACAAGGCCAGCGGCGGCGTCGGCATCTTCGCGGCGACCAACAGCTACGTCGGCTGCACCACGACGCGGCAGAACCAGATCGCCACGGCGCGCAGTTCGGCGTCGACGTACGCGAACAACTCCAAGAGCTATCTGGCCGCCGGCACGCAGGGCAGCCGCTATACCTGGTGGTTCGGCGCCTACAACAGCTCGCGCTATTCGACGGTGCGCACGCACTTCAACAACATCTACAGCGCGCTGACTTCGCAGCCGTTCACGTTCGACTGCAGCTGCACCGACAGCGCCTACGCCTACGTCTATCCGACCCAGCCGTACAAGATCTACCTGTGCAAGGCGTTCTGGTCGGCGCCGAACACCGGCACCGATTCCAAGGCCGGCACGATCATCCACGAGACCAGCCACTTCAACGTCGTGGCCGGCACCGACGACTGGGCCTACGGCCAGACCGCGGCGCACAATCTCGCGGTCAGCAATCCCTCGCGCGCGGTCGACAATGCCGACAGCCACGAGTATTTCTCCGAGAACACGCCGGCGCGCAACTGAGCCGGTTCATGTGAGCGCTGCGGAAACGGGGCCGGCTCGCCGGCCCCGTTTCTTGTCGCGGTCGATGCAGCGACGGCGACGGTTCCCGCGGTTTCCGCGGCCGTGTTCTGTCGCGGATGAGGATGTTCGATCGTCCGCGGCCGAAGCGCGACGGAAGGAGCACTGGTCGCGGATCCCGCGGCGCTGCGGTTCGCTTCGCGGCGCTCTCCGAACCTGCGCGAAACGTCCACGGCGCGACACGCCGGCTTGCGACGAACGCAGCGAAGCGCAACGCCGCCATCACGCCGCGCCGTCACGCGGTCTTGCGTCGCCTTCATCTCTCGTGGTGAGTCGCCGGTGCCGAAGACCGGGCCTCGCCGCATCACCCGCGCAGGAGTTCGCGCCGCCGGAACCAGCCGGCGATGCTCAGCCGCTCGCGCGCCGCGGGCAGCACCTCGTGCTCGATCTCGGCGGACAGGAACAGGGCCAGGGTGCCGCCCCGCGGCGCAACGTCGTGAACGCGATCGGCCAGGTGCAGGCGCAGCGCGCCGCCGTCGCCGTCATTCCAATCGGCGTTGAGATAACAGACCGAGGACAGTACGCGCGCGTCGTCGTCGCGGAAGCGGTCGCGGTGGCGCGCATAGCCGGCGCCGGGCGGATACAGCGCGTAGTGCGCTTCGAGGGTTTCGAGGCCCAGCAGCAGGCGTTCGTTGAGACCGCGGCGCAGATCGTCCATGGCCTGCCAATAGGCCGCCTGCGGCGGACTCAGCGCGTCGGGCTCGAACCAGCGCGTGCGGTCGCCGCGCAAGGACGACAGGCGGCGGCCGCTGTCGCGGCCGGTCGCCGCGGGGGTCAGCGCGGCGGACCGGTCCAGCGCGCGGCAGTCGGCCG
>NZ_JANFVR010000159.1 GCF_024609805.1 Tahibacter caeni | reverse complement strand
CGCGGCGTTTCGCCGGCCGCCTTGCGCCGCTCGCGCTCGCGCTTGTCGGGCCGCGGCCCGTCGGTGCGCGGGCGCGCGTTGCGCCAGGGGTTGTCGCGGTCGCCGCCACGCGGCTTGTCGTCGTCGGAACGCATGGACTGTCCAGATGGAATCGGTCGGCGGCCGCCATGCACGCAGCGGTCGTTGCCGGAGAGAGGAGCGGGCCGCCAGGCGGGCCGCGGACATTGCCGTCGACACGCCGGCCCTGCGCCGGCGTCGCGGCCGGCGCAAGCATAGCGCGCGCGGCGCCTCAGGCGGTTTCGGCGTCCGGGTGGTCCTGCGCCTGGGAGTCGAGCTCGCGCGCGACGGCCTCGGGCGAGCGCGTGAAGCGCGCGAGCAGCAGGTAGAACGCCGGTACGACGAACAGCGACAGCAGGGTCGACAAGGTGACGCCGAACACCACGACGACGCCGATCGTCACGCGGCTGGCTGCGCCCGCGCCGCTGGCCAGCACCAGCGGCACGGCGCCGGTGATCGTCGCGATCGACGTCATCAGGATCGGCCGCAGGCGCACGGCCGAGGCTTCGAGAATCGCGTCGCGGATGCCGCGTCCCTGATCACGCAGCTGATTGGCGAACTCGACGATCAGGATGCCGTTTTTCGCGGCGAGGCCGACCAGCATGACGATGCCGATCTGACTGAACAGGTTCAGGCTCGAACCCCAGAGCCAGAGCCCGAGCAACGCGCCGAGCACGGCCAGCGGCACCGTCAGCATGATGACCAGCGGGTGCACGAAGCTCTCGAACTGCGCGGCGAGCACGAGGAACACGATCAGCAGGGCCATCGCGAACGTGAACGCGACGGCGCCGCCGGCTTTGCGGAACTCGCGCGACTCGCCTTTGTAGTCGAGCTGCGCGGTCTGCGGCAGTTCCTCGGCGGCCGTGCGGCGTATCCAGTCCAGCGCCTGGCCGAGCGTGTAGCCCGGCGCGAGGCCGGCCGACAGGGTGATCGCGCGCAGCCGGTTGAAGCGGTTCAACGTGCCGGGCTCGGCGAGCTCGCTCAGGGTCACGAGATTGGCCAACGGAATCAGCTGGCCGCTGCGCGAGCGCACGTAGAGGTTGGTCAGGTCGGTCGGGCTGCGACGGTCGCTGTCCTGGGCCTGCAGGATCACGTCGTACTCTTCGCCGCCGTCGACGAACGTGGTCACCTGGCGCGAGCCCATCATGGTCTCGAGCGTGCGGCCGATGTCGTCGACCGACACGCCGATGTCGGCCGCGCGCGAGCGGTCGATGCTGACGCGCAACTGCGGACGGGTTTCCTTGTAGTCGGAATCGGCGGCGAACAGCTGCGGGTTTTCTTCCATGCGCTTGAGCATGCGGTCGCGCCATCCGACCAGTTCCTCGTAGCTCGGCCCGCCGAGCACGAGCTGCAGCGGCTGGCCGCCCGAGCGCACGAGCCCCTGGCGCACCTGCGGAATCGCGCGCACGCCGGTCACGTCGGCGAGCAGTCCGCGCGTCTCGTCGACGACCTCGGCCGTGGTCTTGCTGCGCTGGTTCCAGGGCTTGAGCAGCACTACGGCCTGGCCCGTATGCATTTCCTCGCTGCGGCCCCAGCCGCCGGGCACGCGCGCGTTGATGCGGTAGATCGGACTGCCTTCGCCGCTCAGGCTCAGCAGGCGCTTCTCGACTTCCTGGATCTGCTGCACGGTGTAGTCGTAGCCGGCGCCTTCGGGGCCGATGACCTGGGCGAAGAACACGCCGCGGTCCTCCGGCGGCGCGAGCTCCTTGGGCACGCTGACGAACAGTGCGCCGATCGCGACGAGCGCCGCGGCGAGCACGGCGCCGATCAGCACCGGCCGACCCACGCTCCTGTCCAGCGCGCGGCGATAGCCGTCGCTGACCTGCTGCAGGCGGCGCTCGGTCCAGGCGACGAAGCCCTTCTCGTGCTTGTGCGCGCGCAGCAGACGCGAACACATCATCGGCGTCAGGGTCAGCGCGACGAACGCGGATATCGCGACGGCACCGGCGACCGCAACCGCAAGTTCGCGGAACAGGCGGCCGTTGTTGCCTTCCATGAACGCTATCGGCAGGAACACCGCGATCAGCACGGCCGTCGTCGCGATGACCGCAAAGGCGACCTGGCGCGCGCCGCGATAGGCCGCGACCAGCGGTGGTTCGCCGAGGTCGACGCGGCGCTGGCAGTTTTCCAGCACGACGATCGCGTCGTCGACGACGAGGCCGATCGACAGCACGAGCGCGAGCAGGGTCAGCAGGTTGATCGAGAAGCCGAACGCGTAGAGGCCGAGGAACGCGGCGATCACGCAGACCGGCACGGTCACCGCCGGAATCAGCGCGGCGCGCACGCTGCCGAGGAACAGGAAGATCACGACGAGCACGAGCAGCACGGCCTCGCCGAGCGTCTTGTAGACCTGGTGCACGGCCGCGTCGATGAAGATGGTCGAGTCGTAGCTGACGCCGATCGTCATGCCGTCGGGCAGCGACGGCTGGATGCGCTCCATCTCGGCCTTGGCGCGCGCGGCCACGTCGAGGCTGTTCGCGGTCGAGGTCTTGACGATGCCGAGGCCGACCATGGGCTTGCCGTTGCCGCGGAAATACGCGCGGCGCTCCTCGGCGCCGCGCTCGACCTTGGCCACTTCGGCCAGGCGCGTGACGTGGCCGTCCTCGGACTTGGCGATGGCCAGCGCGGCGAAATCCTCGGGCGCGCGGTAGTCGCGCGACACGCGCAGCGTGAAGTCGCGCGTGTCCGATTCGATGCGGCCGGCCGGCAGCTCGACGTTCTCGCGGCGCAGCGCGTTCTCCACGTCGTTGGCCGTGAGGTTGCGCGCGGCCAGCGCCTTGCGGTCGAGCCAGATGCGCATCGCGTAGCGCTGCCCGCCGGCGAGATTGACCTGCGCCACGCCGTCGATCGAGGACAGGCGGTCGACGATGTAGCGGTCGGCGTAGTCGGTCAGCGCGAGCTGGTCGAGGCTGGTCGAGCTGAGGTTGAGCCAGATGATGACGTCGGCGTCGCCTTCGACCTTGGCCACCTGCGGCGGATCGATTTCCTCGGGCAGCCGGTCCGACGCACGCGCGACGGCGTCGCGCACGTCGTTGGCCGCCCCTTCGATGTCGCGGCTCAGGGTGAATTCCATCGTGATGCTGGAACGGCCGTTGCGGCTGGAGGACTGCACGCTCTCCACGCCCTCGATGCCGGCGACGGCGTCCTCGAGCACCTGGGTCACGCGCGTCTCGACGACCGACGCCGACGCGCCGGTATACGTGGTGTCGATCGAGACGATGGGCGGGTCGATGTTCGGCAGCTCGCGCAGCGGCAGCCGCGTGAACGCGATCAGGCCGAGCACGAGCAGGATCAGCGAGAGAACGGTCGCGAAGACGGGGCGCTTGACCGAGACGTCCGACAGCAGCATGGCGCCTCCTCAGTTCACGGCGGCCGGAGCCGCAGTGGCCGCGACGTGTTCCTCGACGGCGACCTTCGCGCCGCTGCGCAGCTTGACCGTGCCGTCGACGACGATGCGGTCGCCGGCCTGCAGGCCTTCGCGCACCTCGATCTCGCCGCGGCGGCGCGCGCCCGGCACGATGCGCACCTGCTCGACGCTGCTGTCGGGACGGATGCGGAACACGAACGAATCGGTGCCGACCTGCACGAGCGCGATCTCAGGCAGCACCAGCGCCATGCGCGGCGCGCGGAACACCTGCACCGTTAGCAGCATGCCCGGACGCAGCACGCGCTCGCGGTTGTCGATCTGCGCACGCACGAGCACCGAACGCGAGGCCGTGTCGACGCGCGAGTCGATCGACGTCACGCGGCCCTGCCACTGGCGCGCGGGCCAGGCGGCCGTGGTGGCCTGCACTTCCTGGCCGACCTCGACCGCGCCGAGCAGGGTTTCGGGCACGGAGAAATCGAGCTTGATCGTGTCGATGTCGTCGAGCGTCGTGATCTCGGTGCCCGGCGTGACGAGCGTGCCGGGACTCACGCGGCGCAGGCCGAGCACGCCGCCGAACGGCGCCGTGATGACGCGGTCGGACAGCTGCGCGCGGATCGCGTCGACCTTGGCGATGTTGGAATCGCGCGTCGCGGTAGCCGTGTCGAACAGCGCCTTGGAAACGGTGCCCTGCTTCACGAGGTCCTGCTGACGCTGATACTGGCGGTCGGCGTCGCGCGCCATGGCCTGGGCGTCCTTGAGCTGCGCGGCCTGCTGGCTCGACGTCAGCTCCACGAGCACGTCTCCGGCGGCGACGGCCTGCCCGTCGGTGAAATTCACCTTGCGCACGGTCTCGGTGATCTTCGCCGTCAAGGTGATGGATTCGTTGGCCTGGGCCGTGCCGAGCGCCTCGATCACGTCCGACCAGGATTTGCTTTCGACGGCCTGCGCGGTGACCTTGGCCGGCGCGGTCGGACTGGGCACCTTGGACGGATCCTCGGACTTGCAGGCCGTGAGCGCGGCGCAGGCGACGAGGAACGGCAATGGCAGGCAACGCTTGAACATCTTCGGCTTCCTTGGCCGCCGGCCGCGGAAGCGCGGTCGGCGGTGGCCGCGGGCGCGAGGCGCCGCGGCATCGGCTTTCAGGGGCGGAGGCCGCCTCGCGGCAGCCATCCTACGCCGACGACGTGGCGTGCGGATGAATCAGTGATCCACCGCGGCGGCCGCCGGCACGGGGGCGGCGTTGCGATTCGGCCGCCGGAACATCAGCAGCAACGGTATCGCAGCTAAGGTCAGAATCATCATCAGCCAGAAGTCATTGAGGAAGGCGATTGCGGCAGCCTGACGGGAAACTTCGCCGTTCAGTGCAGCCAGGCCGGTCGCGCTGTGGATGTCGATGCCGGCCGGCAGCGGCGTGTGGCCGTACGGGGTGATGCGCTCGGCGAGCTCGGCATGATTGATCTGCGAGCCGCGCGACAGCAGGGTCATCACGAGCGAGATGCCGATACTTGAGCCGAGGTTGCGCGTCAGGCTGAACATGCCGGCGGCCTCGGTGCGGCGCGGCATCGGCAGGGTCGCATAGGCCATCGTCGAGACCGGCACGAACACGAGGCCCAACCCTAGACCCTGTATCACGCCGGCCCAGATCACCGGCCCGGTCGGCATGTCGGCGCTGAAATGTGCCATTTGCCACAACGATACGACGGTAAGCAGCAGGCCGGCCAGGATCAGCGCGCGCGCGTCGGCGCCGCGCGCGAGCAGGCGCCCGACCACGAGCATCGCCACGAGCGTGCCGACGCCGCGCGGCGCCATCAGCAGGCCGGTCGTGACGACCGGATAGCCCATGAGGCTCTGCAGATACGGCGGCAGCAGCGCCATCGTCGCGAACAGCACGACGCCGATCACGAAGATGAAGAGGTTGCCCGACAGAAAGCTGCGGTCGCGCAGCAGGCCGAGATCGAGGAAAGGCCGTTTGGCGCTGCGCCAGTGCACCCAGTACAGATAGAAGCCGAGGAACGCGATGGCCGCCTCGATCTGAATTTCGAGCGCGTCGAACCAGTCCTTCTGCTCGCCGCGGTCGAGCATGAGCTGCAGCCCGCCGACGCCGGCTGCCAGCAGCAGGAAACCGCGCCAGTCGAAGCGGTAGTCGTGGGCCTCGTCCGCCGGCACGCTCGCGAGCACGCCGAACAGCGCTGCCGCACCGATCGGCAGGTTGATCAGGAACACCCAGTGCCAGCTGTAGTGGTCGGTCAGCCAGCCGCCGAGCGGCGGGCCGAGGATCGGACCGACCATGACGCCCATGCCCCACATCGCCATCGCCGCGCCGTGCTTCTCGCGCGGGAACACGTCGAGCATGGTCGATTGCGAGATCGGCACGAGCGCCGCGCCGAACAGGCCCTGCAGCACGCGGAACGCGACCATCTGGCCGATGTCGGTCGCGACGGCGCAGAGCAGCGACGCGACGGTGAAGCCGCCGATCGCGATCGCGAGCAGACGGCGGCGGCCGAGTTTGGCGGCGAGCCAGCCGGTGGCCGGCGTCGCGATAGCCGCGGCGACGATGTAGGAGGTCAGCACCCAGGACACCTGGTCCTGGGTCGCCGACAGCGCGCCCTGCATGTCGGGCAGGGCGACGTTGGCGATGGTCGTGTCGATGACCTGCATCAGGGTCGCCAGCATGATGGAGATCACCAGCAGCGGCAGGTTGGCGACTTCGCGATGGGTGGCGGCGTTGCTCATGGATTCGGATCCGCGAAGGGACTCAGCGGCTCGCGATCGGCTGCTCGGCCTTGCGCGCGCCGAACCACTGGCTGTAGCGCGCGCGGTCGCGGCCCGTGTCGATTTCCACTTCGGCGCTCATGCCGGCGCGCAGCTGCGGCAGGCCCGGCGCAGGGTCCAGCGCGAGACGCACCGGTATGCGCTGCACGATCTTGACCCAGTTGCCCGTGGCGTTCTGCGCCGGCAGCACGGCGAACTCGGCGCCCGACGCCGGGCTGATCGAGGCCACGCGTGCGTTCCAGTGCCTGCCCGGATATGTGTCGATCGCGATCGAGGCAACCTGCCCGATCTCCACGTTGGTCAGATCGGTCTCCTTGAAGTTCGCTTCGACCCAGAGGGTCTGCGTCGCAACCAGCGGCATGGCCGGCTGGCCGACGTTGAGGAATTCGCCGACCTGCAGATCGGTCTTGCCGATGACGCCGTCGACCGGCGCGCGCACCTCCGCGTGCGACAGGTCGAGCTGGGCCTGGGCCAGCTGCGCGACCGCGAGCTTGTAGCCCGGCAGCGAATCGTTGGACGCGCTCGGCAGGCCGCCGAGCAGGTTCTGCGCGCGGGCGACCGCGGCGGCGTTGGCGTCGCGCTTGCCGCGCGTGCTCGCGACCGTGTTGGCCGCGTCGTCGAGCGCCTGCTGCGCGACGAGGCCGCGCGCGCGCAGGTCCTTGAAGCGTTCGTACTGCTGCTGCGCGTGATGCAGATCGGCTTCGGCCGAGCGCAAGTCGGCCTCGGCGCCGTGGTAGCCGTTGCGTGCGCCGTCGAGCATGCTGCGCACCGATTCGGCCTGCGCCTGCAGGCGCTGCACGGCGATCTTCAGCGGCTCCTCGTCGATGCGGAACAGCAGGTCGCCGGCCCTGACGGCCTGGTTCTCGCGCACGCGCACCTCGACCACGCGGCCGGCGATCTGCGGAGCGATGGTGATCTGGTCGGCCTGCACGTAGGCGTTGTCGGTGTCGACGTAGCGGCCGCCCGAGAGATAGAAGTACCCGGCGATCGCGAGCACCAGCGCCGGTCCGGCGATCCAGAGCACGGCGTTGGAGCGCTTGCGCGGCGCAGGGGCGGCGGCAGTCGTTTCGGTCTTGGCGGTCATGGCGATGCTCAATTCGTGTCGGTGTTTTTCGGGGAGTTTTTTTCGTCGAGCGCGGCGAGGTTCTGCTTCATGCGCTCGAGCACGTCGAGACAGGCGATCAGCTCGGCATCGCCGATGCCGGCCAGCGCTTCGTCGCGCAGCGCGGCGGCGATGACTTCCATGTCGTCGAGCACCGCATCGGCGCGCGGCAACGTATGCAGGCGCCAGACGCGGCGGTCCTGCGGATCGGCGCGGCGTTCGACGAAGCCGGCCTGCTGCAGGCGATCGATCACGCGGCTTACCGGAATCGCTTCCATTTCCAGCAGCTCGGCCAGCGCCTTCTGGCTGATGCCTTCGTGACGGTGGATCATCTTGATCGCGCGCCACTGGGCGCGGGTCAGGCCCAGCGGCTCGGCGCGGCGGTCGAAGTGCTTGCGCAGCAGCCGCGTGACGTCGAGCAGCGGGTAGGCGAAGGTGGAGCGGGGATCGGAGCGGCTCATGATTGCCGCAGACATTATTGCCTAGGCAACTATTTTTCAATACCGGCGGGTTCAATAAATGCCTAGACCAAGGTCTAGCGTATTTCCCCCCAGACCGCGGCCGCCGGCGCCGCGCCGTGCCGGACGACGGTGTGAGAACATCAGGAAAACAAGGGCTTGGCCATGCAGCTCGTGCTCGAAGCACTCGAAGCCGACATCACCACATTGCCGCTGGACGCCATCGTCAACGCAGCCAATGAAAGCCTCAGCGGCGGCGGCGGCGTCGACGGCGCGATCCATCGCGCCGCCGGACCCGGTCTCGTCGAGGAATGCCGGGCGCTGCCGATGATCCGGCCCTACGTGCGTTGCCCCACCGGCGAGGCCGTGCTGACCGGCGGCCACCGGCTGCCGGCGCGGCACATCATCCATACCGTCGGTCCGGTCTGGTACGGCGGCGACAAGGGCGAACCCGCGCTGCTCGCGTCGTGCTACCGCAACTGCTTCGAGCTGGCCCGGCGCCACGGCCTGGCCAGCATCGCGTTCCCGGCGATCAGCTGCGGCGTATTCGGCTATCCGCTGGAACAGGCAGTCGCGATCGCAGTGGCCGAAGCGCACGAGGCCGCGCGCGATCCCGGCTCGCTCGACCGCATCGTGTTCTGCTGCTTCGGTCCACATGCGTTGCAGGCCTACCGCGCCGTGCTGGCGGGCGGCTGATGCGCGCTCTGCGCAGACCGCCGCGCGGCGGCGGGCGGCCCGACTTCCCGCCACGCTGGCACCTGCGCCGGCCGCAGCTGCTGGCCGACACGCGGACCAGCCGCGTCTGGCAGGCATTGCGCGCCGACGGCAGCCGGGCCGTGGTCAAGGCGATCAAGCCCGCCGGAACCGACGAGCTGCACGGCGCGGCGCTGCTACGCTGGCGCCGCGGCGAAGGACTGGTGCGGCTGTATGCCGTCAGCGGACATCGCCAGCTGCTCGAACATGCCGGCGGCACGAGCCTCGCCCAGTTCCTCGGCGAACGCGGCGACATCGAGGCCACCGACATCGCGGCCGAAGTGCTCGCGCGCCTGAGCGCGCCATCGCGCACGCCGGCGCCGGCCGGCCTGACCCCGCTGTCGATGTATTTCGCGAGCCTGTTCACGCGGGCGCGCGGCCGGCCGGCCGGCGATCCGTATCGCGAAGCCGCACGCATGGCCGAACGCCTGCTGCGCGCCGCCCGCGATGCGCGGCCGCTGCATGGCGACCTGCATCACGACAACATCCTGCACGGTCCGCGCGGCTGGCTCGCGATCGATCCGCGAGGTCTTGTCGGCGACGCGGCGTTCGACGCGGCCAACCTGCTCTACAACCCGCTGCGGCGCGACGACCTCTGCCTCGATGCGGAACACCTGCATCGCCGCGCCGAGACTTATGCGCGCGCACTCGGCCAGGAACTGCCGCCGATACTGGCCCATGCCTACGCCTACGGCTGCCTGTCGGCCGCGTGGCACGCCGAAGACGGCAATGCCGCCAGCGAAGCGCGCGAGCTCGCGGTCGCGGCGAAAATCCTGGAACTCGTGCGCGCGCTGTAGGGCGCGAGATGCGCCGCGGCGCGACGCCGCCTGCCGCTGCAGGTCGCCGAAACGCACGTCGAGCACGTCGCCGGCGCGGACGATGCCGATGACGACGGCGCCGCCGCGACGCTCGGCAGCGGAAATGACGACCGATCGCCACCGGGCACCTCGCTCGGGATTTATTGCGGAATACGACGAGACTCCGTTGGCGCGGTTCGCCGCATCGACGCGGCGCCGCCTGCTCCGTCGGTCGCCGCAATGAAAAACGCCGGCGCGAGGCCGGCGTTTTCCATAGATCACGGATCGATGCCGGCTCAGGCCGACTTCTTCCACTGGCCCAGCGCGGCGAGGCCGTTCTCTCGCGCGCGCTGCGCGACGGTCTTCTGCGCGTCGACGAAGTTCGCCGTCATGTCCTTGGACCAGAGCTTCAGCGCGGCCGTCTGCATCGCGCGACCGTACGAGAAGCTCAGCGGCCACGGGTGCGGGCCCATCTGGTTCATCGCGTTGAGGTGCGCGGTCGCAGCCTCGTCGGACTGGCCGCCCGACAGGAACACGATGCCCGGCAACGAGGCCGGCACACTGGCCTTGAGGCACCGCACGGTCGCTTCGGCGACTTCGTCGACGCTGGCCTGTTCCGGGCAGTCCTTGCCGGAGACGACCATGCTGGCCTTCAGGATCGTGCCTTCGAGCAGCACGTTCTGCTCGTACAGCGAGGCGAACAGCGAACGCAGGGTCACTTCGGTCACGTCGTAGCAGACGTCGAGGTCGTGCGAACCGTCCATGAGCACTTCGGGTTCGACCATCGGCACGATGCCGGCTTCCTGGCACAGCGCCGCATAGCGCGCGAGCGCATGGCAGTTGGCTTCGATGCAGGTCGAGCTCGGCATGTCGTCGCCGATCGTGATGACCGCGCGCCACTTGGCGAACTTGGCGCCGAGGCTCGCGTATTCCTTGAGGCGGTCGCGCAGGCCGTCGAGGCCTTCGGTCACGAGCTCGCCCGGGAAGCCGGCCAGCGGATGCGGGCCCTTGTCGACCTTGATGCCCGGCAGGATGCCGTGGTCGAGCATGATCTTGGTGAACGGCACGCCGGCCTTGCTGGCCTGGCGCAGCGTTTCGTCATAAAGGATCGCGCCGGAGATGTGATCGGACAGGTTGGGCGCAGTCAGCAGCATTTCGCGGTAGGCGCGACGATTCTCTTCCGTGCAGTCGATGCCGACACCGTCGAAGCGCTTCTTGATCGTAGTGTTGGATTCGTCGATCGCGATGATGCCCTTGCCCGGGGCGACCATCGCCTGGGCAATGCTTTCCAGCTGTTCGATGCTCATGGATGACTCCGTGGGAATTGGATCCGGTACGCGACCGGAAGCCGCGTGGCGACCGGCAAGGCGATCGCGGGCCGCGGATTATAGGCCAGAAGCCGCGAAAGGAACCTGCCGGGCGGCGCCGGAACCCGGCTGGCGGCGCACCCCGCGGCCCGGGACCGCGGCTGGGCCGTGCAGCGGGCCTTTCACCGGCCCGCTCACGGCCCCGCCGGGACGGAGCGGAGTTCTCAGGCGAGGGAGCCGCG
>NZ_JANFVR010000158.1 GCF_024609805.1 Tahibacter caeni | reverse complement strand
CGGACTGAGCCGCGGCTCCGGCGTCGACTGCGCCGTCGATTGCGCTAGGCTTGGCGGGCTCGCCGCCCGGAGCCGACGTATGCCCGTGATCGTGCTCGCATCCGCCCTCGCGCGCTGGCTGCCGCCCGGCAGCGGCGAGCCGCGTCTGCGCGTGGGCGGCGTCTCGCTGCGCGACGCGCTCGAGTCCGCCTTCGTCCAGCAGCCCGGCCTGCGCGGCTACGTGCTCGACGAGCACGGCGGGCTGCGCCACCACGTCGCCGTGTTCATCGACGGCCAGGCCGTGCGCGACAAGCGCGACCTCGCCGCGACCGCGGTGGCCGCCGACACCGAAATCTATCTGATGCAAGCGCTTTCCGGAGGCTGAGCCATGTCCGAACGACTGCTGCTGTCCACGCGCAAAGGACTGTTCGCACTGCACGAGGACGGCGGCTCCTGGCGCATCGCGCGCCACGCGTTCGCCGGCGACAACGTGACGCTCGCGCTGGCCGATGCGCGCGACGGCCGCTGGTACGCAGCGCTGAACCTCGGTCATTTCGGCGTCAAGCTGCAGTGCTCCGACGACGAGGGCGCGAGCTGGCACGAGATCGCCGCCCCCACCTATCCAACCGGTGAAATGCTGAATACCGGTGACGGCAAGCCGCCGGTTCCGGCGGCGCTCAAGCTGCTCTGGTCGCTGGAAGCCGGCGGCGCCGACGAACCGGGACGGCTCTGGGCCGGCACGATTCCGGGAGGCCTGTTCCGTTCCGACGACGCCGGCGAGTCCTGGCAGCTCGTCGAATCGCTGTGGCGGCAGCCGCGGCGTTCGCAGTGGTTCGGCGGCGGCTACGATCAGCCCGGCATCCATTCGATCTGCGTCGATCCGCGCGACTCGCGCCGGCTGCGCATCGCGGTCTCGTGCGGCGGCGTCTGGCAGAGCGGCGACGGCGGCGAGAGCTGGACGCTCAGCGCCGACGGCATGTATGCGGCCTACATGCCGCCGGAGCTGCGCGACGATCCGAACATCCAGGATCCGCACCGCATGGTGCAGTGCGCGGCCGACCCGGACACCTTGTGGGTGCAGCATCACAACGGCGTATTCGTCAGCCGCGACGGCGCGCGCAGCTGGCAGGATGTGCCGAACGTGCCGCCGTCGGTGTTCGGCTTCACCGTCGCGGTGCATCCGTGCGACCCGCAGACCGCGTGGTTCGTGCCCGCGGTCAAGGACGAATGCCGCATCCCGGTCGACGCGAAGCTCGTCGTCGCGCGCACGCGCGACGGCGGCCGCAGCTTCGACAGCCTGCACGAAGGACTGCCGGTGCAGGCGTACGACCTGGTCTATCGCCACGGGCTCGCGGTCAGCCGCGACGGCGCGCGGCTCGCGATGGCCTCGACGACGGGCGGTCTCTGGCTCAGCGACGACCAGGGCGACAGCTGGCGCAATCTGTCGCTGAACCTGCCGCCGGTCTATGCGGTGACGTTCGCTTGAAGGGATCGTCGTGACGACGATGCGGGCTCGGGCGCGGCGATCGCGTCGCGAAGGGCGCCGCTCCATCAGGAGCTGCGCGAGTTGCGCTGCGGAGCCATCGCGGCCCGCCGGGACGGCGGCGCGGACCTGCGCGGTCGCAATGATCGCGGTGACGGGCTCGCCGATGTCGCGGCCCGTCCACGTCGCTCGTCGCGGAACTTCCGTCGACTCCGGCCGGATTGCCCGGTCAGCGGCGTTACCGAAGCCGCGCCGCCGAAGCCGCGCCGCTGCGGAAATCCGTTCGGCCGTCCGGCCGCCTCAGCGCGGTGCCGTCAAGCGGCTGCCGTCGGCGAAGACGATCTCGGCCGGTTCCCAGTCCAGCCGCAGGCTGTCGGCGGCGAGTTCGGCGAAGGCGCGCTCGTCGGGATCGGCCGTGCGCATGGCGTTGCCGCAGCGCAGGTCCGCGCTCGCAAACGCCTCGAGCGCATCCTGCTCGAGCCAGCAATGCGCGCGCCGGCGGCCGTCGGCATCGCGCACGTCGACGCTGCCCTTGGCCGAGACGATGTCGCGGCCCGAGCGGTTGCTCAAGCGGTAGGTCACGACGAGCACGCGCGTGCCGTCGTCGGCGCGCTTCGCGCCGCCCGTATCGGCAATGCCCAGCGCCTCGTCGCTGGTCAGCAGCTCGCGGCGCAGCAGGCCCAGCGCCAGCGCCTCGCGCAGCGGCTCGAGAAGGCGGTCGCGTTCGGCCTGGCGCTGCGCGACGGCGGCGTCGCGCTCGGCCTGCTCGCGCAGATATCGCTTCTGCAGCTCGATGGCCTCGCCGAACGTGCGCGCCGTGAACGGATAGTCCGGATCGGCCATGGCCGGCGGCAGCACGTCGCCGTTGCTGCGCTTGAGATAGCCGAGCACGAGCGCACGCTCGTCCTCGTCGAGCCGGTCGAGCTGCGGCTGCACCTCCGACAGATCGCCCACGTCCATCGGCAGCAAGGTGCCGTAGGGCTGGCGCACGGCGCCATAGATGCCGAGCGCCGCAAGCGCGGCCGCGACGATCAGGGCCTGGGTCGTGAAACGCATACTTCTCTCCAGCCAGTGCCGCCGGCGGGCGGCGGCGGTAATGTCGGCCCGGCGGCAACGGCGACGAACCGCCGGCCCGCGATGGCTGCCGCCGGCGCGCGATTCACGGCTTCGCGACCGCCGGCGCCGGCCGCGGACGCAGCAGCCGCGCGAGGATGCCGGCAACGAGACCCCAGAACGCCGACTTGATGCCGAACAGGCTCAGGCCCGACGCCGTCACGAGGAAGGTCAGCAGCGCCGATTCGCGTTCGCCCTCGCCGGCCAGGGCCGCAGCCAGGCCGTTGCCGATGGTACCGAGCAGCGCGAGGCCCGCGATGACCGCGATCAGCTCGCGCGGAAACGCCGCGAACACCGCGGCGACCGTCGCGCCGAACACGCCGACGATGCAGTAGAACACGCCGGCCGCGACCGCCGCGACGTAGCGCCGCGCCGGATCCTCGTGCGCCTCGCGCCCCATGCAGATCGCCGCGGTGATCGCGGCGAGGTTCAGCGCGAATGCGCCGAACGGCGCGAGCACGACGTTGACCGCACCGGTCCAGCCGATCACCGGCGAAATCGGCAATGCATAGCCCGACGCCCGCGCGACGGCGACGCCGGGCACGTTCTGCGAGGCCATCGTGACGAGAAACAGCGGGATCGCGACGCCGACGATCGCATCCACGGTGAATGCCGGCGTGACCCAGACCGGTTGCGCGACCTGGACGGTGACCGCGTTCCAGTCGAGCAGGCCGCGCGCGGCAGCGATGACGATGCCGACGGCCAGGGTCGCGACGACGGCGTAGCGCGGCCGCCAGCGCCGCAACAACAGATAGGCGACGAGCATCGCGAGCGTCAGGCCGGCCTGCGTTTCGAGCGCGACGCAGGCGTCGAGCCCGAAACGCAGCAGCACGCCGGCGAGCATGCCCGACGCGATGGACACTGGAATGCGATGGATCAGCCTCTCGAACATGCCGCTGAAACCCGCGAGCGTGATCAGCACGGCGGAGACGACGAACGCGCCGGTCGCCTGCTCGATGGTCAGGCCCGCAGCGCCGGCCGTCAGCATGGCCGCCCCGGGCGTCGACCAGGCCGTCACGACCGGCACGCGGTAGCGCAGCGACAGCGCGATGCAAGTCAGGCCCATGCCGAGGCCGAGCGCCCACATCCACGAGGCCAGCTGCGCCGGCGTCGCGCCGGCCGCCTGACCCGCCTGGAACACGATCGCCGCCGAGCTCGTGAAGCCGACGAGCACCGTGACGAAGCCGGCGACGACGGCCGGCACGGACAAATCGCGCCGCAGCGACGGCGACGGCGCTGCGACGGGCAATTCGGTAACGGACATGGGCGGGGAACGCTGACGGACGAAAGCGCGAGCGTAGGCGCTGGATCGGCGCCTGGGAAGCCGGACTTGTGGCGGGAAGCGGGCGGGGTTTGCTCCGGAACCGGAAAGTGGAAAGCGAAAAGCAGAAGCGGGAGGCGAAGTGCAGAACGGCTGCAGCGACACGGAAGCGGAAAGCGGCAGATTCCCGCAGACGACGAGCGCGGCAATACGAAGGTATTGACCTAAGTTTCAGCTGCGCGGATAGTAAGGCGCATGCCTAACCAATCCGCACAGCTGAACCAGGTGTTCCAGGCGCTCGCCGACCCGACGCGCCGCGCCGTGCTCGAACGCCTCGGCAACGGGCCGGCCACGACCAGCGAACTGGCCCAGCCTTTCCGCATGGCCCTGCCGTCGTTCTCGCAGCATCTGGCCATGCTCGAACACTGCGGCCTCGTGCAGTCGCACAAGCAAGGTCGCACGCGCACCTACCGGCTCATGCCGCGCCGGCTGCGCGCGGCCGAGCAGTGGATGAGCCGGCAGCGCGCGCTCTGGGAAAAACGCCTGGACCAGCTCGACAGCTATCTGAAGGAGATCAAGGACAGCCGCTAGCGCGCACGGCAGATCAGTCGTCGGCGTCGGCGCTGCCGGCACGCACTGTTTCGCATCGCCGCATCGACACCCCTGCCGCCCGCACCACCGCCGCAGACGTAGCCGGAACGCGCATGGCCGCCGCCGGCGTCGTTGCGGTCCGCGCAGCTGCCGTCGACGTCGCTGCAGCCCGCATCGTCATGGCGACGTCATCGCGTCCGCCGCACCGCCAGCGGCGGCGCAGCGCCGTCGAGCCGGCGACGGCACGACTGTCCCGCCGTCGCCGCCACAGCAATGCCGTGCCCACCCAGCAATGCCGTACCCACCCACCGAGTTTCTTGCGCCAAGGAGTCCGTCATGAGCATCGCCATTCCCACTCTCGATCCGCGCCGCGACCTCGTGCTCGAACGCGAGATCGACGTTCCGCGCCACCTGGTCTGGGCCGCCTGGACCGAACCCGAGCGGCTCCTGCGCTGGTTCACGCCGGCACCGTGGCAGACCGTCGCCTGCGAGGTCGACCTGCGCCCCGGCGGCATCTTCCGCACCGTCATGCGCTCGCCCGAAGGCGTGGACCAGCCGCCGACCGTGGGCTGCTACCTCGAAGTCGTCCCGCAGGAAAAACTCGTCTGGACCACGCTGCTCGAGCCCGGCTTCCGCCCCGCGTCGGCCGCCGCGATCGACAGCGGCTGCCACGGCCTGCAGTTCACCGCGATCATCGCGCTCGAAGAGCGCGGCAGCGGCACGCGCTACCGCGCGATCGCGATGCATCCCGACGAAGCCTCGAGCCGGCGCCACGAGGAACTCGGCTTCCACGACGGCTGGGGCGCGACCCTGGATCAGCTCGTCGCGCTGTATCGCAACACCTGATGCGGCTCTGCCGCCGCTTGCCGCGACGCGCCGCAGGCGGCCGGTTTCGTCTTTCGCGACACTTCTGGCGAGCTCGACCGGACTTCCGGCGAGCCGCCGGCGCGAAGCCTTCTCGCCGCCCCTTCGCTGCACCCTGTCGCGCGAACCGACGCTTTTTAAGCAATAGGTATTTTTCCCTTAACTGCGCAAAGGTTTTTATCCCCATTTCCCTGTGACGCGACGCGAACCCGCCGCCTATGATCGGCAGCGAGGCACGGACCCGGGCGGCGCAGCGCGATCAGGATGCCGGCGTCGGTCGACGTGCCCGCCTACCAGCGGAGGGACACGACATGCGCAGGAACGATCTTGTGCGGGAACTGATGGGGACCGGCGGCCGTGCCGTCGCCGCGATGGTGCTGGCGCTCGGCCTCGCGAACGCCGAAACGACGGCACCGGATCCGCCGCCGGACGCGATCATCGTCGACACGACCGTCGTGACCATGGCCGCGGCGCCGGCTGCGGCGACGGCGCAGGCGCTCGCGATCACCGGCGGCAAGATCAGCGCGATCGGCACGACGGCGCAGATCAAGGCGCTGGCCGGACCGAACACGCAGGTCTATGCACCACCGGCCGGCGCGGCGCTGCTGCCGGGCTTCATCGACCCGCATTCGCACATGTCGGGCGTCGGCTTCTACAGCGATACGGCGCACTGGATCGACGTATCGAACACGAACCTGCTGTTCAAGCCGCTGCCCGGCGATGCGGCCTGCAAGGACCACGACGATCCGCAGACCTGCTTCATCCCGGTGCGCAACCAGGACGACGTCGTCGCGCGCCTGACCAAGGCCGTCGCCGCGGTCGATCCGAACGGCCCGACGCCGTACGTGCTCGCGTTCAACTACGATCCGTCGCGCCTGGGCCGCGGCCAGGGCTGTTCCGGTCTCGGCTTCCAGTGCATCACGTTCGAGAACGGCGAGTCGCGCAAGCAGCTCGACGCGGTCTCGGCGACCGTGCCGATCCTGGTCGCGAGCGAATCCGGCCACATCGCCTACGTCAACACGCCGGCGCTGAAGCTGCTCGGCATCTGCGACACGCCGGGCGCAAACAAGGACAGCTGCTACACGCCGACGACGAATCGTGCCGTCGAAACCGAGCTCGCGATCAGCGGCCAGCTCGACGAGGACCTCGCGCTGTACGCGATCGGCTTCTTCCAGGCCAAGGTGCTCAAGGCCAATCCGGGGCTCGGCGACCGCCTGCTGCTGAGGGCCGCGCAGACCTATGCCGGGCACGGCTTCACCCTGGCCCAGGAAGGCGCTGCCGCGCCCGACCAGATGCTGATGTACATCGCCGCGCTCGACACGCCGGCCAAGCGCGCGGCGTTCCCGCTCAGCGTCGCGCTGGTCGCCTACGACGCGGCGAGCAGCGATTTCGCGCGCACGATCGACGCGGCGAAGAAGGTGCGCGAAGCGCTGAAGCTCGCGCGGAATCCGCTGCTGCACGTCGCCGCGGTCAAGACCTTCGCCGACGGCTCCACCCAGGGCTATACGGCCTACATGAACCAGCCCTACCTGCAGCTGTTTCCGCCGTTCAACGAACGCCGGCTGTTCCCGAAGCAGCCCTACCTCGGCCTGCCCGACGTCGACCAGTCGGAAATCGCCGCACGCCTGAAGGCCGCGCACGCGGCCGGCTTCCCGATGCTGATCCACCAGAACGGTGATGCGGCCATTGCCGAGTCGGTCGCGGCCCTGGCCACGTCGGCGCCGCCGCCGGGCCGGCGCGACGTCGTCATCCATGCGCCGATGATCACGGCGGCGCAGCTCGCGGCGCTGAATCCGAAGCAGACCGCGATCAGCTTCCTGATGCCGAACGTCTATTACTACGGCCTGCCCGAATGCCAGCAGGTGCTCGGCCCGGCCAACAGCCTGAACATGTATCCGATCGCGAGCGCCGCAAAGGCCGGCCTGACCACGACCCTGCACACCGACAGCCCGGTCACGCCGCCGGCGCCGCTGTTCGCGATCTGGGTCGCCGCGACGCGCACCGCGCAGCAGCCGTCCTGGTATCCGAACCTCGACGCGACGGCCTGCCCGGCCACGATGACCTCGACGCAGGGCCTCGGCCCGCAGGCGATCAGCATCCGCAAGGGACTCGAAGCCTATACCGTCAACGCCGCCTGGCAGTACGGACTCGAGCAGTCGCACGGCACGCTCGAGGTCGGCAAGACGGCCGACATCGTCCTGCTGTCGGCCAACCCGCTCGACCTGGAGAAGAACCCGGACCGGCTGCGCCAGGTGCAGATCGTCGGCACGTACAGCCAGGGCCGGCAGTTCCTGAATCCGGCGCCGGCGCGGAACTGGCCGGCGGAGTGAAGCGGCGCCGCGCTGCACCATCCCGTCTGCCGACGGCATCACGCCGTTCGGCATAGTTCCCGCCGCGACACAGACACCGTCGCGGCGGGCGCTTCGATCAGTTGCCTTGCCGGGAATAGGCATCGATTTCCGAGAGCACGAGCCGGTCCCTGCCCACCTCGAGGACGCGATAGAGACGCCGGCCATACTCGCCGTCGACGCCGATCAGCGAGGCGTCGATGAGATTCCGCAGGACGACTTCGTGTCCCTGACGGCTCCTCAGTTCGTCGAGCTCGTCGTCGTCGGCGACGAGCAGGTCGCCCGGCTTCAGCGGATCAGCGATTTCCGCATACGGCTGATGCCGTCCCTGACGCAGCAATGAATTGCACCAGCTGGAAAAAACGAGCATCAGCACCTGCGTTTTCCTCGCCGCTTCCTCGGCGGGTTCCGCACGCCCGGCGCTCCTGGCCAGTTCGGCGTGTGCGACGGCCATGCGCTGCAATTGCGCGTCGAGCTTCCAGAGCTCCCTGCGCAGCATGCCCGGCGACGGCCGCATGAGCACGGGAATCAGCAACGAGAGTGCAATACTGGTCAGACACAGGATTCCGAACACGAACGGCCAGGGCAACCAGTCCCAGGAAAGCAACCCGACCAGCGCGACGCCGGCGACGAGCACCGTCAGCGAAACCATGACGGGCATCGTGCGTTGCGCAGCAGCGAGTTCCGCCGCAACCTGCCCATGCCTGCGGAGCACCGCCCTCTGCTCCGCGATCCGCTGCTCGGCGCAGGAGTCGGCGACGTTCCTGTCCGCCACTTTCAGCGCGTCGACCGCCTGCCAGAACGCAGTTCTGACGAGACCATGCTGGCGGCGTATCGAAGCGCAGGACACGCGCGCCAGCGAATTCGGATTGCGGATCTCCTCCAGCGCCGGCCGCACGGGTATCCCCACGCCCATTCTTTCGCCGATGCGAGCTTCGCCGTCGAGCGTGCCGCGGGCCATGTCGCGATGGGATCTCAGCCACTCTCCCACATCCCGGCCGGCGCGCTCGATGAGGGAATCGAACCGGTAGTCGCGCTGCGCCTGCGGCCACAGCGGAAAATGCCGTTTGACGGCACCGAGCAGCTCGCGCCGCGCCGCATCGGCGCGGCCGGCCAGCAACAGCAGATGCGAATATTCGTAGCGTGCGCGGCCGTAACCCGGCAACTCGGCGCAGGCCTTGTCCGCCAGTGCGAGCGCGGTTGCGCTGTCGCCGCGTTCGATCACTGCCCGGGCCTGCAGCAGCAGACAGTCGCAGGCGTAGTACCGCTGGCCGTCGCGCTCGAATATCTGACGTACGAGCTCCAATTGCTTCACGGCTTCGCCGAGATACCTGCGCTGCCGCGAAGCGATGTACAGGCGCGCGAGCCGATAGTTCGCCTCCACGTCCAGCGGCCGCAGCTCGATCGCGCGGCGCAGATGGTCGCGTGCGATGCGCAGCTTGCCGAGCCCGATCGCCGCATCGGCCTCCCGGCACTGCTCGCGCGCTGCCAGCTCCGAAGGATGCGCCAAGGCCTCGGCGACCGAATGCGCATTCATCGACGCGCCGGATCTGCCGCTGCCGAAGCGCTGCTCCAGGGATTCGATGTCCTGGTCCTGGGCGAGGTCTTCCGGTTCGATATCGCTGTCGAATCCATCCTCGGCCTGCGCAGGGCGCTTGTGCAGATCCCAGGCGGCGTAGACGAGCTGCAGGTGGATGGCCGCCGCCTGCTCGTCGACGTTCTCGCTGCCGTCGAACAGGCGCACGGTGTGGTTGGTCTGTACCTGACGCCGGAATTCGGCCATGCGCGGCTCATCGCCCGCAGCGATGAGCCCGCCGGCATAGGACGGGCCAATGCCGAACGCCAGCACCTGGACGTCACCGTCCGTCTCCAGCGCCGCTTCGTATTCGAGATTGACGTAGGACTTGGCCTGGCCGGCGACGGCTTCGCCGTACTCCTCGCCGAGCAGCAGGATCATGAAACGCGCGCCGCGCAGCCGCTCCAGCGATTCGGCCAGCGGCGGCCGGTGCGTCGCGGCACCGTCGTCGAGACCGACGGCGACCAGGCCCAGGCGCCGGTCCTGCGCCGCGAAACGCTCGCGCAACGCGCGGCGCAGCGGCGCGAACTCCTCGAAGCGCGAGGACAGGAACACGGTGTTGTCGTCGAACGGCATTGGATGGCTCCGACGGGCGGTAGCCAACTGCTGTCGCATCACCGGGCATCCTCCCAGCGTCCGGCGACGGTTCGCCGCGCGCCGCGGCCGGCCGGGGCGACCACGATTTCTTTTCGACCGGAATGATCTCTGCGTGACCTCCTCTACGTTTGTAGGCAGGAACCCACCGGAGCAACCCGCCATGAACACCCGCCTGCTGTTCTCCGCCCTGCTGCTGGCCCTGAGCGCCGGCGCCGCCTGCGCCCAGGTCGCGCCGGCTCCCGACTACACCTACCGCGTCGACAGCGCCGGCACCGCCGGCTGGCGCACGACCATCACGGCCTACCATGGCCCGTTCCACTACCGCGACCTCGTGCTGACGCCGCGCTACTGCAGCGGCAACCCGGGCACGCCGGATTCGGCGGCGGCCGAAATGCGCGTGTTTCCGCAGGCCAGCGGCCCGTGGCCTGCGGAATTCCGCGTGCCGATGAGCGGCGGCGGCGCGAATTGCGAGCTGTTCGTCGGCTTCAATCTCAAGGACCACGACCGCCCGCCGGCGACGCACGAAGTCGACCCGGAGATGCCGGGCCAGGGCCAGAAGCCGCGCATGAAGGAGGTGCCCGAGATCACCGACCTCGCCGCGGCCGATCCGGTGCTGATAGGCCCGGCGATACTGCAGTGGGGCGGCCAGGCCACGATTCCGGCCGACCAGGCCACGCGCAAGCGCAACGGCCTGTGCTATTTCCCGTACCGTTACCTGATCCTCGACGCAGGCCCCGGCCACGCCGAAGGCACTTCGGCCAGCCTGCGCCTGAACGGCCCGGCCGGCACCTTGCTCGCCTTCGACGACCTTCCCGCCCTGCAGCCGCTGTCGACGGCCGCGGCCGGCGGCGTCATCGGCCTGCCGGCCGGCAGCAGCGTCGTCGTGATCGAAGCCGACGCGCCGGACTACGTGCCCGAGACCAGCGAAACGAACAACCTGCGGCGCGTACAGATCGACGTGCAGGGCAGCTGCGACTGAGCGCAACGCGGCCCCTGCGGCAGCCGCGCCGGCGACGGCGCGGCTGCCGCCTCGCGTGCCGTCCGCGCC
>NZ_JANFVR010000157.1 GCF_024609805.1 Tahibacter caeni | reverse complement strand
TGACGTAGTAGGTGCCGGCCTGGGCCGTCGCGATCGTGCAGGTCTCGTTGTTGCCCGACAGGTACGGACGGCAGTCGTAGCTGCTCGTGGTCGGCGCCGAACCGAACTTGACGTACATGTCCGCGTCGCCGGTGCCGCCGGACATCACGAACTTCAGGTTCGTCGCGCCGGCCGGAACGACGAGCGTGTAGGTCGTTTCGGAGCTCGCCGCGCCCGACAGGCCGGTCTTCGCGACGCCGTTCTGCAGCTCGTTGCCGCCCGACGGGGCCGTGACGGTGACCGAGGACGACTTCGTGTTCGTCGCACCGCCGTTGTCGGTCACGGTCAGGGTGACCGTGTAGGTGCCGGCCGCCGAATAGGTCTTGCTCGGATTGGCCGCGGTCGAGGTCGTGCCGTCGCCGAAGTTCCAGCTGCGCGAGGCGATCGTGCCGTCGCTGTCGGTCGAGGTGTCGGTGAACGTCGCCGTCAGGCCGCTGGTCGCGACGCTGAAGTTCGCCGTCGGCGGCACGTTGGCCGGGCCGCTCGAGACCGTCACCGAGCTGGTCTTCGTATTCGTCGCGCCGCCGTTGTCGGTCACGGTCAGGGTGACCGTATAGGTGCCCGCGGCCGAATACGTCTTGCTCGGGTTGGTCGCGGTCGACGTGGTGCCGTCGCCGAAGTTCCAGCTGCGCGAGGCGATCGTGCCGTCGCTGTCGCTCGAACTGTCCGTGAACGTCGCCGTCAGGCCGCTCGTGGCGACGCTGAAGTTCGCGACCGGCGCCTGGTTGCCGGTGGAGCCGGCGAAGCCGCCGATGCCGTAGACGTCCTTGGACTCGGCCGTGCCGCCGGATTCGTCGCGGTTGTCGGTGTAGATCGCCATGATCTCGCTGAGCGCGACGTCCATGCCGTTGTAGTCGCCCCACTCGTTGGCTTCGCTGATGTTGCGCGAGGTCACCGTGGTCAGGCGCGTCGCCGTGCCCCAGGTCACGCCGCCGTCGTTGGAGACGGCGTAGTAGACGTCGGTGCCGCTGCGATTGGACGAATGGCGTGTGTCGTAATACATGACGAACACGCGGCCGTTGCGGTCGACCGACAGCCACTGATTGAAACGGTCGACCGTGCTGACGTCGCTGCTCGAATGCGGCGAGGATACCTGCCACGTGGCGCCGCCGTCGCGCGAGCGTGCGACGCGGATGATCGCGTGGTTGGCCGTCGCGCTCGTGTTGTTCTCGGCCGTCGAGGTGTCGGTCCAGGACACGTAGATGCTGTTGTTGAAGCTGCCGCCCGAGCGGTCGGCGTCCACCGACACGTAGGTGAACGCGCGGCGCGTCTCCATCGCCGGAATCGGGAAGTCGAAATCGGCATTGGTCGTGCTGACCGTCGTCGCCGCACCGAAGCTCGCGCCGCCGTTCGTCGACTTGGCCACGCGGATGGCCTTGCCGATGCTGCCGCCGGAAACCGCCGGATAGACGAAATAGACGTTGCCGGCCGTGTCGGACGTGAGATCGCTGCCGATGCCGCGGTTCGCGCTGTCGATCGTCTGCGCGGCGCCGAAGGTCAGGCCGCCGTCGGTCGAACGCGCGACCTTCTGCACGTTGTTGTCGTGCCAGGAGACGTAGATGTTGCCCTTGTACGGCGACGTCGCATGCATGTCGACGTGCAGGTATTCCTTGTCCGAGGTGTTCTGGTTGGACAGGGTGGCGCTGCGCGTCCAGCTCGCGCCGTTGTCGGTCGAGCGGTAGAAGTAGACGTTCGTGCCGCTGCCGACGACGGTGGACAGCGCGGATGCATAGCCGACCGTGCCGTCGGGCGACCAGCCCACGGCCGGATCACAGCAGGTCCCGGACAGCGAGATCGCGCTACCCCAGGTCACGCCGCCGTCGGTCGAGCGCCACATCTTCTGCCCGCTGCCGGGACCGTTGGTGCCGGCGATCACGAGGTTGGTGTTGACCGGATTGATCGCGACGGCCGATTCGGACGCGCCGGCCGGCGTGGTGATGCGCTTCTCGCCGCCGAGGAAGTTCTGGAACACCGCGTCGCGCGCGGCGTCGTCTTCCGGCAGCGACTCGTGCACGCGGAAGCGGCCGGTCGCGTCGGAGGTGACCGCGCTGTAGGTCACGCCGTTGATGCGGTAGCCGCCGTACTTGGCCAGATAGCCGTTCAGCGCGCTGCGCGGGTACTGCACCGGCCCGAACTGCGGCAGGTCCTTGTTGGCCTTGCGCATCTCGACACGGTAGAAGACCGGGATCGCGACGATGGTTTCTTCTTCGCGCTTGGACAGCAGCGCGAGATCCTCGGCGGTCAGCGCGTAGTTGCGGTCGTCCCAGGGTCCCAACGATTGCAGCGCGGCATAGTCGACGCGCTTGTCCACGCCCTTGCCCGCGTCGATCGTGAATACGACGGCGCGGCCGGCGCGGGCCTCTTCCTCGGCATGCAGGCCGGCGCCGAGGCTGCAGCCGATCGCCGCGGCGAGCAGCAGCGGCAGACGGCCGATGTTCGACTTCGTCATTACATTTCTCCACTCGTATGTATCGATACGAATGCACCGGACTGCGGTCCGGCGCTCCCCCGTCGCGAGCGGACGCCGCGTAGCGGCGGAACGCAGGCTCTGCGCCCCGCACGACTGCCGACCGTGTTCCCCGCGACCCCGAAAACGGCAGCTGCGAGCCGGCGCGTTGCCGGCACTGCCGTCGCTGCGCGTCCCCTAACGCGCAACGGGCTAGGTTTACAGCAAGACCGAACATCAGTCCATAGACCTAGTCACCAACGAAAAAACATCAGCCTCCAGGCCAACTCCGCCGTCTGACGGGGCGCAAATTGTGCGGTCGCACCAATCCGGCTGGTGCCGGGCGCCGTCCCGGGCTGCGTCGACCGGCCAGGCGACGCACTCGCTTCTGCGATCAGCCGGCGTTCCGGCGGGCAGGCAGCCGCGCAGTGGTCGTGTGTGCAGCGCAACATGACGGATACGTCATCCTGTTCCGCTCCACCTGTTCGTACCGATCGCCGGCGCCGGCCTGCCGGGCGTGCTGGCGGAACCCGTCGTCGCCGGCGACATCACCGTCACGACCTGCAGGTCTGGACCACGCCTGGACAACGCGCCGAGCCCGGCGCTCGACACCGGCGACGAGGCAGCTGCGAAACAGGCGCCAATGCCGCGCTTCGACGCGACCGGCATTCCGCTGATCCTTCCGCTGAACGGCCAGAGCGGCGACATCGGCGCGTTCGGAGCGAACTCCGAGCCGGACGTGATCCTCCGCAACGACTTCCAGTTGAGCGACGCACCGCCGCCGGCCCGCGCGCCGGATCGGAAGGCTGACACCACGGCGCGACCGCGCTCGCCGCGAACTTCTCGCTGTCGCCGAGTTCGGCTATCGTCGCGCGATGGCTGCGACCCTGTTCATCTCCGACCTGCATCTCGACGACGAACGGCCGCAGATCACCGACCTGTTCCTGAGTTTCCTGCGCGGCGAGGCGCGCTCGGCGCCGGCGCTGTACATACTCGGCGACCTGTTCGAGAGCTGGATCGGCGACGACGATGACGCTCTGCTGGGCCAGCGCGTACAGGACGCGCTGGCCCAGCTCGCCGGCCACGGCGTCGCCGTGTTCTTCATGGCCGGCAACCGCGATTTCCTCGTCGGCCCGCGTTTCGCCGAACGCAGCGGACTGACCTTGCTGGCCGATCCGACGCGTGTCGACCTCGGCGGCGTGCCGACCCTGCTGATGCACGGCGACACCTTGTGTACCGACGACACGGACTATCAGAAATTCCGCACCGTCGTGCGCGACCCGGCCTGGCAGCAGAGTTTCCTGGCCCAGCCGCTGCCGGCGCGCCGCGCGTTCGCGGCGCAGGCGCGCGCGCAGAGCCGCGAACACACCGGCGCGACGCGCGCCGAGATCATGGACGTGACCGACGCTGCCGTGCGCTCGGCCCTGCAGAACCACGGCGCCGCGCGGCTGATCCACGGCCATACCCACCGCCCGGCACGCCATCGCGTAGAACTCGGCGACCGCGTCGCCGAACGCATCGTGCTCGGCGACTGGTACGAACAAGGCAGCGTGCTGCGCGTCGACGGCGAACGGATCGACCTCGCCGGGCTGGGCTGAGACGCAACATTCGCGGACACGGTCGATATCAGGAACCGACGCAGTCCAGACGGTCATACGCCGCCGGCCGTTCCTTCCATCGGCCGAAACCGCGTCGCTACGTCTTGCGCAACGACAGCACATACATGCCGGCCAGCACGAGCGCCGAGCCGGCGAGCTGCCAGAGCGTGACGGGTTCCTGCAGCAGCCAGGCGCCGAGGAACACCGTCGACACGGGACCGAGCATGCCGGCCTGCGCGGCGGCCGGCGCGCCGATGCGGGCGACCGCGAACATGGTCAGCAGCACCGGCGCGACGGTGCAGAACATCGCGTTGAACACCGACAGTGCCTGCACCGGCCACGGCTGCAGCAGCCGCGACCAGGGCCGCGTCGCCGCGAAATGCAGCAGCACGGCGATCGTGGACACGCTCATCGCGTAGGCGACGAGGCGCCAGGGACCGAGGCGCTTGACCAGCTCGCCCGAGCCGATCAGGTACAGCGCATACGACAGCGCGGCGCCGAACACGAGCAGCGCGCCGAGCACGACGCGGTCGCCGCCGAGGCTGAGATCGTGCGCGAACACGAACACGATGCCGGCATAGGCGAGCGCGAGCGCGGCCCATTCGCGCGGGCCTATGCGACGGCGCAGCACGAGCGCGCTGATCAGCAGCACGAACGACGGCGACAGGAACAGGATCAGCCGCTCCAGCGCCGCGCTGACGTATTGCAGGCCGGCGAAATCGAGATAGCTCGACAGGTAATAGCCGAGCAGGCCGAGCACGAGCACCGCGAGCCGGTCCCGTCGGCTCAGCGGCGCGGCGCTGCGCCACTGCCATGCGGCGATCGCGACGAAGAACGGCGCCGAATACAGCATGCGCAGCGCGAGCACGTCGAGCGCATCGACCGGATGGCGGTAGAGCAGCTTGGCGACGATGGCCTTGGCCGAGAACAGCACGGCGCCGGCCGCCGCGATCAGCAGGCCGCGGCGATAGGCCGAGCGCGACAGAGGGGCTTCGCTCATCGACGCGCACCCTTGCAGGACCGGCCATCGCATCCGTGCCGGCGTCCGCGCGCGCGCAGGCGCGCGGCCATCGCCGCGCGCCTGCCCACGATCCGCGCCGATGTCCACTCAAGCACTGTCGTCTCCTGCATCCGCATCGGCGCCGGCGCAGCGCCGTCGCGGCCGGTTGCCACTGCGGCGTTGCGTGCGGGAAACCTAGCGGACGAATTCACGCGCGAGCAGGCCGTACAGCGCGGTGTCGGCGATCTCGCCGTTGACGTGCCAGCGTTCGCGCAGATAGCCCTCGCGGCGGAAGCCGACGCGCTCGACGAGACGGCAGGAGGGCTGGTTGCGCGGGTCGATGTCGGCTTCGATGCGGTTGAGCTCCAGCGCGTCGAAGCCGTAGGCGAGCGCGGCGCGCAGCGCTTCCTGCGCATAGCCGCGGCCCCAGCACGACGGCAGCAGCTGATAGCCGACCTCGGCGCGCCGCTGCGAGCGATTGACGGCGAACAGGGTGACGATGCCGATCAGCTCGTCGGCGTCGATCAGGGTCAGGCCCCAGGGCCAGCTCTCCTCGCGCTCGGCGAAATGGCGGCGCTGCTCGAACCAGTCCCGCGCCTGCTGCGGATCGGTCCAGGCCGGGAAACTCCAGTAGCGCATCGCGCGCGGGTCCGAATGCAGGCGGTAGATCGCGTCCATGTCGCTGCGCGTGATCGTGCGCAGGCGCAGGCGCGGCGTCTGCAGCAGCGGCACGGCGCTCAGGCTGTCGCTCATGACGGAACTCCGGACCTCAAAAGTCCGATGATGCCGTGCGGGCCCGCCGTCCCGCCAGCGCCGCCCCGGTCGCTGCGACGGCGGCCTGCTACAGTCCGGCCCAGGCGACGACCTGCAGGGAGCTCGACATGGCGACGGTTCTGATTCCGGGCATCAAGGGCAGCGAACTCGCCGACAGCTATCCGCTGGACTGGCCGGTGCGCTGGAGCCTCGAGGACATGGTGTTCGGCGACGCGTTCGAGAACCCGCTCGACTTCGCGCTGGTCGACGGCCGCTACGAAGCCAACGACGGCCATCGCATGCTGCCGTCGCGGCCGATCCGCTACGCCTACGGCGAAATGGTCGGCAAGCTGCGCGCCTGGAAGCCGGCCGAAGCGCTGCACGTCTTCACCTACGACTGGCGCCGGCCGGTCGAGCACGCGGCGCATAAGCTCGCCGAATTCTGCGCCGAGCTGCAGGGACGCGAGGCGCGGCTCCGGCGTTCGACCTCGCTGAACTTCGTCACGCACAGCATGGGCAGCCTCGTGCTGCGCTCGATGCTCGCGCTGCGCAACCGCGCCGACCCGTTCGCCGGCATCGGCCGTGTCGTGTTCATCGCGCCGCCGTTCCGCGGCTCGTTCGCGGCGACGCAGATGCTCGTCGCCGGCGAGCGCGACGGCTGGTTCGGCACCGACGAGGACTACCGCAAGATCGCGCGCAGCTTTCCGTCGGTCTATCAGATGACGCCGCACTACGCCGACTGCTGCGTCGACGAGGACGGCCGCAGTGTCGATCTGTTCGACGCCGCGAACTGGCAGGCGAACGTGCGCGACGGCAACGGCGGCTTCGACGCGCGTTTCGTCGCCGACGCCGAGGCGTTCGTGCGCGGCGCCTCGGCCCGCGGCGGCAGCAGCCCGGCGCCGCTGCTCGACGACGCGGCGCTCGCGGCCAATGCCGAGAACGTGCTGATCCTGCAGGGCAGCGGCATCGCCACGCCGTACCAGCTGACCGTGCAGCGCGCGAATCCGAACAACCCGAACTGGTTCGACTTCGCCGGCGCGCGCAAGGACCTGCTCGGCGACGGCCGCGTGCACCTGCGCAGCTCGGCCGTCGCCGGCGTGACCCTGGCCGCGTTCGCCGGCGCGCTCGACCACGGCCGCGTCTGCCGCGACACGCGCGTGATCAATACCGTCTCGCTGTGGCTGGAAGGCAAGCGCGCGCTGAAGATGCAGCCGCGCGGCCCCGAGCATTCGGCCGAACGCCGCGGCCGCAGTTATTTCGCTGCCTGGGACGGCGACAGCGAAAGCCTCGCGACGCACGTGATCTGAGCGCAGGGCGCGGCCGTCGCGGTCTTGCCGTGCGAGCGGCTGCTAGAGTCCGCGCGCGTAGCGGCGGCCCGTCGATGCATAGCCTAGCCGCTCATAGAACGCGTGCGCGCCGGTGCGATGCGACGCCGTGGTCACGACGAGGCGGCCGGCGCCGTGGCGGCGCGTCCAGTCCTCGGCCGCGGCGACGAGCGCGCGGCCGATACCGCTGCCGCGCAGGCCGTCGGCGACGACGAGCAGGGTCAGCTGCACGGCCGGCGCGTCGCGGTTCAGCGCTACGTGCGCCTGGACCGTGGCCAGTCCGACGACGGGGCCGTCGCGGCAGGCGACGAACACCGCGGCCTGCGGATCGGCCAGCAGCCGCGCGAGGCGCGCCGCGGCCTGCGTCGTGTCGGTGGGATAGCCGAGCTGACCGAGCAGGCCGGCCAGCGCGGGTGCATCGGCCGCGACGGCCGCGCGTATCGAGGATGTTCCGCTCATGTTCCCGTCATCGGTCCGCAACGCGGCCATCATGACGCAGGCCGCCGCGCGCAGACGACAGCCGTTCATCTGCATTTGCCTAGTCTGCGCCGCCGGCCGCTTTCCCGGCCGTCGCTCCCCATTCCCTCGCAAGGCCAAGCATGCGCACGTTACTGTTGGGCTGTCTGCTGTCGTCCGCCGTCGCACACGCCGAGGCGCCTGCACCCGATGCGCCGGCGGCGCTGCTCGAAACCGTCGTCGTCAGCGGCGTGCAGCCCGGCCCGGGCCTCTGGAAAGTCAGCAAGGACGACCACGTGCTCTGGGTGCTGGGCACCTTGTCGCCGTTGCCCAAGCGCATGAGCTGGGAATCGCGCGAGGTCGACGGCGTGATAGCGCAGGCGCAGCGCGTGCTGCTGACGCCGCGCGTGGACGTCGACGTCGCCGGCGGCGCGCTGGCCGGCGTGTTCCTGCTGCCCAGCCTGTTGAAGGCGCGCAACAACCCCGACAAGCAGACCCTGTCCGACGTGCTGCCGGCCGATCTCTACGCGCGCTGGCAGCCGCTCAAGCGCAAGTACATCGGCCGCAGCGACAGCGTCGAGAAGCGCCGGCCGATCTTCGCGGCGCAGGAACTCTACGAAGAGGCGACGGACGCGGCCGGCCTGCGCATCGACGGCAAGGTCAGCGAGACCGTCGAGAAGCTCGCGAAGAAGCACGACGTCGCGCTGGATCGTCCGAGCATCAAGGTCCGTCTCGCCGAGCCGCGCGATGCGCTGCGCGAATTCGCGAAGTCCTCGCTCGACGACATCGACTGCCTGCGCAAGACCGTCGAGCGCCTGGAGACCGACCTTCCGGCCATGCAGCTGCGCGCGAACGCCTGGGCCGTCGGCGACATCGAGGCCTTGCGCGGCCTGCCCTTCGTCGACCAGAACCAAGCCTGCCGCGACGCGATGCTCCGCAACAGCATCGTGCAGGAGCGCGGCATGGGCGATCTGCGCGAACGCCTGGCCAGGACCTGGCTGGATGCGGCGGAAGCGACCCTGCGCGACAACGCCGTCTCGTTCGCCGTGCTGCCGATCAGCCTCGTGCTCAATCCCGACGGCTACGTAGCGACCCTGCAGGCGCGCGGCTACGCGGTCGAAGCGCCGCAGTAGGGCTGCACATCCCGCCGGTCGCCGACGCCGCGCCGCTTGACCGCCGACGCCGGCGCCGGAAAGTATTCGCCGGACGTCGATGGCGAACGGACGGATGCGCATACTGATCGTCGAGGATTCCGAAACCCTGTCCGAGGCCCTGGACCGCAGCCTTCGGCAGCAGGGCTATGCCTGCGACCTGGCTGCCGACGGCCTGACGGCGCTGCAATTCCTGCGCAGCTACCGCTACGACGCGATCGTTCTCGACCTGATGCTGCCGAAGCTCGACGGCTTCGGCGTATTGCGCGAGCTCAGTCGCGAGGCCGGCGCCGCGCCGGTGCTCGTGCTGTCCGCGCGCGAACAGGTCGGCGACCGCGTGGAGGCGCTCGATGCGGGCGCGGACGACTACCTCGTCAAGCCGTTCGAGCTCAGTGAGCTGCTCGCGCGCCTGCGCGCGCTCGTGCGCCGTCCGGCCCGGCGCGAGACGCCGGTGCTGCGCCACGGCGATCTCGACGTCGATCCGCGCTCGCGCACCGCGCGCTGCCGCGGCGACGAGCTGCCGCTCACGCCGAAGGAATACCGGCTGCTCGAACTGCTGCTGCGCCGGCAGGGCGCCACGTTGTCGCGCGAGCAGATCTTCGAGCATCTGTACGACAGCCGCAGCGACGCTTCGGACAAGGTCGTCGAAGTCATCGTGAGCACCTTGCGCACCAAGCTCGCACAGCACGGTCTCGACGACCTCATCGTGACGCGGCGCGGCTTCGGCTATCTGGTTCCGAATGACTGAGCCGTCCGCGAGCGCGAATACGGTCCGGCCGGCCTGGTCGCTGCACCGCCGCCTGGCGCTCGGCCTCGCGCTCAGCATCGGCGGCACGTTCGCGCTGCTGTTTCCGCTGCTCGACCGCTGGATAGACCGGGAAATCTACGCGCGCATGGACCTGACCCTGCTGCAGCGCGCGACCGCGGTCGGCCGCGTGCTGCAGGAAAGCGATCCGCGGCGGCTCGAACGCCTGATGCCGGAATACGAGCCCGAAGGCCATACGGAATTCTTCACCCTGTTCGACGAGGCCAGCGGCCAGCCCGTGCTGCGTTCGCCGAGCAGCGGCGGCGCGGCGCTGCCGCCGGGGCCGGCCAAGCAGGGCACGCCGCGCTACTTCGACGTCGTGCTGCCCGACGGGCATGCGGGCCGCGCGCTGGCGACGCACGTGCCGATGCCCGGAGCGAAGTCCAGGCTGCTCGTCGTAGCCACCGAACGCGAAGGCTGGGACCGCACCGAGCGCCATGTCCATCTGGCGCTGCTCGCCGGGATCGCCCTGGCCACGCTGATCGCGACCTGCCTCGCACTGCTGCTCGTGCAGCGCGTGATCGTCGCGCTGCGCCGCGCCGGCGCGAAGGCCGCGTCGCTGCAGGCGGACACGCCGACGCAGCGCATCGACGGCGATTTTCCGCGCGAGCTGCAGCCGTTCGCCGATGCGTTCAACCTGGGTTTGCACCACCTGTATGCGGCCATCGAACGCGAGCGGCGCTTTTCGCGCGACGTCGCGCACGAGCTGCGCACGCCGCTCGCGGAAATCCGCACGAGCGCCGAGAGTGCGCTGGCCGACGACGACGGCGCGCAGGCAAGGCGCAGCCTCGCCGCCGCGGTCGCCGCGTGCTCGCGCATGCAGCGCAGCGTGGACACGCTGCTGCTGCTGGCGCGGCTGGAATCGGGCCAGCACACGCCGGCGCCGGATCCGCTGGACCTCGCCGCACTGCTGCGCGAGCTGCTCGCCGCGGTGCACGGCCTGCAGACGCAGCGCGGCCTGCAGGTGTGCATGGAGCTGCCGCCGTCGGCCTGGATCCGCAGCGATCTCGGCATCGTCGAGCGCATCCTGTCCAACCTGCTCCGCAACGCGCTCGAGTATTCGCCGCCGGGCGAGCAAATCCGTTGCCGCCTCGACCGCGACGAGAGCGGCTGGCTGCTGAGCATCGTCAACGCGGCGCCCGAGCTCGACGCGGCCGATCTGGATCATTTCGGTCATCGTTTCTGGCGCAAGCATTCCGAAGGCGGCACCGCGCATCACGCCGGCCTCGGTCTCGCGCTCGCGTTCGCGCTGGCCCGCGCGGTGCAGCTGCCGCTGCGCTTCCGTCTCGACGCCGGCCGGCTGACCGCGCAGCTCGGCCCCTGGCCGGCGCTCGCGTAGCGCGCGGCAACGCGGCACGAAGGCGCCGGCCGCTGCGGCTCGCG
>NZ_JANFVR010000156.1 GCF_024609805.1 Tahibacter caeni | reverse complement strand
CCGGCAGCGACGAGCTCGCCGCGCGCTGGCGCCGCGGCGACGACCTGCCGGGCTTCGGCCATGCGCTGTATCCGCACGGCGATCCGCGCGCGGCCGAACTACTCGCGCTACTGCGGCGCGAACGGTCCGGCACGCCGGACTGGCCGCCGCTCGCGGCGCTGATCGCCCGCGCCGAGGAGGTCAGCGGACTGCGGCCGAGCCTCGACCTGAGCCTCGCGGCGATCTGCCGTCTCTATGCGCTGCCGGCCGAAGCGGCGCTCGTGCTGTTCGCGAGCGCCCGTCTGGCCGGGTGGCTCGCACATGCGCTGGAGCAGCAGGAACAGGGCCGCCTGATCCGGCCGCGCGCGCGCTACGCCGGCGAGTCCGCCTGATACCGCGCACCGGCCGGATTGCCGGCGGCGGCCTCAGCCCACGGGGATCACGAGCTGGAAACCGCTGTAGAAGATGTGGTCGCCGGCCGGCGGCGGCTGGCAGGTATCGGCTTCGAGGCGAAAGGTGTAGTTGCTGCACCCCTGCCCCGCGTCGACTTCGTTGACGACGATCGAGAACGCCTGGTTGCCCGCGAGCCGGGTCGAGAAGGCGATGTTGCCGATGGTGCTGTAGCCGCTGTCGGCCAGGTGCCCGGTGTTCGGCGTCGCCGGGTTGTAGTTGCGGTACGCGACGATCTGGGTCTGGTTGCCGCCGCACTGCGAGAAATCAGCCGTGACGGTCAGGCAGACCGGCTGCGCGGAAATGGCCGGGAAATCGTACCGGTCGCGCCGCACCGCGGTGGTGTTCTCCAGGGTCGGCGTCTTCGTGGGACCGCCGCACAGGGACGGCCTGCCGTCGCGGGTGACGCGGCCCGTCTGCTGCACGTCGCCGGCATTCAGCGAACCGGTACGTGTCGCGGTGAAGTAGCAGTTTCCGCTGGCCGGGGCGGTCGTGATGTCGAGGCACCAGCCGTCGGCCATCGTGCCGAACGGCTGCGGATCGGAGCCGGTGTTCTGCGCGGCCCAGAGGCGCCAGGTGCCGTTCGGGTTCAGGCCTTCGAGGCTCGACAGCATCTGGCGCACAACGGCCGTCGGCGCCGGTGCCGGCAGCGCCGGCGGCGCGAAGACGCGCGGCAGATAGCGGTTGCTCGCCGTGGGCACCGTGTACGACGGACTGCCGTTGGTTCCGGTCAGCAGCGCATAGATCTGCGCGGAATCGCTGAACGTCCACTCGGCGTTGATGACCAGCGGATAGGGCGCCTCGTTGACGTCGAAACCGCTGCCGGTGATGCCGACCAGCTGGCCGCCCGGATGTTGCAGGCGCACGGCGAGCCGCGAAGTGTCGGTATGCGTGACGTCCGGCAGCACCAGATCCACGTCGGTGATGACGCCGCTCAGATTGGACACGACGATGTCGCTCGGATACAGCGACGCGGCCCCGGCGCCCGGAAACTGCAGCGCGGTCGTGTTGCAGAATCGCGTCGTCGTCGCGAGCGCCTTGTTCACGCCGCACATCGGCGCGGCCGCGACCGGCGCGCCGGCGGACGGCAGCTCCGCCTCCATGAGCCGCGTCGTCGCGGCCCCGATCGCCGGCGGCGAGGCCGGATCGTCCATCTGATGCAGCGAACCGCCGAACGGCTGTCCGGCAGACGCGCCGGCAGCCACGCTGAGCAACGACACGAACACGGCGCTACGACGCATGACGCTTCTCCCTGGGATTTGACCGCGCATACGCAGGACCACGCACGCAGGGATCACGCCGCGCCGCGGCAGCCGCGGGGACCCGGCGATCTCCCAGGCGACGCGGCAAAGGCATCAAAGGCGCGACGTGCCATCGGGCAGCGGTAGCGGGTATGGGATTGCCGGCAGCCGCGCCGGATGCGGCTGCAACTGCAGCACACCGGCGCTAGCATCGGCTGTCCCAGGAGACCGCCATGCCACGAACACGATCCTTCACGAGCACGCAGCCGCTGAGCCTGGCCCTGCAGGGCGGCGGCGCGTACGGCGCCTTCACCTGGGGCGTGCTCGACCGGCTCAGCGAACAGCCGGGGTTCCGGGTCGCCGCGATCAGCGCGACCAGCAGCGGCGCGATGAATGCCTGCGCGTTCGCCCAGGGCTGGGCCCGCGGCGGCGCGGCCGGCGCGCGCGAAGCGCTCGCCGCATTCTGGGAAGCGGTGTCCTGCCACAACGCCGTGGCCGATTTCTGGCTTACCGCCGCACGCAACCTGCGCCTCGACGCGCTACTGCTGAACGCCTCGCCGCTGCAGGTCAATCCGCTGCGCACGCTCGTCGAAAGCGCGTTCGACATGGACCTGCTGCGCCAGAGCCCGATCCGCCTGCACATCGCCGCGACGCGCGTGCGCGACGGCGCGCTGACCCTGTTCGACAACGCCGCGCTGAGCCACGACGTGCTGCTCGCGTCAGCCTGCCTGCCGCAATGGTTTCCGACCGTGGAAATCGACGGCGAGGCCTACTGGGACGGCGGCTACGCCGGCAATCCGGCGCTGGAGCCGCTGCTGCAGCCGAACGGACCGCGCGACCTCGTCGCGGTGCTGCTGCAGCCCGAGCAGCGTTCAGTGCCGCAGTCGGCGCGCGACATCGCCGAACGCATCGCGCAGCTGTCCTTCGGCAGCACCTACCTGCGCGAGCTGCGCAGCCTGTCCTGCGCCGACCGGCCGTCGGTCTGGGCGCGCCTGCACGGCGCGCTGCGGCCGCAGCCGCGCTTCCGCCTGCAGCGGATCTTTCCGGCCGGGGAATTCACCGCGAGCTACGGCAACGCCGCGAGCGACACACGGCTGGGCCACCTGCAGGAGCTGCGCGCGCACGGCCACGACGCCGCCGAGACCTGGCTGCACGGCGATCAGGCCGCCGTCGACCTCGCGCTGCCGCAGCCGCTGCTCGCGACGTAGCGACGCGAAGGCTCAGCCCCAGACCTCGCCGAGCACGCGCGCAAAGTTGCCGCCGAGGATCTTGTCGATGCGCGCGTCGGCGTGGCCGCGCGCCGCGAGCAGATCGGCCAGCCGTCCGAAGCGGTCGGCCGTGTTCAGATCCGGCGGAAACAGGAACAGCTCCGGATCGCGGTCGGCGGCGAACGCGCCCATCGCGATCGCATCGCGGATGATCTGCGCATTCTGTTCGCGGAAGGCCGGCGTGATCGCCGTCGGCGCGATCGACAGGTCGCTGCCGAGACCGACGTGGTCCTCGCCGCAGACGGCGATCGCATGCTCGACGTGGCGGATCACATCCTCGGCGGTCTGCTGGCCCTGCACGCGCAGATACGGCCAGAAGATGACGCCGACGACGCCGCCGCGGCCGGCGAGCAGTTTCAGTTCCGCATCGGCCAGCAGGCGCGGCGAATCGGCCAGCGCGCGGCAACCGCTGTGGCTGACCAGCAGCGGGCGCGTCGCGGCGAGGATGGCCTCGCGCGTCGTGCGCTGCGCGCCGTGGGCCAGGTCGACGACGATGCGCTCGGCCTCGATGCGCTCGATCAGCGCGCGTCCGTGGTTGCTGAGCCCCGCATTGCCGGGCTCGAGGTTGCCATCGCCGATCAGGTTGCGCTGGTTGTGGGTCAGCTGCAGCACGCGCAGGCCGGCGTCGCGGAACAGGCGCACGCGATCGAGGTCCTCACCGACCGGTTCGGCGCCCTGGAACGCGAACACCACGCCGAGTTTGCGCTCGCGCCGCGCGCGTTCGAGATCGGCGCGGCTGCGCACGACCAGCATCTGATCGGCATTGCGTTCGGCGACGGCGGCGTAGTCGAGCAGCCGCTGCCGCATCGACTGCCAGGTCGCGTCCGCATGGCGCCGGCCGTTCGGCGTGACGGTCATCAGCGCGGCGGTGAGGCCGCAGTCGCGCACGGCCTGCAGCGCCGCGGCGTAGTCGGGCGAGTCCGGCGGCAGGTACAACAGGTCGACGCCGGCGGCGGCGTCGACGACGAAACCCTCGCGCCGGCGCGTCGTCGCCGCGGACATCGCCTCCGCTGCGGGACGCCGCGGAGTCAGGAACGGCGGACGGCTCATCGCGACGCTCTCCTCGGGCCGGGGAGTCCGACTCTACCGGCGCCGCGACGCCGCGAACTATCCGTACCGCGCACGGACGCAAGCACCGCAATTTCGGCAACGCGACACGCGACTCCGGCAGCGCGGCATTCGTGCAGCGACCGTCGGGAACGCACGCGGCGACGGCGGCGCCCGGCCGCGCGCCGCCGCGAGCGCCGCTGCTATCCTGCGCAAGTCGCCACAGGAGTGCGTATGCCGGCCCTCGCCCTGGAGCAGTTGTACGGTCTGATCGCCGCGCTCGGCGGCGGCCTGCTCGTCGGCATAGGCCGCGAGCGCGAGAAGGCCGCGCAGGGCCGCGAAGCCGCCGGCGTGCGCAGCTTCACCGTCGTCGCCCTCGCCGGCGCGATCGCCGTGCTGCTCGGACCGGTCGCGCTTGCCGTGGCCGGTGCAGCCGTCGCCGCGATGGCCGTCGCATCGTACTGGCACAGCGTCGAGCACGACCCGGGCCTCGTCACCGAGCTCGCGCTGCTCGTGACCTTCCTGCTCGGCGCGCTCGCGCAGAGCCAGGCCGCCCTCGCCGCCGCACTGTTCGTCACCCTGGCCGTGGTGCTGCAGAGCAAGGCCAGCCTGCATCGCTTCACGCGCCAGACCCTCAGCGAGCAGGAGCTCGGCGACATCCTGCTGCTCGCCGCCGCCGCGCTGATCGTGTTGCCGCTGCTGCCCGATCGCCCGGTCGACCCCTGGCAGGTGCTGAATCCGCGCAAGCTCTGGCTGTTCGTCGTGCTGGTCATGGGCATCAACGCCGCCGGCTACGTCGCGCTGCGCCTGTTCGGTAGCGGCCGCGGACTGGCGCTGGCCGGACTGCTCGGCGGTTTCGTCTCCAGCGCCGCGACGATCGCCGGCATGGGCCAGCGCGCGAGCGCGCATCCGCCCGTGCTGCGCAGCTGCATCGCGGCGGCGCTGCTGTCCTGCGTCGCGACGGTCGTGCAGCTCGCGGCGATCCTGTTCGCGATCGCGCCGTCGCTGCTGCGTGATCTCGCGCTGCCGCTGCTCGCGGCCGGCCTCGCCGCCGTCGCGATCGCCGCGGGCTACGTCTGGCGCGACCGCGGCCGGGCCGTCGACGGCGAACCGGCCGCGCTGGGCCGTCCGTTCGCGCTGCGCCAGGCGCTGCTGTTCGTCGCGATCGTCGCGGCCGCGCTGCTGCTGTCGACCTTGCTGCGCCGCTATTTCGGCGAAGGCGGCGTGCTCGCCGCGGCTGCCGCGGCCGGCTTCGCCGATGTGCATGCCGCCACGATCTCGCTGGGCCAGCTCGCCGGCAGCGGCGACCTGCCGCACGCGCAGGCGGCCTGGGCCCTCGCGGCGGCGTTCACGACGAACTCGCTCGTCAAATGCGCCGGCGCAAGCGTCGGCGGCCTGGCCTACGCACGCCCCGTCGTGACCGGCGTGCTCGCGATCAATGCCGTGCTCGTGCTCGCGGTGTGGTGGTTTTAGCCGGGAATGGGGAATCGTCGGTGCAAAGCACGACTCCGCCGCTTCTACGATTCCCGGTTCCCCATTTCCAATTCCCGTCTCAACGACTCCCGCAAACCGTCGCGCTCGGCGAACGGATCGTACGGATCGCCCTGCGCGACGATCCGTTCGGCGCGGATGCGCGCACCGACCAGCGCCTGCGGATGCGAAGCGATGTAGAAGCGCCGCTGTTCGATCGCGTCGAACGTCATCGCGGCCACTTCGGCCGCGCTGACCTTGCCCGAAGTGACGGCCTTCTCGACCAGAGCCTGGGCGACGCGCTGCGCGCGCGTGGCCGGCGCGTCGTTGGCCAGGTCGGCCGGACGGTTGCGGTGCGAGGCATGGATGCCGGTCGGCACGTAGTGCGGGCACAGCACCGAGCAATGCACCTGTGAAGTGATCAGCGCGAGGTCGTGGTGCAAGGTTTCGCTCAACGCCACGACCGCATGCTTGGAGACGTTGTAGACACCGCTCAGCGGCGGATTGACGATGCCGGCCATCGACGCGGTGTTGACGATGTGCGCGTGATAACCGGGAGCCGCGCCGGCAGCGTCCAGCATGGCCGGCACGAACGCGCGCAGGCCGTGGATGACGCCCCAGAGATTGACGCCGAGGGTCCACTGCCAGTCGCGCAGGCTGTTTTCCCAGATCAGGCCGGCGCTGCCGACGCCGGCGTTGTTGAACAGCGCATGCACGCGGCCGTAGCGCTGCAGGGTCGCCGCCGCCAGCGCGTCGACCTCCCCGGCGTCGGCGACATCGACGGTCTGCGCGATCGCCTCGGCGCCGAGCGCGGCTACGTCGGCCAGGGTCGCCTGCAGCGCATCGGCCTGCACGTCGGCGAGCACGAGACGCAGGCCGCGCCGCGCGCCGAGCAGGGCGAACTCGCGGCCGAAACCCGAACCCGCGCCCGTGATCACCGCAACACTGTCCTTCCAGACGAACCCGCCCATGACTTGCCCTCCCGTCGGCGCAACTGCCGACTCGCGCGTAGAAGTTTCGTGATACGAAATTAGCTTCCGAAATCACACAGTGACGATAGCCAGCGAATACGATCGCGGCAACTCGCGATGCTTCAGCGGTGCGGCAACGAATATCGGTTGGATCATCCACTTGCCGCAGGCTTGCGAAGCCGCCTAGCATGGCGGTGGTGTCGGCGACGATTTTTCGTATCGTGAAACTCGACACCCCATCCGCGACGACCACGGCCCTGCCCCATGGACTTCAGCTACAGCCCCCGCGTCGATACCCTGCGCCGCGAACTCGGCGAATTTTTTGACGCGTACATTTATCCCAACGAAGCCGCGCACGCGGCCGAGGCCCGCGCACAGCGCGAGGCCGGCAATCCCTGGCAGCCGAGCGCGATCGTCGAGTCGCTCAAGCGCGAGGCGCGCGAGGCCGGCTGGTGGAACCTGTTCCTGCCGCGTTCGGCGCGCGCGCCGCAGGGTCTCAGCAATCTCGAATACGCGCCGCTCTGCGAAATCATGGGCCGCGTGCCCTGGTCGGCCGAAGTGTTCAACTGTTCGGCGCCGGACACCGGCAACATGGAAGTGCTGGAACGCTACGGCAGCGCCGAGCAGCAGCAGCGCTGGCTCGAGCCGCTGCTGGCCGGCACGATCCGCTCGGCCTTCCTGATGACCGAGCCCGACGTCGCCTCGTCGGACGCCACCAACATCGAATGCTCGATCCGCCGCGACGGCGACGCCTACGTCGTCAACGGCCGCAAATGGTTTTCCTCGGGCGCCGGCGATCCGCGCTGCGCGGTCTACATAGTCATGGGCAAGACCGATCCGGACGCGCCCGCGCATCGGCAGCAGTCGATGCTGCTCGTGCCGGCCGACTCGCCGGGCCTGCGCGTACGCCGCCCGGTCACGGTGTTCGGCTACGACGACGCGCCGCACGGCCACATGGACATCGATCTCGTCGACGTGCGCGTGCCGGCCGCGAACGTCATTCTCGGCGAAGGCCGCGGCTTCGAGATCGCGCAGGGGCGCCTCGGTCCGGGACGCATCCATCACTGCATGCGCAGCATCGGCCTGGCCGAGGTCGCGCTGGAGCTCCTGTGCCGCCGCGTCAGCACGCGCGTCGCGTTCGGCCGGCCGCTGGCCGAGTATTCGATCTGGCACGAGCGCATCGCCGAGGCGCGCTGCCTGATCGAACAGGCGCGCCTGCTGACCCTGAAGGCCGCCGACGCGATGGACAAGGCCGGCAACAAGGCCGCGCGCGCCGAGATCGCGATGATCAAGGTCGTCGCACCGAACATGGCCGTGCAGATCATCGACTGGGCGATACAGGCGCACGGCGCCGCCGGCGTCAGCGGCGACTTCCCGCTGGCCGCGGCCTATGCGGGCGCGCGCTCGCTGCGCCTGGCCGACGGCCCCGACGAAGTGCACCGCGCGACGATAGCCAAGCTCGAACTCGCGCGCCACGCGGCGAAGGCGGCGGCCTGAGATGGGCAATCCGCGACGCGAAGCCGACCTGTTCAGCCGCGGCGTCGGCGCCGAGCATCCGCAGTTCGTCAGCGCGGTCGCGCGCGCGTTCTCGGTGCTGCGCTGCTTCGAACACGGCGTGCACTACCTCGGCAACCAGGACATCGCGCGGCGCACGGGCCTGCCGAAGCCGACGGTGTCGCGCTTCACGTTCACCCTGTCGGCGCTGGGCTATCTGAGCTATTCGCCCGAGCGCGAAAAATACTGCCTCGGCACCGCGGTGCTCGGCCTCGGCCATGCCTTCATGAAGAACAACGACGTGCTCAGCGTCGCGCGGCCGCTCATGCGCGAGCTCGCCGATGCGGTGCAGGCCGCGGTCATGCTCGGCGCGGCCGACGGCCTGCGCATGGTGCTGCTCGACATCTGCCAGGGCGATCCGACGTTCCAGCTCAAGCTCGAACCCGGCGCGCGCGTGCCGCACGGCTCCACCGCGCTCGGCCGCGCCGATCTGGCCGCACGGCCGGCCGAGGTGTTCGACGCGCGGCTGGCCGAGCTGCAGCGCGATTGCGAGGCCGCGGCCTGGCCGCAGATCCGCGCCGGCATCCTGCAGGCACGCGAAGACTACGCACGCTACGGATTCTGCTTCTCGCTCGGCGACTGGAACCCCGAGGTGTTCGCCGTCGGCGTGCCGCTGGTCTGCGCCGACCGCAGCCGCGTGCTCGTGTTCAACTGCAGCGGCCGCGTCGCGACGATGACGCGCGAACGGCTCGTGCAGGACATCGGCCCGCGCCTCGTCGCGCTGCGCAATACCGTGTTCGAGCGCACCCAGGGGCGGTTTTAGACCGTTCGATCGGAGAACCGACAAGAATGCGTTTCCCGATCTTCTGCTAGGGCCGCACGAACGGCTGCAGCCCGTCGCAGAAGATGCCGTCGGCCCATTGCAGCGCGCACGGGAAGTAGGTCGGCACCGCATGAGCCGCGCAGAAGCTCTGCGCCGGATTGACCGCGCAGGACTGCAGCAGCGGCATGGGGTTCGGCGCAGTGGCCAGTTCGATCGCGGCAACCACCGGCAACGGTCCGGGCGAAGCAGCCGCCGCGCCGCCGTAGACGCGCAGACCGATCGAGCCCTGGGCAATGGTGCCGGAACTGCCGCAGACGACGACCTGCCCGGCCGCGGGCAGTCCCTGCGCCGTGCAGGTCGCCGGCGGCGACGACGACTGCAGGCCGCGGTACTCGAAATGCGGCGGCAATTGCACGTAGAGCTGGGTCGTGCCGGCGGCAGCCTCGCCAATGTTGCGATAAGTGAACAGCAGCGGGCCGGCCTCCTGGCCCAGGGTCACGGGTTCGGGCAGCAAGGTCAGCGCATCGGCGATCATCGTCGCGACGCGCGGCACACGCGTATGGAACTGCAGCCGCGCGCACCCCAGCTGCAGCGGATCGGCGACGCAGCTCGTGGGCACGAGCTGCCGGTCGTTGCCGATGGCCGCATGCACGTAGAGCGGTCCCGGCACGGCGACGGTCTCGGCCACCTGCACGTGCAGCGTGAGATAGCCGTTCTGCGAGGAGTACATGTACGGCGTGCTGCAGTGGACGTGGTAGGCCGAGCCCTGCGCCGCGCAGGTCCAGGCCGGAAGACCGCCGGCGAGATTGGCGTAGCTGACGCCGGGCGGCAGCCAGAAATCGAGCTCGACCGGCGTGTTCGACGGGCCGAAGCCGATATTGAGCACGTCGACGTTGAAGATGTTGTGCTGGCCGGCTTCATACGGCGCGCCGGTCCAAACCGCGACCTGCCCGGCGGTGACGCCGCCGGAGCTCACGCCCCAGCCGGTGATCGCCACGGTGGAGGTCACGATGCTCGTGGCGACCGTCGCGCAGCCGGTCGTGGTCGGCGGCGCGCTGCAGACCGGATTCGGCGGCAGCGGCACCTGGGTGCTCTCGAGCGTGCCGGTGATGTCGACCGGCCCCGGCGTCAGGCCGTAGTCCGCCACGCTGTTGATGCCGACCGACATGGCCGCCGGATTCCAGGAATCGAGCGTGCCGGTCCAGGTGCAGCTCACCGTGCGCAGGTCGGGCTGCGCCGAACAGGTCCATCCGCCGCCCTGGAAGCTCGCATAGCGCAGTCCCACCGGCAGGACCGTGCGGAACGTGAACGGCCCGGTGTGGACGATGCCGTCGTTGCGATCCTCCTTCTCGAACGAAACGCCGATGGAATAGTCCGTGCCGGTGTAGACGGGCGGCACCGGCCACAGCGACAGGCGCAAGCCGGCGGCCGCGGCCGGTCCGGCGCCCGCGCAGAGCAGACAGACGACCACGAAACGTATCCACATCGGCGATGCGCGCATGAGACCTCCCCGGAAACGGCGCGAGCATCGGTCAAACGGCGATACGGCGCAGCCCCGCAAACGAGGGGAGCGGGAGCGGCGCACGGAGGCCTGTGACGGCAACCGCCGGCCGCAAGGCGCGGGGCCGCCACGCCGTGTCACCGACGAGACCGGCGCATCCCTTCCGCCTTTGTAGGATTTACCGGAAAAATATCCTGCGGCGGCGGCGTGCCGGTCGACGAGACCGCCGTCGTCGCCGCGCGCAGCGCGCCGGCCGCTGGCACGCCACCTGCAGCCGTCGTACGCGGCAACCGGCCGCAAACCCGGAGCCCGAGCATGCGCGAGCACCATCACGACCTCGACCGCTGCATCCAGGACTGCCTCGCCTGCCTGCACAGCTGTCAGCAGACCGCGCTGAACCATTGCCTGCCGCTCGGCGGCAAGCATGTCGAACCCAACCATTTCCGCCTGATGCTCGACTGCGCCGCCGCCTGCCAGGCCGCGGCGACGCTGATGATGAACGGCTCGCCCTACCACGGGCAGCTCTGCGCGCTGTGCGCCGAGATCTGCCGGGCCTGCGCGAACAGCTGCGAAGCCGTCGGCGGCATGGACGACTGCGTCGCGGCCTGCACGCGCTGCGCGGAGTCCTGCGAAGCGATGGCGGTCGCGCTGCCGTCGCGCACCGGCGAAGCGGCGCAGCGACATGCACCGGCGCCGTCCTGAGCCGCGGCATCGCGGCCGTCCCGGCGACGCCACGACGACCACGCCGGCGCCGCCTTCACCGGCGGCGGCGGCGGC
>NZ_JANFVR010000155.1 GCF_024609805.1 Tahibacter caeni | reverse complement strand
CCTTCGGCGGCGGCGCCGCCGCGCCGGCGGCCGACGCCGACCTCGTCGCCAACGTGCCGACCTCGCGCGAGGCCGAGCCGGCCAAGCCGGCGCCGAAGCCGGAGTCCAAGTTCGAGATGCCGTCCAGCCTGTCGTCCTGGTCGCTGGAGCCGCTCAGCGAGAACGGTGACGACGCTCCTCCGCCGGCGGCCCCGGCCGCGCCGGCCGCCAAGGCCGCGGATTTCGGCGTGCAGAAGATGTCGGCCGAGAGCTTCCTGTCCGGCGGCAACTGGTCGCTCGAGGAAATCGTCGAATCCGCCGACGACGCGCCCGCCGCGCCGGCGCCGGCTGCCGCTCCCTCGGTCTCTGTCGAGAAGGTCGACGCGAAGGACTATCTCGCGCCCGAAGGCGGGGACGCGAGCAAGTTCGAGTTCGACACCTCGCTGAAGCTCGACCTCATGCCGATGGAAGAGGCGGTCTCGCCCGACCGTCCCGAATACGTCGTCGAGCACCGCCTCGACGGCTCGGCGTCGGTCAAGCCGATACGCCGCGTGTTCGTGCTCGGCGCCTCGATCGGCGGACCCGAAGCGGTGCGCGAATACCTCGCCGCGCTGCCGGCGCGCTTCCCGGCGCTGTTCGTGCTCGCGCAGCACATGGGCGCGGAATTCCTCGAGCTCATGGCCGCCCAGCTGGCCAAGGCCACGCCGCTGACCGTGCGCTCGCCGACCCACGGCGAACGCATCGCCCAGGGCGACGTCGTCGTCGTGCCGACCACGCACCGGCTGCTGTTCGACGCCGACGGCGTGGTCCAGCTCGCCCATCTGCCCGAGGCGTCGCCGTACACGCCGTCGATCGACCTGGTCGTGCGCGACATCGCCGACCGCTTCGGCGCGGCGGCCACCCTGATCATCTTCTCCGGCATGGCCCACGACGCGATCGAGGGCGCCAAGCACCTCTCCGCGAAGGGCGGCCAGATCTGGGTGCAGGATCCGGATACCTGCGTCATCAGCTCCATGGTCGACGGTGCGCGCGATGCCGGCGTCGTCGCGTTCATGGGCTCGCCGGCCGAGCTGGCCAAACACACCATCGCCGCCATCAAGGGCTGAGAGCGCACATGGATACCCCCCGAGAAATCCGCGGCGTACTGATCCCGATCACGAACGGCCGCGTGCTGCTGCCGAACGCGACCGTGGCCGAGGTCATCACGCTCGCCAATGTGGAAAAGATAGCCAATGCGCCGGAGTGGATTCTCGGCCGCCTGTCCTGGCGCGGCTGGCGCCTGCCGCTGTTCTCGTTCGCGATCCTGTCGGGCCTGACCCACGAGGAGGGCTCGACCGGCGCCCGCGTCGCCGTGCTCAAGGCCATCGGCGGCCATGCCAAAATGCCGTTCATCGCGATGCTGACCCAGGGCTTCCCGCGCCTGACCACGGTCAGCCCGGAACTGCTGATCCCGACCGGCGACGAGCACCATCACCCGCACGGCGTGCGCGCGCAGGTGCTCGTCCGGGACGACCAGGCCGTGATCCCCGACCTCAACCAGATCGAAACCCTGATGGCCGAGGCGCTGGTCGCCTGAGTCCGCGCCGGTCCCGCAGGCTTTCGTCGGGAGCGCGTGCGGCGCGATCCACGAAGATCGCAGTCCTGCGGACGGCGCCGGTGCGGGAACCCGCGCCGGCTTCCCGATGAGGTGGCTGCACGACGCAAACCCATCCCCACCCAGCCCTCCTCTTGAAGGGGGCGGGCTTGCTGCGGCGCGCCTGAAGCCCACGCGTTCAACGGAGTGAGAGGCCGCCGCTCAGAACCGCCGCTCCTGACAGCCTTGAAACCCCAGCGGACGGGCATGAAGTCTCGCGTGGCCGTCTGGCAGTCGGCCGTGAGAGCAGAAAACAGCGGCGCCTGCCGCTCGCCGCCAACTACGCGAAATCTCCGGCGATCGCCTGCAGCGCCGCGATGGCCGCGAGGCCGGCGGTCTCGGTGCGCAGGATGCGCGGGCCGAGGCGCAGGCCGCGGAAGCCCGCGTTGCGCGCGATCGCGATGTCGTGATCGGACAGGCCGCCTTCGGGGCCGACGAGCAGGATCGCGCCGTGCGCCACTGTGCCGATCTCGCGCGGGCCGAGATCGGCCTCGGGCAGCAGCGCGAAGCGCGCGACCGGGTCTGCGGCGCTCAGGCCCGCGCACCACTGCACGAGCTTCTGCGGCGCGAGCACGTCGGGCAGCGTGTTGCGGCCGCACTGTTCGCAGGCCGCGGCGACGACCGAGGTCCAGTGCGCGAGGCGTTTGCCGGCGCGGTCTTCGTCGAGGCGCACCTCGGTGCGCTCGGTCACGACCGGCACGATGCGCGCGACGCCGAGCTCGGTGGCCTTCTGCAGTATCCAGTCCATCTTCTCGCCGCGCGCCACGCCCTGGACCAGGGTCAGCGCGAGCGGCGACTCGCGCGACACCTCGCGGCGCGCGACGACTTCCGCGGTGACCGCGCGCTTGGCCAGCGCCGCGAGCCGCGCGTCGTACTCGCCGCCGTCGCCGTTGAACAGGATCAGCGGATGGCCGGATTCGAGCCGCAGCACGCGGGCGAGATGTTCGCCGGCCTGCTCGGGCAGCTGCAGCACGTCGCCGGCGGACAGCGGGGCGGGCACATGGATACGGGGAATGCGCATGGCGGAGGGATGACGGTCGCCGGGGCCGCACATTGTCGGCAATCGCGTCGGCGGCTGGCAAACCCGGCTGCGGATTCCACGCCGGACAGCGGCGCGGGTCCGTACCGGCATCCGTGATGCCGCGGACCGCGCCGCCGCCGATCTCCTCACTGCGTCGGCGGCACCTGCGCGGTCTTGGCCTCCTCCGGCGCCAGGGCCTGATCCAGCACGGCGTCGATATCGGCACGTGCGACGGTCTCGCCGGCGGCAGCCTTGTCGGCCAGCGCGAACAGCGCCTCGAAGCGCGGCCGCTCGCCGAGCATGTGCCTGAGGTCGTAGGCCTTGCGCTGCTGCGCGGCGTCGGCCCAGGCCTGGCGCACCTCGCGCCAGAACGCCTCGGTCTTGCGCCAGTAGTCGCGGCCGGCCGAGAAATCGATCGCGGTCGTGCGCTCGTAGCTGTTGATGCCGACCTCGCGTACGAGCGCGGTCGTCCTGCCGTCGGCGCCGAGCACGAGCTTCTCGTTATCCTGCTCGTGCATCCAGCCGCCCGGCGTCAGGGTGTGGCGATTGATCGCGCCGAGCACCTGGTAGTCGTTGCGCTTGGTGTATTCGCGCCGCGGCAGCGGCCGCCAGGTGAAGTCCGAGGTCCAGGCATCCACGCCGTTCGCATGGTTCCAGCGGCCGACGCTCGCATAGCGCGGCGCATCGTCGACCTCATAGACCGACTGCGACCAGGCGCCGCGCGCCTGCTCGGCCGGCACCGCGGCGAGCTCGAAATGATTGCGGCCGCGGAACGCCAGCACTTCCGTGGGCTGGTACTGCCAGTCCTGGCGCCAGTGCTTGATGACCATGCGCTCCTTGCCGGCGCCGGCGACGAGGATGTGCTGCAGCGCGATGAAGTCGCCGCGGTCCTCGGCCACGAACACGACTTCGTCGCCGCCCGAACGCTGTGCCGGCCTGGGCGTATAGCCGGGTTTCAGCGCGAGGGTCTCGTCGAACGCGAACGTGACGCGGTACTCGCCGGTCATGCCGAGGATGCTGCGGCGGTCGCAGTCGAACGCGAGTTCCGGCGTCGCCGGAGGGTCGTCGCAGGGACGCCGGTACTCCGCCGGCGCCGGCGTCGCCGGCGCGAGGCCGGACAGGTGCGGGGAGCGGCGTGCGCCGCCGGTGCTGGTGCAGGCGCTGGCGAGCAGGACGGCCGCGCAGAGAAGAACGTGTCGCATTGTGCAGATCTCCAGAAAGACGGGCTCAGTCGAAGCTGAGCTTGAAGCCGGCGCTGGCCGCGCGGCCCGGCGCGCTGTAGCGGTCGACGGCGGCGCTCGTGCTCATGCCGCGCACGCTGTTCCACTCCCAGTAGCGCTTGTCGCCGAGGTTGGTCAGGCCCGCATACACGGTCAGCGACGCGAGCGGGGTCCAGTGCAGATAGGCGTCGACGGTGCCGTAGCCCGGCGCGGCGAACGCCGTGCCGCTCGCGGCCGGCGCGAGACGCGTCTTCGCCCTCGCCATCGTGGCTATGATTTCGGCGCCCCAGCGCTCGCCGTCGTAGGCCAGGCCGAGTACGGCCTTGGCCGGCTCCACGCTCGTCAGCGGTACGTCGTTGACGCGGTCGTCGCCCTTGGCGCTGGTCATCGACGCGCGGATCTCCCAGCCCTCCAGCGAATTGCTGAAATGTCCGAGGCGCAGGCCGGCGCTGGCTTCGGCGCCGCGGATGTCGACGCGGCCGATGTTGCGCGACTGGAACAGCATCAGGCCGGTCTGCGGATCGGTGCCGATGTTGATCAGCGATTCGATGAAGTCGCGGTAGCGGTTGCGATAGACCGCGACCGACGCATAGCCGACATCGCCGTCGACGCGCAGGCCGGCCTCGCCGCCGCGACTGGTCTCGGGCTTGAGGTCCGGGTTCGGCAGCGCCGTGTAGCCGAACTGCAGATTGGTGAAGCCGACGTTGACGTCGCTGTACGGCGGTGCGCGGAAGCCCGTCGTGTACTGGGCGTAGACGCGCCAGGCGTCGGCGAAGCTGTAGATCGCCGCGAGCTTCGGCGACACGCGGTCGCTGTCGAGCTGCACCGGCGCGACGCCGGGATTGTCCTCTTCGAACACCGCATCGCGGCGCGGATCGATTTCGAAGCGGTCGTAGCGCAGCGCCGGCACCAGGTGCAGGCGGCCGTCGAACAGGCTCATGTCGTCCTGCACGAAGACGGCCGTGCGCGCCGTGTCGGTCAGCGGGAAGTCGCGCACCGGAAACACGTCGGGCGAGACCACGTTGCTGACCGTGCCCGTCGTCAGGTTGCGCTGGAAGCCGTCGCGCTGCTCGCGCACGCGGCCGACGACGTATTCGAGGCCGTAGGCGAGATCGTGGCCGACCGCGCCGCCGCCGAAGCGCTTGTGCACGAGTGCATCGACGCCGTGCTCGCGCTGCTCGTAGTCGAAGCGGCGATAGCGCGAGATCGGATTGACGGTCGCGCCGCTGACGACGCTCGCGCGGTCCTCGTAGGTGTCCTGGCGCGTATCGCTGGTCTGCGTGTAGACGCGCCATTCCACGGTGTCGGCGAAACCGGCGGAGAGCGCATGGCGCTGGTCGAAGGACAGCCGCGCGCGTTCTTTGCGGTCGTCGGCGTCCAGGCGCGCGTACAGGGTCTGTGCGCCGCCGACCGTGCGCAGGCCGAGCTGGTCCAGCGCGCGCGTGTCGGCGTCGCTGCGCGACGCGTCGAGCGTCACGCGCGAGAAGTCCTGCGCGTCGCCGTAGACGTACTTGGCCAGCAGCGCGTTGTCGTCGGTGTCCTGCGGATTCGGCCGCGTGCGCGTGCTGCCGGTCACGTCGCGCTCGCCGCGGTTGTTCAGCTCGTGGCCGTCGCGGTGCGTGACGACGGCGAGCAGGCCGTGGCGACCGTCCTGGAGCGCGCCGGTCACGCTTTCGGTGGCCTGGCGGTCGGCGCTGTCGTAGAGACCCTTGAGGCCGAGATAGCGGCCGTCGCCGGCGACGTAGTCGCGCGGATCCTTGGTCACGAAGCTGACGACCCCGCCGAGTGCGTCGGAGCCGTACAGCGCCGAGGCGGCGCCGCGAACGATCTCGACGCGCTTGAGCGAATCCAGATCGACGAAGTTACGCCCGGCGTTGGAGAAGCTGCCTATCGAGAACGCGTCGGGCGCGCTGACGCCGTCGACTTCGATGCGCACGCGATTGCCGTCGAGGCCGCGGATCGCGAAGCCGCCGAGGCCGAAGCGGCCGCCGCCGGTCACGCTGATGCCGGGCTCGTAGCGCACGAGGTCGCGCAGGTCCTGATTCAGGCGCCGGTCCATTTCCTCGCGCAGCAGCACCGTGGTTTCGGCGGCGATATCCTTGACCGCCTGCGCGGACAACGTGGCCGAGACGATGATGCGCTCGAGCTGGTCGTAGGTTTCGGGAGCGGCTTCGGCCGCGGGTTCGGCGCGCGCGAGCGGCGCCGCGATCGCGAAGGCGATCGCCAGGGAGAGACGGGTCAGCGGCATGGAACGGAGTCAGCCTGTACGTGCGGTGGACGCGGCTGGCGGCGTTCGGCGAGGAACCCGGCTGGCGATACGCGGGAAGGTCAAATTTCAGTTAATGATAATCGTTCTCGATTGGGTGTCAAACGGCCCGAGATCTGCAACCGAAGGCACGTCCTCTGGTCTGGCCGCGCGGTCAGAGCCGCCAGAGGCGACTGTCGTCAGGGCAGCGAAACTCTCACGCTGCGTCGCGCCGCATGATCTGCCGCCGCCGCTCAGCCTACCGCCGCGGCGATCCCGTCGCGTGCGACGCGGATCATCGCGGCGATCTGTCCGGGCTCGATCACGTAGGGCGGCATGAAATACACGACGTTGCCGAGCGGGCGCAGCAGCATCTCGTGGGCGAGTCCGTGACGGTAGACGCGCAGGCCGCGACGCTCGGCGGCCGGAAACGGTTCGCGCGTCGCGCGGTCGCGCACGAGTTCGACCGCGGCGATCAGGCCGGTCTGGCGTACGTCGCCGACCTGCGGATGGTCGCGCAACGCATCGAGCTCGCGCGCGAGCACGGCGGCGAGCTCGCGATTGCGCGCGAGCACGGGCTCGTCGCGGAACAGCTCGAGCGTCGCCAGCGCCGCGCGGCAGGCCAGCGCGTTGCCGGTATAGCTGTGCGAATGCAGGAAGGCCTTGCCGCTCGCGTATTCGGCGTAGAACGCCGCATAGACGGCTTCCGTCGTGACCACGGCCGACAGCGGCAGGGTGCCGCCGGTCAGTCCCTTCGACAGGCAGAGAAAGTCCGGCGTGATGCCGCCCTGTTCGCAGGCGAACAGAGTGCCCGTGCGGCCGAAGCCGACGGCGATCTCGTCGGCGATCAGGTGCACGTCGAATTCGTCGCAGAGCGCGCGCAGGCCTCTCAGATAGCTCGGGTCGTACATGCGCATGCCGCCGGCGCACTGCACGAGCGGCTCGACGATGACGGCGCAGGTCTCTTCGGCGTGCTGCTCCAGCAGCGCGCGCAGCTCGGCGAGGCGCCGTGTCGCGACCTCGGCCGCGGTCTCGCCGGGCTCGGCCAGATACGTGTCGGGCGACGGCGCGAACAGCGGCTGCAGCAGCAGCGGCGAATAGGTGTCGCGATACAGCGGGACGTCGGTGACCGACAGCGCGCCGAGCGTCTCGCCGTGGTAGCTGCCGCTCAGAGCGATGAAGCGCTGTTTGGCGCCGCGGCCGAGGTTGCGCCAGTAGTGGAAGCTCATTTTCAGCGCGACTTCGATCGCGCTGGAGCCGTTGTCCGCGTAGAACACGCGTGCGAGGCCCGGCGGCGCGAGCGCGACGAGCGCCTCGGCCAGCTCCAGCGCGGGCTCGTGGGTGAATCCGGCCAGCATGACGTGGTCGAGCGTGTCGAGCTGCCGCTTCAGCGCCGCGACGATCCGCGGGTGGCGATGGCCGAACACGTTGGTCCACCAGGAGCTGACCGCGTCGAGATAGCGGCCGCCGTCGGCATCGAACAGCCAGACGCCTTCTGCGCGGACGATCGGCAGCAGCGGCAGGGTTTCGTGGTCGTGCATCTGGGTGCAGGGATGCCAGAGCACGGCGAGATCGCGCGCGGCCAGCGCGGCGTTGGAACGGGGCAGGGGAGCAGGCATGGCTTTGCTATGATCGGCGACGTTTTCACCCGCTCGCAAGAAGGCCGCGCATGACCGCCGTTTCCGTCCGCCGCTCCGTCCGGTTTCCGGCGCGGGGCTTCACCCTGATCGAAGTGCTCGTCGTCGTCGTCATCCTCGCGATCCTCGCGGCGGTGGTCGTCCCCAAGGTCATGGAACATCCGGGCGAGGCGCGCGTCGCGCGCGCCAAGGCCGACATCCAGGCCATCGTGACCTCGCTGAACACCTACAAGCTCGACAACTTCACCTATCCGGCGACCGAGCAGGGACTCGAAGCGCTCGTCAGCAAGCCCAGCGGCGCGCCCGAAGCGCCGAACTGGCGCAAGGGCGGCTATCTCGACGGCGTGCCGAAGGACCCCTGGGGCCGCAACTATCTCTATCTGCATCCGGGCGCCCACGGCGACATGGACGTCTATACGCTGGGCGCCGACGGCAAGCCCGGCGGCGACGGCGAAGCCGGCGACATCGGCAACTGGAAGAGCTGAGGCGCGCTCCTCGCCCGCCCGCTCGCAGCCATGAGCGACACGACGCGCCACGCGTTTGCAGAGCCAGGCCGCACCGCGCGGCTTCGCGGTCCCGCACCGCTTCGGGGTTCAGTCGTGCGATACCCGGGCATCCGGCGCGGCGAAAGACCTCGGTCGCCGCGCGACGCCGGCTTCACCCTGATCGAAATCCTCGTCGTCGTCGTGATCCTCGCGGTGCTCGCGGCGGCCGTGACGATCGCGATGGCCGGCAGCGGCGGCGAGCGCCAGCTCGAGCGCGAAGCCGAGCGGCTGCAGGCGCTGCTCGGCTATGCCTGCGAGCATGCGGAAATCGGCGGCCGCGCGGTCGGGCTGAGCCTCGTCGACGGCGGCTTCGTCTTCAGCCAGCAGGACGGCGAGAACTGGAAACCGTTCGTCCAGGGCGAGCTGCGCGATCGCCAATGGCCGGCCAACCTGCGCGCGGAGCTGAGCCGCGACGGCAGGCGCATCGAGATTCCGCCGCAACCGCCCGAAGTGCCGCCGGTGATCTGTTTCGCCTCGGGCGAGCTCACGCCGTTCCGGCTCGAACTAGGCCTGCCCGACCTCGGCCTGCGCTGGCGCCTCGACGGCAGCATCGCCGGCGACGTGAAGCGGGAGCGGCGCGATGTGTCGCGCTGACGCGTCGATGCCGGCGCCGCGCCGGCGGCGCACATTGCGCCGGACCGGGCCCGAACCGGCGCGTGCGCGCGGCTTCACCTTGCTCGAAGTGCTGATCGCGCTGGTCGTGCTCGGGCTTGCGCTGACCGCGCTGGTGCATGCGGCCGGTGTCGGCGTGCGCGACTTCGGCGGCCTGCGCGAACGCAGCTACGCGGGCTGGATCGCGGCCAACGTACTGACCGAGGCGCGCCTGCGCGACCGCCTGCCGTCGACGGGACGGCGCGACGGCCAGCAGCGCTTCGCCGGCCGCGAGTGGTACTGGCGGCTCGAGATCGAAGGCACTCAGGACGCGCGCATACGCCGGCTGGCCGTGCAGGTGTTCGCCGACCACGAACGCACCGATCCGGTCGCTCAACTGAGCGGTTTCGCCGGCGACAGCGTGCAGCCATGAGGCGGCCGCGGACCATGCAGGGCTTCACGCTGGTCGAAGTGCTCGTCGCGACGGCCGTGTTCGCGATCATGTCGGCGCTGGCCTGGGGCGGGCTCAATGCGGTGATCCGCACGCGCGAGGCGCTGGTCGCCGAGCAGCAGGATTTCGCGCGCACGGCGCGCACGGTCGGCATGCTCGAACGCGATCTGCTCGGCGCGGTCGCGCGGCCGGTGCGCGGCAACTACGGCGAGCCGCTGCCGGCGCTGCGCGGCGACGTCGACCATCTCGAATTCACGCGGATCGGCTTCGCGAGCGCGCTGATCGACGCGCGCTCGAGCCTCGAGCGCGTCGTCTACGAACAGGACGGCGCCACGCTCAAGCGCGGCCGCTACGCGGTGCTCGACCGCGCCGCCGGCAGCGTGGCCGAGTTCACCGACGTGCGCGACCGCGTGCGCCGGCTGCAGCTGCGCTATCTCGACACGCAGGGCAACTGGCTCGACGCCTGGCCGCGCCGCGACGACAAGCCCGAGGCGCTGCCGCGGGCCGTGGAATTCCGCATCGACATCGACGGCGTCGGCGAGATCAGCCGGCTGATCGAGCTGCCGTCCGGCGGAGCGAACTGAGATGCGCGTGCGGCAGTCCGGCGTGGCTCTCGTCATCGCGCTGCTCGTGGTCGCGCTGGCCACGGTGCTGATCGCCGGCCTGCTCGACCGCGGCGAGCTCGCCGCCGCGCGCACGCGCAACCTGCTGCGCAACGAGCAGGCCGACGCCTATGCGCGCGGCCTCGAGCAATATGCGGCGCGCGTGCTCGAAAAGGACCTCGAGCAGAGCCGCAACGACACGGCCGGCGACATCTGGGCCATGCCGCTGCCGCCGACCGACGTGCCCGGCGGGCGCATCGCCGCGCAGATGCGCGACATGAACGGCTGCTTCAATCTGAACAACCTGATCTCCGGCGACGGCAACGAGGCCGAATGGCGCGAGCGCTTCCGCCGGCTGCTGACCGCGCTGCGCCTGGATCCGACCTTGACCGAGACCGTCATCGACTGGATCGACGCCGACGGCGAGCCCGGCGGCGGCGGTCACGGCAGCGGCGCCGAGGACAGCGTCTACGGCGCGCTCGCGCCGTCGTACCGCGCGGCGAACCGCGCGTTCACGCATGCCTCGGAGCTGCGCCTGCTGCAGGGTTTCGGCGGCCAGGTCTATGCGACTCTCGCGCCCCACGTCTGCGCGCTGCCGCGCGGCAGCCTGCTCAACCTGAACACCGCGACGATACCGGTGCTGCAGTCGCTGAACCCGCGCATCACCGAGGAAGTCGCGCGCCGGCTCTGGCGCGACGGCCACGCGAGCTGGGAAGACGTCAGCGACTTCCGCCAGGAACTGATCGGCCTCGCGATTCCGTTCGACCCGACCCAGGAGCGCGGCCTCGGCACGAGCAGCCGCTATTTCCTGGCCCGCGGCGACATCGAGCTCGACGGCCTGCTGTTCCATCCGACCAGCCTGATCGACCGCGAGCGCGGCGTGCGCGTGCTGCAGCGCTCGCGCGGCAGCGACTGAGCCGCGGCGGCCCACGCTCGCGGCCGTGCAACCGAACGACGCGGACCGCCGCGCAGGCCACGCTGCTGCGACGGTCGCCCGGGACCGGCGCCGGCCTGCTGCTACAATCCCGCGGTCCCGTTCCGCTCCGACCCCATGTCCGTTCTGCTGATCCGTCTGCAACCCAACGGCCGTCACGCCTGGCTCGTGCCCGGTGCGGCCGCGTCCACGGCCGGCCTGCCGCCCGCGGAGGCCGCCGCCC
>NZ_JANFVR010000154.1 GCF_024609805.1 Tahibacter caeni | reverse complement strand
GCCCGCGGCCGGCGCGTCCGCGGGCGCCGCGGCGGCCGGCAGCGCGACGATCCAGGCGCACGAGGAAACCAATGCGCTGATCATCAGCGCGGCGCCGGCGGTGTTCCGCTCGCTCGAAGGCGTGATCCGCCAGCTCGACGTGCGCCGGGCGCAGGTCCTGATCGAAGCCATCATCGCCGAGGTCGCCGACGAGACCGCGAGCGAGATCGGCGTGCAGTGGCAGGCGCCCGTCAACGGCCTCGACGACAACACCTTCATCGGCGGCACGAACTTCAACGGCCCGAACAACAACGGCAGCATCATCAGCACGGCGCAGAACCCGCTCGCGCTGGGCGCGGGCCTGTCGCTCGGCTACATCACCGGCACGACCAACGTGCCCGGCGTCGGCGAGATCCTCAACCTCGGCTTCCTGCTGCGCATGCTCAAGGGCGACGGCAAGTCCAACGTGCTGTCGACGCCGTCGGTGCTGACCTTGGACAACACCGAGGCGACGATCAAGGTCGCCCAGGAAGTGCCGTTCAAGACCGGCCAGTACACGAACGTCTCGGGCACCGGCGGCGGCGCCGGTCAGCCGCTCAATCCGTTCCAGACCATCGAACGCAAGGACGTCGGCCTGACGCTCAAGGTCACGCCGCACATCAACGAAGGCGACTCGGTGCGCCTGGACCTGCACCAGGAAGTGTCCTCGCTCGCGCCGAGCGTCGACGGCGCCGTCGATCTCGTGACGAACAAGCGCGAGCTGTCTACGAGCGTGCTCGTCGCCGACGACGCGACGCTCGTGCTCGGCGGCCTGATCGACTCCAACGCGAGCGACAGCAACCAGAAAGTGCCGGGCCTCGGCAGCATTCCGGTGCTCGGCAACCTGTTCAAGTACCGCAGCAACAAGGTCGCCAAGCGCGACCTGATGATCTTCCTGCATCCGAAGATCCTGCGCGACGCGGCGACCGAAGCGGCTGTGTCGAGCGAGAAGTACAACTACATCCGCACCGAACAGCTGCAGATGCGCCACAACCGCGAGGCGCTGACGCCGGAAGCGCGCCAGCCCGTCGTGCCGGAAATGCACGACTTCATGGCCGATCCGAACGGCCCGGCCGCGCCGGCCGCACTGCCGGCCGGCGGCGGCAAGCCCGCACCGAAGAAAGCGGGCCGGAGCGGCAAGTGACGCAAGCCAAGCCGTCGTCCGCCGGCACCGCGGATGCCGCGCGGGCGACGCGGCCGGCGCGGCCGAACTTCGGCTTCGCACGGCGCAACGGCGCGACGCTCGTGGCCTGGCACGACGACCATGCCGAAGTGGCCTGCCGCGAAGGCGTCAAGCCGGAGGTGCTGGCCGAGTTGCGCCGCTACCTCGGCGCGCCGCTCAAGCTCACGCGCTATGCGGCGGCGGACTTCGAGCAACTGCTGCGCCGGCTCTACGAGCAGGGCGACGATGCGCGCGGCGTGGTCTCGGACATGGACGAGTCGCTTGATCTGCGCTCGATCGCCGACGACCTGCCCGAGCCCGAGGACCTGCTCGAGAGCGACGACGACGCGCCGATCATCCGGCTCATCAACGCGCTGCTGACCGAGGCGGTCAAGGAAGGCGCGTCGGACATCCACATCGAGCCCTACGAGAACCGCCTCGTCGTGCGTTTCCGCATCGACGGCGTGCTGCGCGAGATCCTGTCGCCGCAGAAGGCCGTCGCCAACGCCGTGGTCAGCCGCATCAAGGTCATGGCCAAGCTCGACATCGCCGAGAAGCGCCTGCCGCAGGACGGCCGCATCGGCCTGAAGATCGCCGGCCGTCCGGTCGACGTGCGCGTGTCGACGATTCCGGCCGGCCACGGCGAGCGCGTCGTGCTGCGTCTGCTCGACAAGCAGGCCGGCCGCCTCGACCTGATCCAGCTCGGCATGGCCGCCGACGACCGTGCGCGGCTCGAAAGCATCATCGCGCGGCCGCACGGCATCTTTCTCGTGACCGGCCCGACGGGCTCGGGCAAGACGACCACCTTGTACGCCGCGCTGCTGAAGCTCAACGACGCGAGCCGCAACATCATGACGGTCGAGGACCCGATCGAGTACTACATCGACGGCGTCGGCCAGACCCAGGTCAACACCAAGGTCGAGATGACCTTTGCGCGAGGGCTGCGCGCGATCCTGCGCCAGGACCCGGACGTGGTCATGGTCGGCGAAATCCGCGATCTCGAAACGGCGCAGATCGCCGTGCAGGCGTCGCTGACCGGCCATCTCGTGCTGTCGACGCTGCACACGAACTCCGCGGTCGGCGCGGTCACGCGCCTGCGCGACATGGGCGTCGAACCCTTCCTGCTGTCCTCGTCCCTGATCGGCGTGCTCGCCCAGCGTCTCGTGCGCGTGCTCGATCCGGCGACGCGCGAGGCCTATCCGGCCACGCCGCGCGAGCTGTCCGCGTTCGGCCAGCCGGCCGACACGCACGCGATCCTCTACAGGCCCGCCGACGGCCTGACCGGCCGCGCCTCGGGCTACCGCGGCCGCACCGGCATCTACGAGCTGATCGGCGTCGACGAGAACTTCCGCCGCCAGATCCACGAAGGCGCGTCCGAAGCCGAGATGGAACGCTACGTGCGCACGCGCGCACCGTCGATCGCCGCCGACGGCTGGGCCAAGTGCCTCGCCGGCGTGACGTCGGTGGACGAGGTGTTGCGGGTCACGCGCGAGGATTGAGGCGACCTCGAATCGCGGGAGCGGGTGGTTTCTTGAGGCGGGGCGCGGCCGCAAAAAATGTTGCGGCGTGGCGCGAATCTCTCTTCAGTCCATGCGCATGCGGAACGTTGCGTGATCCCTCTGCAGATCATTCAGGCAGTTCTCGAAAATTGCGGTGTCCTCGGGTAATCGAAGTTTCAGTTGCGCCAAGCCCACGATCGTCAGCGATACCGGCTCCGAGTAGGCGAGGTCCGTGGCGCAATCCCAGAAAGCGTCCCAGTTGTGGCCGTAGTGGGCCGGGAACGCCAGCGAATGGGCCAGCAGCGCGTGCAGCTCGCGCTGCGTGCTCACTGTCGATACGTCGATGGTGATGGAGGTTCCGGCCATGCGCGCTCCCGTGATTGTCACGGGTAATCAGCGGAATCGTTCGACGAATCGGGTTATCGCCGCGTAAGTTCTACGCTTTGCGAGCTTCGCAGCCCGCTGCCCCGATCGTCGGGCAGATCGGCGAGTATCGCCGACAGCGCCTCGCCTCCGATCGTAGTCGCGCTGCGCCTCGGCCTCCGTCGATGCGAAATGCGTGCGCATCATCCAGCCGTAGATGCCGCAGGGGATCGCATACGGCGCCACGTCGCCGTCATGCTCCAGGGTGGGTGATGCGCGCGCCGAGCGGGTGTTCGTCGTCGCGCAGGATGACGCCGGACTCGCTGCCGGGCTGGCCTATCGTCGCGCCGTCGTCGACGGGGCTCCATGTCATCGTCGTCGGTGGATCCTTCCGTGAGTGAGCCCATGACCGAACCCTCATTACCGCACTCGGGCGAGGTAGATCGGCAACGCCGGACATCCGTGGTCAGGCGTGTGATCCCGTCGCCGGTTGATGCGGCATGAGCGTCGAGTCTAGCGATCGAGCAGGCGCGACAGGAACTCGGCGCCGCCGACGCGGCCGCCGCGCAAGATGTCGAGAATGATGGTTCCGTGCGCGGTGTCTTCCAGCATCAGACTGCGTTCGAACTGCCACTCGGAACCCAGGCGGTTGGGACGATCCGGCGCGACGAAATGGACGTAGGCCCGGCTTTCCCATCGGGCGCGCGTGCAGCGGGACAGCGCCGCCGCGAGCCATGGCTGATCGGGATGTTCGCGTTCCGCCGCTTCGACGAGCCAGCCGGGATCGTAGGCAGCCCACTTCGGTCGGCGATACAGCATTGAGCCGGCGAGGACGATCGTGTCGATCACGCGGCTCCTGATGCGCGGCTGGCGGGCGCGCGCGGCGGATGCGTCGGCTCCGCCGGCGCCGGTTTGGTATCCCAGCGTACGAACCGGACGATGCTGATGCGCTCGCGCACGGCGCGCGAGGCTTGTTCGATCCGTTCGGCAATGCTGCACGAAGGATTCTTGACGAAGCCCTGCTGCAACAGTTCTGCCAAGCCGGGGGGCGTGCATGCGACGAGGTGCAGCGCCACATCTCCGGCCAGTTGCTGGAACGGATCCATGCGGGTCGCGTGCTCGCTCTCGAGTGCGAACTCGACGAGTACGCCGATGCGGCCGCCGTGGCTGTGGCTCTTGATGTAGCGAACGCATTGGGTCATGGACGGATCGTCATCGGAAGCGTTGTATGCGCGTGGCGGTCGGCCCGGCGCGCAGCGTCGGGTTTCGGGCGACAACCTACCAGGCTCCGGCCATCGGCACCATCGACCGAGGCTCGCTCCGCGAGTGACAACGTCAAAGCCTGTTCGCGTTCGGTGCCGCTCCGTACGGAACCGGCGTATCCGTCGGCATCGGCGTCGCAATCCGCCTCGTCGGCCGCTGATCCGCCTCGTTAAGATCGGCCGATCCCCGCGGAGCACCGGCATGACCCAGCAGGCAGCAGGCGACATGCAACCCGAAGGCTTCCGCCGTTCGCTCGGGCTGCTCGACGGGACCATGCTCGTGGCCGGGTCGATGATCGGGTCGGGCATCTTCATCGTCAGCGCCGACATCGTGCGCACGACGGGCGGCGCGGGCTGGCTCGTGCTGGTCTGGCTGATCTCCGGGTTCATGACCGTGGTCGGTGCGCTGAGCTATGCGGAGCTGGCGGCGATGTATCCGCGCGCCGGCGGGCAGTACGTCTATCTGCGCGAGTCCTGGGGCCGGCTGCCGGCGTTCCTCTACGGCTGGGCGTTCTTCGCCGTGATCCAGACCGGCTCGATCGCCGCGGTCGGCGTCGCGTTCGCGAAGTTCGCGGCCTATCTCGCACCGTCGCTCGGCGACGGCAACGTGCTGCTGCAGCTCGGCGGTTTCCGCGTCACTGCGGCGCAGCTCGTCGCGATCGCGGTCGTTCTGCTGCTGAGCGTCGTCAACGCGCGCGGCGTGCACTACGGCAAGTGGATACAGACCGGCTTCACGCTGGCCAAGATCGCCGCGCTGCTCGCATTGATCGCGTTCGGCCTGCTGCTCGGCGCGAACGCGCAGGTCTGGCAGGACAACTGGGCGCAGGCGTGGCAGCGGCCGGCCGCGACGCCGGCGGGACTCGCGCTCGCGTTGCTGCCCGCGGTCGCCGTATCGATGGTCGGTGCGCTGTTCTCGTCGGATTCCTGGCACAGCGCGGCCTCGGTCGCCGACGAGATCCGCAATCCGCGGCGCAACGTAGGACTGAGCCTGTTCCTCGGCACCGCGCTGGTCTGCAGCCTGTATCTGGTCGCGAACCTCATGTATCTGGCCGTGCTGCCGCTGTCGGGCATCGCCGGTGCCGAGGCGGACCGCGTCGGCGTCGCCGCGGCGCAGGCCGCGTTCGGTCCCGTCGGCACGGTGCTGATCGCCGTGCTGATCATGGTGTCGACGTTCGGCTGCGTGAACGGCCTCGTGCTGGCCGGCGCACGCGTCTACTACGGCATGGCGCGCGACGGCCTGTTCTTCGCGCGCGCCGGCCGTCTCAATGCCAATGCGGTGCCGGGCTGGGCGCTCGGGCTGCAGGCGCTGTGGGCCTGCGTGCTGTGCCTGTCGGGCCGCTACGGCGATCTGCTCGACTACGTGATCTTCGCGACCCTGATCTTCTACGTGCTGACGATCGCCGGCCTGTTCCGCCTGCGCCGCACGCGCGCCGACCTCGAGCGGCCCTACCGAGCGTTCGGCTATCCCTGGCTGCCCGCGCTGTACATCGTGTTCGCGAGCGCGATCGGCCTGAGCCTGCTGGTCTGGAAGCCGGCCTACACCTGGCCCGGCCTGATCATCGTGCTGCTCGGCGTGCCGGTATTCCGGCTGCTGCGTGCGAGAAACGCGGCATAGATTGCGGCTCGGCGGCAACCCACGTCGGTTCGTTCGATCCTCGCAAATTGCTGCACCGCATCGCGACGCATGGCAGCGGCGCGCGGCGCGGCGACTTCGCTATGATCGGGCGGATTCCTGGGAGGGAACAATGAGCCTCGTCCAACAGATCACGCGCCACAAGAGCATCGAACAATTGCAGAGCGAGGCGGGCGCGCGCGGCGAGCTGCGCCGCGTGCTCGGCCTCTGGCAGCTGACCGCGATCGGCCTCGGCGGCATCATCGGCGTCGGCATCTTCGTGCTGGCGGGCCAGCAGGCCGCGGTCAACGCCGGTCCGGCCGTCGCGCTGGCCTTCATCATCGCCGGCATCGCGAGCGCCGCTGCGGCGCTGTGCTACGCGGAATTCGCCGGCATGATTCCGGTCACCGGCAGCGCCTACACCTACGGCTATGCGGTGCTCGGCGAGGGCGTGGCCTGGCTGATCGGCTGGGACCTGCTGCTCGAGTACGCGCTGATCGTCGCCGCGGTCGCGAGCGGCTGGGCCGGCTATCTGCAGAACCTGCTCGCGCACGTCGGCATCCACCTGCCGGTCTGGGCGCAGGGCGCGATGGGCACCGGCGACGGCCGCGTGTTCAACGTGATCGCGGCGCTCGTCGCGATGGGTGTCGCGGTGCTGCTGACCGTGCGCACCGAGACCGGCGCGCGGCTCAACACCGTCGTCGTCGCGGTCAAGGTCGTCGGCGTCGCGCTGGTGATCGGCGTCGGCGCGTTCTACATCAACAGCGCGAACTGGGTGCCGTTCATTCCGCCGGAAGTCGTCGGCGCCGACGGCGAACGTCATTTCGGCCTGCACGGCGTCGTCGCGGCGGCCTCGGTCGTGTTCTTCGCCGTGTTCGGCTACGACACTCTGACCACGGCGGCCGAGGAATCGAAGAACCCGCAGCGCGACCTGCCGCGCGCGATCCTGCTGTCGCTCGGCGTGTCGATGGCGCTGTACCTGACGATCTCGTTCGTGATCACCGGCGTGGCCCACTACACCACGCTCAACAACGACGCGCCGGTCGCCAACGCGTTCCAGTCGCTGGGCCTGACCTGGATCAGCGCGGCGATCTCGGCCGTCGCGGTCGCCAGCATCATCAGCGTCGTGTTCGCGTTCATGCTCGCGGCCGCCCGGATCTGGTTCTCGCTCGCGCGCGACGGCCTGCTGCCGGCCTGGTTCGCGAAGGTGCATCCGCGCTACGGCACGCCGTACCGGCCGACCCTGTTCCTCGGCGTGCTGACGGGCCTGGCTGCCGGCGCGCTGCCGATCGGCGATCTCGCCAAGCTCGTCAATATCGGCGTGCTCTGCGCGTTCATCGTGATCTGCGGCTCGATCATCGTGCTGCGCCGCACGCGGCCCGAGGTCAAGCGCGCGTTCCGCACGCCGCTCGTGCCGCTCATCCCGGTCATCGGCATCGTGTTCTCGATCTGGCTGCTGACCGGCCTGCCGCTCGTGACCTGGGAACGCTTCGGCCTCTGGATGCTGCTCGGCCTCGCCGTGTATTTCGGCTACGGCATCCGGCACAGCGTGCTGGCGAAAGAACAGTGAGGCCCGCCGTGCAGCGGGAACCCGGTGACAGGTTTGTGTTTGTGGCCGGGGTGACTGCACCGTAGCACCGCTTCCCTATCCCCAGGCGCGGTGCGCGCTTGGGGAGGGACTTCACATCGTCCCCGATCCCTGGCGGAGCTCATTCCGCAGCGCCGTCAGTCCGCCGCGCCGCTGCGGCCGGCGCGTCCGGGCCAGGCGCGGATCTCGCGCAGGTTCTTCAACGCGCGCTGCCAGAGCTGCTCGAAGCCTTCGGCCAGCTGCGCGGCCAGCGCGGCGTCCTGCACGAGCAGCGAGGCGAAGCGGCCGTCGCCGATGAACGGGTGATCGAGCGCGAGGATCACGATGTCGTCGTCGACGACGTGGAACGGATGGCCGATCTCGCCGCTGTAGCGCACGCCGCTGAGCGTGCGCGTCGCGCCGGCGAAATCGCGCAGGAACGCGAGCAGCTGCGCCGCGTTGCGGTCGCTGAAGCCGAAGATCGCGCGATGCTCGACGCCGCCGCGCTCGCGCTCCCGCGCGACGGTCCGGAGCACGTCGAAGCCCTCGTCGCGCAGCGCGCGGATCGCCGCGATGTCGCCGGCCTCGAGATAGGACAGCACGCGTTTGCGCGCGCCGGCCAGGCGGCTGACGTGGCGCTTGACGTGGCTGTCGGCGCCGAGCGCGAGATCGACGCGGCTCTGGCTGCTCTTGAGCCGGCGCGGCAGCTTCTCGAACGCGGCGCGCAGCTGCGTGGAGGCCGCGGCGAAGGCCTCGGCGCGTTCGCGCGCGATCGCGTTCAGCCGTTCGATCAGCGGTTCGGGCGGCAGCGCCGCATAGAGCTGCGGCCGCGAGCGGCGCACCTCGATCAGGCCCAGGCGCGCGAGTTTCTCCATCGCCGCGTAGATCTTCGAGGTCGGAATGTCGGCCTCGCGGCACAGGGTCGCCGCGTCGCTGACGCCGTGCACGGCCAGCGCGACGAGCGCGCGCTTTTCGTAGCTGCCGAAGCCGGCTTCGTCGAGCAGGCCGAACTCGGCCCAGGCCACGCGCATTTCTACTCCGAAAAGTAGATGAAAGGCGGGCAGTGTCAGCCGATACTGGCTGCGCCGCAACCGCACCCGCTGCGACCCAGCCATGATTCAACCACGACTCGAGGAGCCGCCCCGTGAATGCCGCCCGTTTCTCCCGCGTGATGCCGCTGCGCTACGTCGAGTCCGTCGACGCGATGCGCAGCTACTACCTCGACCGCCTCGGCTTCGGCCACCTGATGGGCATGGTCGGCAAGGACGGCCAGCTCGACTTCGCGATCGTCGAGCGCGACGGTGCCGGCCTCATGCTCGCGCGGCCCCAGGACGGCGGCGCGCTGACCGCGGGCGCGATCGAGATCTATCTCGAAGTCGACGACGTCGACGCCTATCACGCGGAAGTCGCCGGCCGCGGCGTCGCGATCGCGCAGGCGCTGACGACGCAGTGGTGGGGCGACCGCAACTTCGCCGTCACCGATCCGGCCGGGCACCTGATCTGGTTCTGGACCACGGTCGCCGAGCCGGCGCCGCCGCCGGGTGTCACGATGATCTGAGCCCGCGATCTGACCGGGACGCGCCGGCCGCGGTGGCAGGCCGCGGCCGGCGGCATCCGTGATGCGGCCGGCTACCCGAGCCCCGGGATTCCGTAGACAATCCGGCTTCCTCGTACGGAACAGCCCGCGTGCCGGCATTCGCCTATCAAGCCCTAGACGCCAGCGGCAAGACCCAGCGCGGCGTCCTGCAGGGCGATACCGCGCGCGCCGTACGCCAGACCCTGCGCGAGCGCGGGCTGAATCCGCTCGAAGTCACGCCGGTCGACGAGAAGCAGAGCGCTTCGCCGCTGGGCCGGCGCGGCCTGTCGACGCCGCAGCTCGCGCTGTTCACGCGCCAGCTCGCGACGTTGCTGAGCGCCGGCCTGCCGATCGACGAGGCGCTGGCCGCGCTCGGCGAGCAGGGCGAGGACGAACGTGCGCGCAGCCTGACCGTGGCCTTGCGCGCGCGCGTCATGGAAGGCGCCGGGCTCGCCGCGGCGCTCGCCGACTACCCGGAAAGTTTTCCGGAGATCTACCGCGCCTCGGTCGCCGCGGGCGAGCAGTCCGGCCGCCTCGGCACGGTGCTCGAGCGCCTGGCCGACTATGCCGAGTCGCGCGACGCGCTGCGCCAGAAGATGATCACCGCGCTCGCCTATCCGGTGCTGCTGGCGCTCGTCGCGGTCGCGGTGGTGACCGGCCTGCTCGTCTACGTCGTGCCGCAGATCGTCGGCGTGTTCGCGAGCATGAAGCAGGACTTGCCGCTGCCGACGACGGTGCTGATCGCGCTGTCGGACATCGTCAAACGCTGGGGCCTGCTGTTGGGCATCGTGCTCGCCGCCGCCGCGGTCGGGGCGCGTTTCGCATTGCGCCGCGACGCGGTGCGCATGGCCTGGCATCGCTGGCTGCTGCGCCTGCCCTTGATCGGCAAGCTCACGCGCGCGTCGAACACGGCGCGTGCGGCGCGCACCCTGGCGCTGCTGAGCGCGAGCGCCGTGCCGCTGCTCGACGCGCTCGCGATCTCGGCCCAGGTAGTTCCCAATCTGCCCATGCGCGATGCGCTGCGCCGTGCCGCGCACAAGGTACGCGAAGGCGGCGCGTTCTCGCGCGCGCTGGCCGACAGCGGCTATTTCCCGCCGGTCGCCGTGCGGCTGATCGCCAGCGGCGAACGCTCGGGCCAGCTCGAACGCATGCTCGACGAAGCCGCCGCGCACCAGGCCAAGGAGCTCGACCGCTGGCTCGCCGTGCTGACCGCGGTGCTCGGCCCGGCCGTGATCCTGCTCGTCGGCGCGATGGTGCTGTTCATCGTGCTCGCGATCCTGCTGCCGATCTTCAATCTGAACCAGATGGTCAAGTGAGCGAGACTGCCGCGGCCATGATCCGCTTCGACCAGGTCACCAAGCGCTACGCCTCGGGCCACGAGGCCGTGCACGAGCTCTCGTTCGAGCTGGCCGCCGGCGAGATGGCCTTCGTCACCGGTCATTCGGGCGCCGGCAAGAGCACCCTGCTCAAGCTCATCGCGCTGATCGAGCGGCCGACGCGCGGCCACGTCACGGTCAACGGTCAGAACCTGCACGGCCTGCGCCGCGGCCGCATACCGGAGCTGCGCCGCGGCATCGGCATGGTGTTCCAGGATCACCGCCTGCTCATGGACCGCAGCGTCTACGACAACGTCGCGCTGCCGCTGATCATCGCCGGCCTGTCGCGCGAGGAGATCGCCAAGCGCGTGCGCGCGGCGCTCGACAAGGTCGGCCTGCTCGAGCGCGAGCGCGCCGCGCCGATCACCCTGTCCACCGGCGAGCAGCAGCGGGTCGGCATCGCCCGCGCGATCGTGGCCAAGCCGGCCGTGCTGATCGCCGACGAGCCCACCGGCAATCTCGATCCGCAGCTGTCGGGCGAGATCATGCGGCTGTTCGCCGATTTCCAGCAGGTCGGCACCACCGTGCTCGTCGCGAGCCACGACCTGCCGCTGGTCAAGCGCATGGGCAAGCGCGTGCTCGTGCTCGACCACGGCCGCCTGCTCGACGACTGGCGGCCCGGGAGCGCCTGATGTTCGCGAGGAAGCCCAGCGGCAACCGTCTCAAGCCCGGCGCCGCGCCGCGCGCCGCCGAGCGTGCCGCGCCG
>NZ_JANFVR010000153.1 GCF_024609805.1 Tahibacter caeni | reverse complement strand
GGCCCGCCGCGCCCATGGCCCGCTTGCGGCACGACGCCGTCGCCGGGCCGGCACGGCCGCGGCCGCTGCCGCGGCTGCCGGATCGGATCGACGCGATCGCCGGCGGGCCGGCTCTTGAAAGCGCCGGGCAGCGCCCTATCTGCCGGTCACCCGACAGGGCATTGCCTTGTCACTTTTCCCGGCTAAAATTGGCACTCACCGGCGGTGAGTGCTAACAGGCCGCCACAACCCTTTATTAATCAACTCCTTGTCACTTTGAGGGAACAACCCATGAAGCTTCGTCCCCTGCACGATCGCGTGATCATCAAGCGCCTGGAAGCCGAGACCAAGTCCGCCGGCGGCATCGTGATCCCCGACAGCGCGACCGAAAAGCCCGTCCGCGGTGAAGTCATCGCTGCCGGCACCGGCAAGATCCTCGAAGACGGCAAGGTCCGTCCGATCGCGGTCAAGGCCGGCGACAAGGTGCTGTTCGGCAAGTACAGCGGCACCGAAGTGAAGATCGACGGCGAAGAGCTGCTGGTCATGCGCGAAGAAGATCTGCTGGCCGTCATCGAAGCCTGATCGCCGCCGACGGATGCGGCGCGACGCCCCCGCGGCGACAGCGCAGCCGCCCGATCCGTCACCGCTCTCTTTTTCCTCGCTACATCCCCAAGAATTTTCCGGAGTCTTATCCAATGGCAGCCAAAGAAATCCGTTTCGGTGAAGATGCCCGCGCCCGCATGGTCCGCGGCGTCAATACCCTCGCCAACGCCGTAAAGGCCACCCTGGGCCCGAAGGGCCGCAACGTCGTGCTCGAAAAGAGCTTCGGCGCGCCGACGATCACCAAGGACGGCGTCTCCGTCGCCAAGGAAATCGAGCTGGCCGACAAGTTCGAGAACATGGGCGCGCAGATGGTCAAGGAAGTCGCTTCCAAGACCTCCGACGTCGCCGGCGACGGCACCACGACCGCGACCGTTCTCGCTCAGGCGCTGATCCGCGAAGGCATGAAGGCCGTCGCCGCCGGCATGAACCCGATGGACCTCAAGCGCGGCATCGACAAGGCCGTCACGGCCGCCGTCGCCGAGCTGAAGTCCCTGTCCAAGCCGACCGCCGACGACAAGGCTATCGCCCAGGTCGGCACGATCTCGGCCAACTCCGACGCCAACATCGGCGACATCATCGCCGAGGCGATGAAGAAGGTCGGCAAGGAAGGCGTGATCACCGTCGAGGAAGGCTCGGGTCTCGAGAACGAGCTCGACGTCGTCGAAGGCATGCAGTTCGACCGCGGCTACCTGTCGCCGTACTTCATCAACAACCAGCAGTCGATGCAGGCCGAACTGGACGATCCGTACATCCTGCTGCACGACAAGAAGATCTCCAACGTGCGCGAGCTGCTGCCCGTGCTCGAAGGCGTCGCGAAGGCCGGCAAGCCGCTGCTGATCGTCGCCGAGGAAGTCGAAGGCGAAGCGCTGGCGACCCTCGTCGTCAACACCATCCGCGGCATCGTCAAGGTCTGCGCGGTCAAGGCGCCGGGCTTCGGCGACCGTCGCAAGGCGATGCTCGAAGACATGGCTGTCCTGACCGGCGGCACCGTGATCTCCGAGGAAGTCGGCCTGCAGCTCGAAAAGGCCACGATCAAGGATCTCGGCCGCGCCAAGAAGATCGTCGTGTCGAAGGAAAATTCGACCATCATCGACGGCGCCGGCGACGCCGACGCGATCCAGGCCCGCATCAAGCAGATCAAGGCCCAGATCGAAGAGACCAGCTCCGACTACGACCGCGAAAAGCTGCAGGAACGCGTGGCCAAGCTGGCCGGCGGCGTTGCGGTCATCAAGGTCGGCGCCGCGACCGAAGTCGAAATGAAGGAAAAGAAGGCCCGCGTCGAAGACGCCCTGCACGCGACGCGTGCGGCCGTCGAGGAAGGCGTGGTCCCGGGCGGCGGCGTCGCGCTGATCCGCGCGCTGCAGGCCATCGGCTCGGTCAAGGGCGACAACGAAGACCAGGCCCACGGCATCAACATCGCCAAGCGCGCGATGGAAGCGCCGCTGCGCGAAATCGTCAGCAACTGCGGCGAAGAGCCCTCGGTCGTCCTGAACAAGGTGAAGGAAGGTTCGGGCAACTTCGGCTACAACGCGGCCAACGGCGAATACGGCGACATGATCGCGTTCGGCATCCTGGACCCGACCAAGGTCACCCGTTCGGCACTGCAGAACGCGGCCTCGATCGCCGGCCTGATGATCACGACCGAAGCCATGGTCGCCGAAGCGCCGAAGAAGGACGCGCCGGCTGCCGGCGGCCACGACCACGGCGGCGGCATGGGCGGTATGGGCGGCATGGACTTCTGATAGTCCGCGACCCGTCGTCTACGATCCGCCGCGCAGCGCGCGGCGGATCATGCGATGCCGAAAGCCCCGCAGCGATGCGGGGCTTTTCATTGGCGGCAGGTGCCTGGTCAGGCGGTGGAGGTGCTGCGCCGGCGTGCCCCGTCCGGATGCAGGCGAGCGCACCCGATCGGGTGCGGCGCGACACCGATTTAGCCGGTACGATGCCGGATCTGAAATGAAGGTGCAGGATGAACGGCGGATTCGACTTCGATTTTTTCGTCAGCCGCTGTCTGCAGCTGCTGCTGCGCAGCGACGATCTGTCCGAATATCAGCGGCGTTACCTGCAGATGGAGCGCGATCTGTTCCCGGCGCCGCCCGAGGGCAACTTGCGCGACGACGACGATCTGCGCAGGCGGCTCGGCCTCGCGCTGGCGCGCTCGGTATGGCAGGCGTCGCCGAATCCGGCCCACGGCTTTGCTTCCCCGCTGTTGCCGACGCCGCAGCGCAACGAACCTTGTTACTGTGGTTCCGGCGTCAAGTTCAAACAATGCTGCGAGCCGCTGTCGCGCAACCTGCCGCTGAGGGATGCGAACCTGCTTGGCGAAGTGTTGCGCCTGCTGCCGCGCACGCAGTGGAAAGCGCTGCCGGACAGCCGCGTGGACGTCGACCGGGTCGCGCATGTCGCGGGTGAATGGCAGGCGCGGGGCGACAGCACATCGGTGCTGGCGCTGCTGGAGCCGTGGTTCCTGCGCGACGATGCATTCGTCGCGCGCCGCGAGCTGCTGCTCGATCTTCTCACCGATGTGTATTCCGATCTGGGCAAGCCGCGCAAGAAGGCGCAACTGCTGGAGCGCGCCGTGCGTCACGGTGACCGCACGGTGAAATCCGCCGCGTTGCAGCGTCTGGCTTCGATCGCGAGTGACCGGCAGGATTTCGCCAAGGTCTGGGCGCTGTTCCGCGAGGCCGAGCAGATCGATCCCGAAGCGATCTCGCTGTCCCATCTCGAAGTGACGTTGTTGCTCAACGAAGGCCGCGAAGCCGAAGCGAGGGTCGCGGCGCGGCGCTGGATAGCAAGGCTGGGCCGTCGCAACGATCCCGGTCTGCGCGGGCTGATCGAGCACTTGCGGGAGCTGGAACGCGACGGCATGGCTGTGCTGGACCGATACATCGACGGCGTCCAGCCGTAGTGCCTGCGGCCGGCAATCGCCTCTAACGGATCGATCCCGGCACGAATTCCGGGGTCACGCGGTCCGGCCGCCCCGGCAGATCGAGCGCCGCGGCGCGCTCGGGGCTGCTGGCGATCACGCGACCGCTGCGCAGCACGTACAGCCGCGCGGCCTTCAGGCGCAGCGCCTCGAACGGATCGGCCGCCTGCAGCACGACGATGTCGGCGCGGCAGCCCGGCGCGAGGCCGTAGCCGTCCAGGTGCAGGATGCGCGCGGCGTTGACGGTGATTGCGTCGAAGGCCTGGCGTATCGCGTCCTGCGAGGTCATCTGCGCGACATGGATGCCCATGTGCGCGACCTCGAGCATGTCGGCGCTGCCGAACGAGTACCACGGGTCCATGACGCAGTCGTGGCCGAACGCGACGTTCACGCCGGCGGCCAGCAGCTCCGGCACGCGCGTCATGCCGCGGCGCTTCGGATAGCTGTCGTGGCGGCCCTGCAGGGTGATGTTGATCAGCGGGTTGGCCACCGCCGCGACGCCGCTTTCGGCGATCAGCGGCAGTAGCTTGGACACGTAGTAGTTGTCCATCGAATGCATCGAGGTCAGGTGCGAGCCGGTCACGCGGCCGTGCAGGCCGAGGCGGTGCGTCTGCGCGGCCAGGGTCTCGATGTGCCGCGACAGCGGGTCGTCGGACTCGTCGCAATGCATGTCCACGAGCAGGCCGCGTTCGGCGGCGAGCTCGCAGAGCCGGCGCACCGATTCGGCGCCGTCGGCCATGGTGCGCTCGAAATGCGGAATGCCGCCGACGACCTCGACGCCGCGGTCGAGCGCGCGCAGAAGGTTGTCGTGCGCGGTGGCCGAGCGCAGCAGCCCGTCCTGGGGAAACGCGACGAGCTGCAGATCGAGATAGGGCGCGACCCGGCGTTTCACTTCCAGCAGCGCATCCACCGCGAGCAGGCGGTCGTCGCAGACGTCGACGTGGCTGCGGATCGCGAGCAGGCCCTGGCTGACCGCCATGTCGCAGTAGGCCAGTGCGCGCTCGATCAGCGCCTCCTGCGTCAGCTGCGGCTTGAGCTCGCCCCAGAGCGCGATGCCTTCGAGCAAGGTGCCGGAACGGTTGAGGCGAGGCAGACCGAGCGACAGCGCCGCGTCGAGATGGAAATGCGCGTCGACGAACGGGGGACTGACGAGGCGGCCGCACAGATCGATCTCTTCGGCGGCCGTCGCCGCGAGCGCCGGCGCGACCGCGGCGATGTGCCCGTCGCGGATGCCGATGTCGTGGTCGCGACGTCCGTCGGGCAGGTTGGCGTGGCGCAGGATCAGGTCCATGGAGGATGGCGGCGGCGGAAACGGGAGCGCACGCTAGCACGCCGGCGCAGCCCTGCGCCGCCGCTTGCATCCGTGCGCGCGTAGTGCAACGCTCGGCATTCCGTCGGCGATACGGTCTCGCCGGCAGCGTTGCGGCAGGTAGTCCGCAGCGCGCAGTTCCAGCGCCGCGCGGCCAGGGCCGCCTGCGGCGGTCGCGGAGGCGGCGGCGACGCCGTTGCCGCGGCATTCCACCGCGCGACCCAGGCGCGCGCAGACGGACGCGGTGCCGTTGCGGCACCATCGGGTCTGCCCGCACGAACCCAGGACCGAACCCGCCATGAATCTTGCCGCTACGGCGCCGCAGTCCGAGACGGATCTGAACCTCGATCCGTACTGGATGCCGTTCACGCACAACCGCTATTTCAAGCAGCACCGCCCGCTGGACCGCCTGCTCGTCGAAGCCTCCGGCGCCTACTACACAACCGTCGAAGGCCAGCGCCTGTTCGACTGCCTGTCCGGCCTCTGGTGTTCCTCGCTGGGCCATCGCGATCCGCGCATCGTCGAGGCGGTCAAGGCCCAGCTCGACAAGGCCGACTACATCCCTGCGTTCCAGGTCGCCAGCCCCGACACGTTCCGCTTGGCCGAGCGCATCGCCGCGGTCGCGCCGGGCGATCTGAACCGCGTGTTCTTCACCAACTCCGGCTCCGAAGCCGTCGACACCGCGGTCAAGATCGCGATCGCCTACCACCGCCTGCGCGGCGAGGCGTCGCGCACGCGCATCATCGGCCGCGAGAAGGGCTATCACGGCGTCGGCATCGCCGGGATTTCCGCCGGCGGCATGGTCGCCAACCGCAAGATGTTCGCGCCGCTGATGCTGCCGGGTGTCGACCATCTGCCGCATACGCACAATCTCAAGGAAATGGCCTTCTCGCGCGGCCAGCCGGCCTGGGGTGCGCATCTGGCCGACGAGCTGGAGCGCCTCGTCGCGCTGCACGACGCCTCGACGATCGCCGCGGTCATCGTCGAGCCCATGCAGGGCTCGGTCGGCGTCGTCGTGCCGCCGCAGGGCTATCTGCAGCGTCTGCGCGAGATCTGCACGAAGCACGGCATCCTGCTGATCTTCGACGAAGTGATCTGCGGCTTCGGCCGCATGGGCGACTGGTTCGGCGCACAGGCGTTCGGCACGACGCCGGACCTCATCACGTTCGCCAAGTGCGTCAACAACGGCACCGTGCCGATGGGCGGCGTCATCGCGACCGACGCGGTCTACGACGCGTTCATGCAAGGGCCCGACTACATGGTCGAGCTGTTCCACGGCTACACGTATTCGGCGCATGCGCTGGCCGTCGCCGCGGCGCATGCGACGCTCGACATCCTGCATGCCGACGCGGTGCCGCAGCGCTTCGCCGAACTCGGCCGCAAGATCGAGGACGCCGCGCATTCGCTCAAGGGCGAGCCCAACGTCATCGACATCCGCAACTGCGGCGCGGCCGCGGCCGTGGAACTGTCGTCGCTCCCGGGTCAGCCCGGCCTGCGCGGACTGCGCCTGTTCGAGGAAGGCCTCAAGCGCGGTCTGCTGCTGCGTTTCACCGGCGACACGATCGCGCTCGCGCCGCCGGTCATCACGACCGACGCGGAGCTCGCGCAGATGTTCGACGGCGTGCGTGCGGCGATACGCGCCGTGGCCTGAGCCGCGACGACGCCCGCGCCTACGTCCCACCGTGCGCCGCCGCTTCGAGCGGCCGGCGCCAGGAGAAAGCCATGCTAGCCCCCGTGATCATTCCGCATTACATCGCCGGCGAACGGCACAGTGTCGAGGACGCGCGCGTGAGCGCGGTCTACAATCCGGCCACTGGCGAGCAGACCGGCCGTCTGCCGCTGGCGACGCCGGCCGAGGTCGACGCGGCCGTGCGCGCCGCGAAGGCCGCGTTCCCGGCCTGGTCGCAGACGCCGCCGCTCAAGCGCGCGCGCGTGCTGTTCAAGCTGCGCGAGCTGCTCGAGCTGCGCGCCGACGAGCTCGCCGCGGCGATCACCGCCGAACACGGCAAGACCCACAGCGACGCGCTCGGCGAAGTGCAGCGCGGCATCGAAGTCGTCGAGTTCGCCTGCGGCATTCCGCAGCTGCTCAAGGGCGAAGTCACCGAGAACGTCGGCACCGCGGTCGACGCGCACAGCCTGCGCCAGCCGCTCGGCGTCGTCGCCGGCATCACGCCGTTCAACTTCCCGGCCATGGTGCCGCTGTGGATGTTTCCGATCGCGATCGCCTGCGGCAACTGCTTCGTGCTCAAGCCGTCCGAACGCGATCCGTCGCCGTCGCTGCTGCTGGCCGACTGGCTGGCCGAAGCAGGCCTGCCGCCCGGCGTGTTCAACGTCGTGCAGGGCGACAAGGTCGCCGTCGACGCGATCCTCGCACACCCGGACGTGGCCGCGGTCAGCTTCGTCGGCTCCACGCCGATCGCGCGCTACATCTATGCGACGGGCTGCGCCGCCGGCAAGCGCGTGCAGGCGCTCGGCGGTGCCAAGAATCACATGGTCGTCCTGCCCGACGCGGACCTCGATCAGGCCGCCGACGCGCTGCTCGGCGCCGGCTACGGCTCGGCCGGCGAACGCTGCATGGCGATCTCGGTCGCCGTTGCGGTCGGCGACGAGACGGCCGACCGGCTCGTCGGGAAGCTCGCGCCGCGCATAGCCGCTCTGAGGATTGGCCGCGGCGACGCCGACGGCATGGACATGGGCCCGCTGATCACGCGCGCGCATCGCGACAAGGTGAAGGACTACGTCGACATCGGCGTGACCGAAGGCGCGTCGCTCGTCGTCGACGGCCGTGGCCACGTGGTCGCCGGCTGCGAGGACGGCTTCTTCCTCGGCGGCTGCCTGTTCGACCACGTGCAACCCGGCATGCGCATCTACCGCGAGGAAATCTTCGGGCCGGTGCTGTCGCTGATGCGCGTGGCCAGCTACGAGGACGCGCTGCAGCTGGTCAACGCGCACGAATACGGCAACGGCGTCGCGCTGTTCACGCGCGACGGCGACGCCGCGCGCGACTTCGCCCAGCGCGTGCAGGTCGGCATGGTCGGCATCAACGTGCCGATCCCGGTGCCGATGGCCTTCCACAGCTTCGGCGGCTGGAAGGCGTCGCTGTTCGGCGACCATCACGTCTACGGCCCCGAAGGCGTGCGCTTCTATACGCGGCTCAAAGCGGTGACGACGCGCTGGCCGACGAGCATCCGCGCCGGCGCACAGTTCGTCATGCCGCATACCTGAGTCGAGTCGCGCGGCGCAGGCCGTGCGCCGCATCGTTTCCGTTTCCGTTTCCGCCGAGGACTGCCATGAACGCGATACCCAAGACTTCCGCCGCCGCAGACGCCGCGACCTTGCGCGTGAACGGCCGCCGCCTCTGGGACAGCCTCATGGAGATGGCCAAGATCGGCGCGACGCCGAAAGGCGGCGTCTGCCGGCTCGCGCTGACCGATCTGGACAAGCAGGGCCGCGACCTGTTCGTGCGCTGGGCGAAGGAAGCCGGCTGCACGATCACGGTCGACCGCATGGGCAACGTGTTCGCGCGCCGCGCTGGCAAGGACGACAGCCTCGCGCCGGTCGTGACCGGCTCGCATGCGGACTCGCAGCCCACGGGCGGCAAGTTCGACGGCATCTACGGCGTGCTCGGCGGGCTAGAAGTCATCCGCTCGCTCAACGACCACGGCATCGAGACCGACCGGCCGGTCGAAGTCGTGATCTGGACCAACGAGGAAGGCTCGCGCTTCGCGCCGGCCATGGTGTCCTCCGGCGTGTTCGCCGGTGTGTTCACCCTGGACTACGGACTCTCGCGGGCCGACGTGGACGGAAAGACCATGGGCGAGGAGCTCGCGCGCATCGGCTACGCCGGCGATGCGCCGGTCGGCAAGCCGATCCATGCGGCGTTCGAGCTGCACATCGAGCAGGGCCCCATCCTCGAAGCCGAGAACGTGACGATAGGCGTCGTGCACGCGGCCCAGGGCCAGCGCTGGTACGAAGTCGTGCTGACCGGCCAGGAATCGCATGCGGGCCCGACGCCGATGCCGCGGCGCCGCGACGCGCTGCTAGCCGCTGCTAAAGTTATCCAGCTGGTCAACGCGATCGGCCACGCGTACGCGCCGTACGCCTGCGCGACGGTCGGCATGCTGCAGGTGCATCCGAACTCGCGCAACGTGATTCCGGGCCGCGTGTTCTTCACCGTGGACCTGCGCCATCCCGAGGACACGGTGCTCGCGCAGATGGACGCCGACCTGCGCGCCGGCATCGCCGCCGCGGCCGACGAAGCCAAGGTCGAGGTGTCGAAGCTCGAACAGATCTTCTACTACGCGCCGGTCGCGTTCGACGCCGATTGCGTCGCCTCGGTCCGCGCCGGCGCGCAGAAATTCGGCTACTCGCACCGCGACATCGTCTCGGGCGCCGGCCACGACGCGTGCTATCTGGCCCAGGTCGCGCCGACCGCGATGGTGTTCGTGCCGTGCATCGGCGGCATCAGCCACAACGAGATCGAGGACGCGACGCCGGAATGGATAGAAGCCGGCGCGAACGTGCTGCTGCACGCGATGCTCGGAAGGGCGGGGCGCTAGACCTCGGAGCGCGATCCACGTCTTGCCGGAGCACTCGCCGCGCTGCCGCTGCGGCCGTGCAGCGCGGCGTCGCTGCGACCGTTTCGCCGCGTACGGCATCCGAGGAGCGGGCGTTGGCAGGGAGCCGGGCAATGATGCAACCGAACGACAGAAAACTCGCGCTGCTGTTCGTCGCGATCGTGCTGCCGCTGAGCTGGGCCTACGAGGCCTTCCTGATTGTCGGCGGCGGCGTCGCGCGCTACGGCGTGGCCGGCCTCGTCGTGCTCATGTGGATTCCGGGCCTCGTGTCGCTGTTGCTGCGCCGGTTCCTGCGTCTCGGGTTCGCCGATGCCGGTTTCGCGGCGGCGCGGCCGAAATACCTGGTCCAGGCCGTCGTCCTGCCGCTGCTGCTCGCGCTCGCGACCGGCGTGCTCTGCGCGTTGCTCGACGTCCGCTACTTCGCGCCGCTCGCGCTCGGGCAATGGCTGCCGTTCGCGCCGGTGTTCGCGCTCCTGCTCGCGGTCGGCCTGTTCGGCGCGCTCGGCGAGGAGCTCGGCTGGCGCGGCTTCCTGCTGCCGAAGCTCGTCGCCGGCGGCGTCGCGCATCCGCTGCTGATCTCCGGGCTGGTCTGGGCCGTCTGGCACCTGCCGCTGATCGCGTTCGGCGGCTTCTACGCGACGCCGCACACGATGCTCGTGACCGCGGCCTATGCACTCAGCATCGTCGCGCTCGGCGGCGTGATCGGCGCCGTGCGGCTGCGGTCCGCGTCCCTGTGGCCGGCCGTGCTGCTGCATGCCGCGCACAATTTCTTCTTCCAGCTCGCCGTGCCGGCGCTGCTGCTGACGCAGCCGGGCGCTCGCGCCGACCTCTGGGAAATCCTCGGCGCCGACAGCGGCCTGCTCGTCGCGCTGCTGTATGCGCTTGCGTTCGTGCTGTGGTTCCGACAACAGGCCGGAAAGGCCTGAACCGACCGGCACTCGAATGCCGGCGTCACCGCGTTGGCTGGGTTGGACGAAGTCGGGCAGGCAGATCGGGAAGCGACGCCGATGGGAACGTCCAGCGGCATGCGCTGAGAGCCGTTGCATCCACGGGCGAGCGAGCCGCGCACGCCCCGCGCAGGCTGCCGCAGCGCCGCTTGCGCCGGCGCCGCAATGCGACTACAAGAGGCGGGTGGGGTAAGGACCCGCCCGGCCAGGGCGCGTCGCGCAGGCGCAAGGGCCGCCTGCAGGTCTTGCCCCCGACCTCTTCCGACGATCGCGTCCGTCCTCGTCCGCCGAGCCGCTGGCGGGTGGCGCGCGCGTCGTCCTGGTTTCCTCCCAGGCGCCCCCAGGAGAACGAATGGACCGTAAGGACCACGCCGACATCGCTTCCGGACGCCTGTCCGTGGAGCAGCTCGCGCAGAATTTCGACGACGTCGCCCCGCCGCTGGACCGTCAGAGCGCCCTGATCGCGGCGCAGCGCTGCTACTACTGCTACGACGCGCCGTGCATACAGGCCTGTCCGACCGGCATCGACATCCCGAGCTTCATCCGCCGCATCACGACCGACAACCTGCGCGGCGCCGCGCAGGACATCCTCGGCGCCAACGTGCTCGGCGGCATGTGCGCGCGCGTCTGCCCGACCGAGATCCTTTGCGAAGGCAGCTGCGTGCGCAACACCGCCGAATCGCAGCCGGTGCAGATCGGCGCGCTGCAGCGCTATGCGACCGACTGGGTGTTCGACAGCAACACCGCGCTGTTCGAGCGCGCCGCGGCGACCGGCCGGCGCGTCGCCGTCGTCGGCGCCGGCCCCGCGGGCCTGGCCTGC
>NZ_JANFVR010000152.1 GCF_024609805.1 Tahibacter caeni | reverse complement strand
TGCTCTTCCGATCGGCGGCCGCGGCCGCCGCGCGTTCGTCGTGCGGCGACGACACGAATGCCGACGCGCCGAGCGCGACGGCGATCACACTGCTGATTCCCACTACCGACAGCGCTTTCATGGCATCCCCGCGTTGCCTGATGGCGAGGCGGCATCGTAACCGAGGCGGACCGGACTGCGCCGCCGCCCGACCTCGATTCCGTCACACGACCGAAACCGGATTCCGCCCGGATGACCGGTTCGGAACGCCGCCGCCGCGCAAGAGATCATCGTGCCGCGAGGCTCGAAACGTGATGCCGCCGCCGGATGCGAATGCCGTGGCCCCCGCCCTACCCCCACCTTTGGCCCTGTCGCCGCCGGGCGGGCCGGCGCTAGGCTAGCCGCTTCGTTCGGCCACGGTATCGCCGTGAACGCTACTGCCGAAGCGGCGCCCGCCGCTTCCTCCACGCTGATCAAGGCCGCGCTGCTGATGACGGCCAGCGCCGTGCTGTTCGGCTTCATGACGGTGACCATCCGTCTCGCGTCCCAGCAGCTGCACGCGTTCGAGATCGCGTTCTTCCGCAGCCTGTTCGGCTTCGTGTTCGCGCTGCCGTTGCTGCTGCGGCACGGCCCGGGCCTGCTGCGCACCGACAAATGGCGCTTCTACGTGCTGCGCTGCTGCATCGGCATCGTCTCGATGTTCGCCGGCTTCTGGGCCGTCGTGCATCTGCCGCTGGCCCAGGCGATCTCGCTGTCGTATGCGACGCCGCTGTTCGTGACCGTCGGCGCCGTCCTGTTCCTCGGCGAAGTCGTGCGCCTGCGGCGCTGGACCGCGGTGCTGCTCGGCTTCGTCGGCGTCGTCGTGATCGTGCGTCCCGGCGCGGCCGACTTCAGCGCCGCGAGCCTGATCGCGCTGCTCGCCGCGGCGATGAGCGGCACGGTCGCGATCAGCATCAAATACCTCTCGCGCACCGAGCATCCCGATGCGATCGTGCTGATCACGACCGGGCTCTGGGTGCTGCTGTCGCTGCCCGGCGCGGTCCCGGTCTGGCAGTGGCCGAGCGGCTGGGTCTGGCTCTGGGTGGTGCTGGCCGGCGGCTTCGGCACGATCGCGCACCTGCTGTGGACGCGCGCGCTGAAGCTCGGCGAAGTCTCCGCGCTGACGCCGCTGAGCTTCCTGCAGCTGCCCGTCGTCATCGTGTTCGGCTATTTCCTGTTCGCCGAGAAGCTCGATCTCTGGACCGGCGTCGGCGCCGCGGTCATCGTCGGCAGCAACATCTACATCGCCCACCGCGAGGCGCGGCTCGCGCGGCCGGTAGTCACCGACACGCGCGTCGCGAGCGAAACCGCGGGCTGAGCGACGGCTTCGGCCGCTCCGTGCGCCGGCCGCCGCGTCCGGCGCTGCGCGCTTCAGTCGCCGGCGAACACGCGCTGCACGTCGGCCGCGTCGAGCGCGCGCCACTGTCCCGGCGCGAGCCCGTCCAGGGTCAACGCGCCGACCCGGGCGCGATGCAGCGCGGTCACGCGGTTGCCGGTCGCGGCGAACATGCGCCGGACCTGGTGATAGCGGCCTTCGTGCAGGGTCAGCCGCGCGCGGCGCGGCGTGAGCACCGCGAGCTGCGCCGGCAGCAGCGGCGTCTTCTCCGCGTCCAGCAGCAGGGTGCCGCTCGCGAACAGCGCGGCCTCGTCGCCGCGCAGATCCTCGGCGAGCTCGGCTTCGTAGTGCTTGGCGATGCGCGCCTTCGGCGAAATGATCCGGTGCAGCAGGCCGCCGTCGTCGGTCAGCAGCAGCAGGCCCGAGGTGTCGCGGTCGAGGCGGCCGACCGGCGACAGCAGCGGATCGCGATAGCGGAAGCGGCGCGGCAGCAGGTCGTAGATCAGCCGGCCGGGGTCCTTGGTCGAACAGGTGTAGCCGACCGGCTTGTGCAGCAGCACGACCAGGCCCGGCGGCGGATCGAGCGGCTCGCCGTCGAGGCGCACGTCGCCGGGAGCGATGCGCGCATCCTCGTCGAGCATGTTGCCGTGCGTGTCGCTGATGCGGCCGTCGCGGAACCACGCGGCGACTTCGCGCCGGCTGCCGTAGCCGAGGTTGGCGATGTGGCGCAGCAGCTTCATGCGCGCGCTCCCTGTGCCTGTATGACCTTGAAGCCCTGCTCGTCGGCGAGCACGCGCACCTGCGCGAAACCACGCTGCAGTTCCTGTTCGTAGGCCAGGTGCCGGTTCGCGACGAGCAGCAGGCGGCCGGCCGGCGCCAACGCCTGCGCGGCCGCGCGGATGAAGCCGCGGCCGAGCTCGGGCTGGTCGGCGCGGCCCTGGTGGAACGGCGGATTGGTCACGATGAAATCGTAGCGCCGCGGCAGGCCGCGCACGACGTCGTGCCAGTGATAGCCCAGGGCGACCGGCGTCGCGAGCGCCGCCGCGGTCGCGGCGAGATTGCGCAGTGCGAGTTCCAGCGCGCGCGCTTCGGCTTCGTAGAGATCGAGCGCCGTCACCCTCGCGCAGCGCCGCAGCACCGCATCGGCGAGAAAGCCGTAGCCGGCGCCGAGGTCCGCGCCGGCGCCGGCCAGATCCTCCGGCAAGTGCGCGGCGAGCAGCGCCGATGCCGCATCGATACGGTCCCAGGCGAACAGGCCGGGCCGACTCAGGAAACGGCCGTCGGCGATCGCGCGCGGCGCGTCGGCGTCTTTCCAGTGCTGCGCGAGTGCCGCATCGATGCGTGCCGCGTCGATGCGCCGCCAGAACACGCGGCATTTGTGCTTGGACAAGGTCGTCGGCGCGCCGGCCAGGCGCGCGAGATCGCTCTCGATCGCGCGTGCGCCTTCGTTGTTCGCGACGCTGGCCACGACGAGACCGCCCGCGGCGACGTGATCGAGCGCGCGGGCGAGCAGCGCGCGCGCCTCGTCGCGCTGGCGCGGCGGCAGCACCAGCACAGTGTCGTAGCGGCCGGCGGCGGCGGCACAGGCCTCCACGCCCGAGGCCGAAAGCGCATCGGCGAACGGACGGAAGCTCTGTTCGGCGACGATCGCGCAGGCCGGGAACAGCGAGCGGAACTGTTGCAGGCCGTGGCCGGCGCGCGCGCGCAGCCAGAGCAGCCGCGCCGGCGGCGCGAGCGCGCCGTCGACGAACGGCAGGAACAGGGCCTGTACGGCGGGGTCGTCCACGAGGTTCCGGCGATCGCGCGCCAGCGGCGCGGGGCGCGTAGCGTAGCCCAGGACGAACGGGGTCACGCCGGAGCGGCTTCAGCTCAGGCTAAGCTGCAGGCTAGTGGACTGCGCCTGGCCGGCACAGCCGCCTACAGGGAGTTGTCGATGCCGTCTCGTCTCACGCGTGTGCTGTCGCTGCCGCTGCTGCTCGCCGCCTGCAACGGCGCAGCGCCGCCGCCGAATCCCGCCGCGCCGCCCGCTGCCGCGAACGCGCACGGCAACTGCCTCGCGAGCCTGCCGGTCACGCCGCTGACCACGCCGGCCGCGTCGCTGTATGCGCAGGATTTCGCCGCGACGCCGCTGGACGCGGCCGGCCTGCGCTGCATCGCCGAGGTCTGGGGCGAGACGCGCTTCGCGTCGCCGGAACGCCACGACCCCGCCTACGCGCCGATACAGGCCGCGCACGGCGAAGACGGCGACCTGCGCTGGACCAACGTCGCGCACGAGCGCGTGCAGCTGCTGCGGATCGCCCAGGGCGCCGCGGCGGCGACCTGGCTGCTGCGCATCGACACCGGCCTCGCGATGGAAGGCAGCCGCTACGACCTGATATTCACGAGCGACGCGCACGGTCGCCTGAGCGACCAGATGCTCGTCGGCGTCGAGGGCGTCATGTACCGGCGCAACGTCGATCTGCGCAGTCCGCTGCAGTTCACCGTGCTGGAAGTCGGCGGCCGCGAAACCGCGAGCGGCCCCGACTACCGCGCCGCGTTCCGCATCGACGACGACGGCCGCATCGCGTCCGATCCGCAGGGCTCGACCGAGGCGCTCGATCCGGCCGCGGTCAACGCCGCCGCCGATCCGGACCAACCCGCCGACGGCGACAGCGCGACCTCGGTCGAGGAAGTCGACGGCGCGCCCGGCGACGCCGAAGCGATACGCCAGCTGCTTTTCTCCGATTCCGGCGTCATCGAGGAAGTCGTGCAGCGGCAGACTCTGGCCGACGGCAGCCTGGCCATGCTCGCGGTCGGCCGCACCGACGTGGCCGGCCTCGTGCTCTACGTGCTGCGTCCGGTGGCGACGGGCACGCACGGGCGCACGCGCTACCAGGTCGCCAGCCTGACTTTCCCGGAACCGGATCAGGCGCTGGGCGGGGAACTCGGCCCGGCCGTCTGGAAGGCCGACAAGGACGGCGTCGGCATCGCGCTGACCATGCGCTACGACTTCCTGCGCGAAGGCGGCAATGCGGAAACCGGCGAGCCGCAGACGCGCATCGTCGAGCAGACCCTGAACGCAAGGCTGCAGCTGGCCAGCGGCGAGCTACGCGCGGCGTCGCCGTGAGCCCGGCCGGCTCGCGGAACGGGCCGGCGGCGCTTCCGCGAGCCGGCCGCCGTTGTAAAAACGGCCGATGAGTTCAACGAACGGCGGCGCCGGGGTCCGGCGCGGTTCAGCGCACGCGCTGCGGCTCCTTCGCCGCGACGCTGCGCCGGATGAGCTCCTCGAGCACCGCGCGGTCGACGTCGGCGAGCGACTTGAGGTAGAGGCAACCCTTGCCGGTCTTGTGCTTGCCGAGTTTCGCGAGCAGCGCGTCCCTGCCGTCGAAGTCGAACAGCACATACAGGGTCAGGTCGTTCTTGCGCGCGGCGAAGCCGATCAGCGGCCAATCGCCTTCGCGGCCGCTCTCGTAGCGGTAGCGATAGCGGCCGAAACCGACGATGCTCGTGCCCCAGATCACGGCGGGTTCGCCGGTGACCTGCTGCATGAGCACGGCGACCGCGGCGCAGTCGGCGCGGCGCTTCGCATCGCTCACGCCGGCCAGGAACGTCTGCAACGTGGTTTCGGTCGGTCGGGTCTTGGGCTCGGACATGACGGCTCCGTCGGACGGCGCAGGCCGCGCCACCGTACGCGCCGCGACGGCGACGGCGCAAGCGGCCCGGCCCGACCGGATCTGTGCTGCGCATCCCGCCCGCAGGAGCGCGCCATGGACATGCCCAGGCCCGGTCCCGGACACGCCCGTCTCGCCGCGTTCGTCGGCAGCTGGGACGGCGACGAAACGCTCGAGCCGTCGCCGTGGGGGCCTGGCGGCGCCGCGCACGGACGCGGCGTCTATCGCCTCGTCACCGACGGCATGGCCGTCACGCAGGACTACGAGGAAGAGAAGGACGGCGCCGTCGCGTTCCGCGGCCACGGCGTGTTCACGATCGATCCGGCCAGCGGCGACGTGCTCTGGTGGTGGTTCGACAGCATGGGCTTTCCGCCCGACGGCCCCGCACGCGGCCGCTGGGACGGCAATACGCTGGAGCTGCACAAGTCCACGCCGCGCGGGGAAGGCCGCTATCGCTATCGCCTCGACGACGACGGCAACGCCTACGAATTCCAGATCGAGAACCGCTGCCCGGGCCAGGACACGTTCTGCCTGTTCATGCGCGGACGCTATCGCCGCGTCTGAACGGCCAGCGCCGGCGGCCGCCGCGTCGCGGCCGCCTTCGCGCCGCCGGCGAGTGTGAAGAGGCGCACGTTTTTTCGGCGGCGGCAGCGCTTTCTTGAACGGCTTTGCGCTGAGCTCGCCGTAAGGGAACGCGCGCGGTGTTCGGTGCCGCCCGCGCACGGCGTTGAAGACGACGACGTCATCGTCGGGAGCTTTGCGATGCGCATCGCCGCAGTCCGTCCCTCTTCCTCGCGTCCCGTGCGGCGTGCGCTGCTGCTGCTCGCGCTCGCCGCACTGACCGTCGCCGACGCGACCGGCCAGACCGTGCTGCGCGGCCAGGTCATCGTCAGCGGCGGCGGACGCTCGGTCTCGCCGGGCGGCTGCCGCGCGCTGCAGGGTGCGATCGCCGAGCCCGTCGTCGGCCATGCCAGCGGCGGCAGCTACGCGCTGAGCGCCGGATTCTGGGCCGGCGCCGGCGGCACCGCGCGCGACGCCATCTTCAACAGCGGTTTCGAGGGGTGCAACTGATGAAAACGTTCGCCGATTTTCAACACCTGCTGCGCCGCGGCGCCGCGTTGATCGCCCTGCTCGCCGCGGCCCTGCCGGCCGTCGCGGAGATCCCGCAGATTCCCGACTTCGTCTACCAGGGCCGCCTCGACCAGAGCGGCGCGCCGGCCAACGGCAACTTCGACCTGAGCTTCGCGCTGTTCGACGCGGCGACGGACGGTCTGCAGGTCGGCAGCACGATCAATCAGCCCGCCTATCCCGTCGTCAACGGCCTGTTCAGCGTGTCGCTGAGCTTTCCCGGCGCGTTCACCGGCGCGCAGCGCTATCTGCAGGTCAGCGTCAACGGTACGCCGATGCTGCCGCGCCAGGCGGTCACGACGGCGCCGGTCTCGCAGTTCTCGCTGAGCGGAAGCATCGGCGGACCGGCCGGCGGCGCATTGACCGGGACATATCCGAATCCAACCCTGGCCGCGAACTCGGTCGGCAACGCCCAGCTCGCGAGCTTTTCGGTCAGCAACAGCAAACTCGCGTCCGATTCGGTCAGCAGTTCCAAGATCGCAACAGGCGCGGTGCTCAGCGATGCGATCGCGACAGGCGCCGTCGACACCGACGAGATCGCCAGCGGCGCCGTCGGCACGTCGGAGCTCGCCAACGACAGCGTCACGCGCGGCAAGATCGCCGGCGGCTACAGCAACGGCGCGGTCGCTTTCACCGTCGGCGCGAACGACTGCAACGACTACAACATCTCGATTCCGGGCGCCCAGGCCGGCGATCTCGCGATCTTCAATCTGCAGGCCGGCGCGAGCCTGCCGCCGAACATGCTCGTGCAGCCGCTCAAGGTGCCGAGCGCCGGCGTCGTGGCCGTCCGCGTCTGCAACTTCGCCAACACGACGCAGGCGACCGGAGACGTGGCGATCTACGTGCTGACCATGCGGTGAAGCCGAGCGGCGCGTCGGAGCACCGCGCGCGCCGCGGCGCCGGGATCTGCCCGCAAAAAGCCAGCAACCGCCCCGCTCGCGGCCAGATGCGCGGGCCAGGCTCCGGTGATCCGCCGGAGACCGCCATGACCGCACCCGCTTCCGCCGCTGCGCGCGCGTCCGCGCGGCGGCGCTTCCTCGCCGACCTGACCGCGTTCGCGCTGGCCGCGGCCAGCGCGCCGCTGCTGCGCGCTGAACCCAAACTCGCCGACTCGGCGGCCGTGCGCCACTGGCTGCAGCAGGTCGAGGCGCTGTCGCGGCAACTGCGCGAAGGCGCGGTCGACAGCGCGCACTGGCGTCGCGAGATCGACGCACTCGCCGCGGCGACGCCGCTGCCCGAATTCCTGCCGCTGCTGCAGTTCGATCGCGCGCTGGCCGCTGCGCGCGGCGGCCGCGATCCGGTCAAGACCTTCGTCTCCCTGGCCGAAGCCGACGGCAGCCTGCGCAAGGCCGCGTTCGCCGCGGCGTATTTCGTGTTTGCGAAGGGCCAGGTCATCACGCCGCACGGGCATCGCGGCATGGTCTCGGCGCATGCGGTCGTCAGCGGCCGGCTGCAGCTGCGCACCTACGACCGCCTCGGCCGCGACGGCGACGCGCTGCTGCTGAAGCCGCGGCTGGACACCGTCGCCACAGCGGGCTTCAGCGCCGCGATCAGCGCGGTCGAAGGCAACGTGCACTGGTTCGTCGCCGAGCAGGACGGCTCGGCGACGCTCGACGTCATCGTGCAGGACATCGACGCGAACGGCCGCGAGTTCGCGCTCGAACTCGTCGATCCGCTGGCCGCCGAGACCGACGCGCGCGGCGTGCTGCGCGCGCCGCTGATCGATTGGGAACGGTCCTCGCGTCGGTATCAATCCGCCGCCGGCTGAGCCGTCACGCCGGCACCGCGGCAGCGCCAGCGACGCGGGCGACGTCACGCACCGCGATCGCCAGCCGGGTTTCGGCGCTCGCCAGCGCGCGGTCGACGTCGTCCTCGGCATGCCGCTGCGCGAGATCCAACCCACGCGCACAGGCGGGCGCATCGCCGTCCAGCGCCGCCTGCAGCGCCGCGCAGCGCGCCTGCAGACTGGGCAGACGCCAAGCCACGTCGGCCGGCAGCAGATACGGCGCGCGCAGCGGTGCCGGATCGCGTGTGGCGAGCGCGGTGGTGAAGGCCTGCTCGGCCAGCACCTGATGACGGAAATCGCGCAATCCCCGGCGCTGTTCGGGCGTGAACCGGTCGAACCAGTCGACCAGCCACTGCCACTCCTGCCGCGCAGCCGTCCAGTCGCCGCGCAATTGCGCGGCCTTCGCGCGATACCAGGCCGCGGACCACGGTTCCGTCGTCTCCAGCGTGCGCAGTTCGTCGGCCGGCAGGCGGTCCGCCGTCGTGCCGTCCACGCTGAGAGCCATCAGGCGCACGCCGGCCAGCACCGGCACGTGCTCGTCGCGCAGCCGCCACCAGAACAGCAGCAGCGCGCCGTCGTTGCTTTCGCGCGGCGACGGAAACAGGTTGATCAGTACCGAGCTCAGACTGATCAGCGCGAATGCGAACACCGGCGCCGCCGCCGTGCCGGGCAGCAGCAGGCCGGCCATGCCGGCGACGGCCGCTGCGGCGAGATCGGCCAGCGGCCCCGCCGCGACGGTGACGAGGTAAGCGCGCCGCATCGGCGCCTGCGGCGACGGGACCGCGTGAACGAAACCCGCTGGCGTACCTTTCACGGCGCGGTGCCAGCGCGCGCGAAAGCCGCTGTGCCGCGCGATGAATTCGAACGGTCCCAGGCGCCACTGCATCACGCGCAGCCCCATGCGACGGGCGGCCAGGAAGTGCCCGGATTCGTGCACGACGAGATTGACGCCGACCAGCAATGTCGCCAGCCCCATCGCAGTGAACGGCCGCCCCTCCGGCGGCAAGGCCTCGGCGCAGAGCACGATCGCGACGAGGTAGGCGGCATAGCGCAAGGCGACGAACAGGCCGCGCAGAAGTCGCCGGGCGAGGACGAGCACGCCGCTCAGCGCCCGTCCAGCGCCGCCGCCATCTGCGCGAGCCTGGCCACCGTATTGATGTTGCGCGCCGTGCCCGCGGCGGCGGCCGGGATCTTGAGCCTGGAATCGGCCATGCCGTCGCCGTAGTGCACGTAGATCTCGCGCGTGCCGAGCGCCAGGCGTTCGTCCTTCACGTGGCTGGCCCTGGCGAGGCCGTCGGCCGGCGGCGGCGCGTCGAGAAAGATCGCGACGACGCGGTTCGGCGGCGCCTCCGCAAACGGATTGCGCGCGAGCACGGCGGCCATTTCCGCGGCCGTGCGCACGAGCACGCCGACGGGCTTGCCGGCGTAGCCGGCCAGCGCGGCGACTAGCGCCTTCTGCACGGCGGCTTCGCTCTTGCGCGCCGTGAACACGACGTTGCCGCTCGCGATGTAGGTCGCGACGTCGGCGAAGCCGCAGTCCTCGCAGAGCGATTTCAGCGTGGCCATGGGCAGCTTGCCGGTACCGCCGACGTTGACGGCGCGCAGCAAGGCAACGAAGGCGGTCATCGGCGGCTCTCGAGTCGGGAAGCGGCGATCTTAGCAAGCATCGGGAAACCGGCCTGCGCCCGTTTCTCGACCGGACGGCGCCGGCGCAGCCCGCGCGCGTTCTGTGCGGAGACGACCCGGCCGGCGTCGCCGGTGCGGCGGTAGACCGCGCGGCGTGCTTCGACAGTGCGCGGCAGGCCCGGCACAATCGGCGCATGAACGCCATGCCCGCCATCGATCGCCGCCGCGCCGACACGACGCAGTCCAACGCCGATTTCCTGCTCGCGCACGCGGCGCCGGCACGCATCGGTCTGGCCGGCGGCAGCGCGCTGATCGACCGCGGCATCCGCAAGGCCCAGCGCCTGATCGTCGACGATGCGGCCGGCAGCGCCTGGTCGCATGCGTTCCTGTTCGGCGAGCGGCGCAGCGACGGCCACTGGTGGGTGCTCGAATCGGACCTGGACCTGCGCCGCAAGCAGATCCGCCTCGGCGTGCAGAAAAACCGCCTGGCCAAGTATTTCGACGCGGCGGAATGGCCGAACCTCGCCGTGCTCGACTTCGGCCTCGACGAGGCGGCGAGCCGCCGCGTGCTCGGCGCCGCGCTGGATCTGCTCGCCAACGCGACACGCTACTCGCTGCGCGAGATCGTCGGCACCCTGTTCGCGCTGGCCCGCCCGACCCTGCGCGAACGCGACAACCTGCTCGCGCGCGAGAATTCGCTGTACTGCTCGGCCTTCGTGCAACACTGCTATGCCGAAGTCGGCCTCCAGTTCGGCAGCGGCCTGAGCCTGAAGAACACGACGCCGCACGACATCGCGAGCACGCCGCTGCCGCATCGTGCCGACTATCTGCTGCGCCAGGCCGGCGCCAGCGCCTGACCGGAGCATTCGCCATGTCCTCACCGCCGCTGCCCCGCAACCGTTCGATGCCCGAAAGCTGCGTGATCCCGGTGCTCGGCTATACCGACCCGCGCGCGGCCGCCGCGTGGCTCGTGCAGGCCTTCGGTCTCGCCGAGCGCCTGCGCATCGCCGATCATCGCGTGCAGCTGAGCCACGGCGACGGCGCGCTCGTCGTCGCGCAGCAGGCGGCGGCGACGGGCTGCTCGATGATGCTGCGCGTGAGCGACGTCGACGCGCACTGCGCCCGCGCACGCGCCGCCGGCGCGCGCATCCTCGCCGAACCGACGACCTACCCCTACGGCGAGCGCCAGTACAGCGCGGCCGATTTCGCCGGCCACGTCTGGACTTTTTCCGAATCGGTCGCCGATGTCGATCCGGCCGCCTGGGGCGGCGAACTCGTCGCGCCGGCGGACTGAACGCGACGCGCGCACGACGGCGGCGGCTCAGGCCGCGGCGAGCCTCCAGCGGCCGGCGATCTCCTGCGCGCCGCGCGCGCGGCGAACCAGCACGAAGTCCTGCGCGCGCCAGGCTATCGGTCCGATCGCGATCTCTCGCCCGAGCGCGCGCGGCAGATAGCGCAAGATGGCCTGCGCGGCGAAGCGCCAGGCGGCCGGCCGGTACAGGCCCTGCGCGTACTGCGCATGACCGATCGCGTTGCCGAGGAAGCGCAGCGCCGTCGCCGCGGTCGGCGGCGCCCGCAGCACCAGCGCATGACTCTGGCCGCCGAGGCGCAGGCTCGCGACCCGGTCGAAACGGACGTCGAGCGCGACCGCGCGCACGGCCGCCGCGGCGCGGGTCAACGCCGG
>NZ_JANFVR010000151.1 GCF_024609805.1 Tahibacter caeni | reverse complement strand
CGAGCCCGCCAAGCCTAGCGCAATCGACGGCGCGGTCGACGCCGGAGCCGCGGCTCAGTCCGCTGCGGGGTCGCGCGACGCGCCTGCACGGCGCAGCTGGCGCACGGCCAGCCAGGCGACCAGCGCATGCGCGAGGGTCAGCGCCGCCAGCGCGAGCGTGACGACGTTCATGCGGCCGCTCGCAGCCGGCGTCGCCGCGGCATGCTGCACTCGCACATCGGTCTAGTCGCGTGCATAGCGTCGGCGCGTGTCTTCGAGCCGCTTCCTTGCGTTCTCGAGGTTGCGGTGCAGCACGATCGCGAGCTCGGCCAGCCGCGGCGAGATGCGCCAGCGGCCGTTGCCCAGCGATTCGGCCAGGCCCGCCAGGCGCAGATTCGCGAGATCGCGCGTGGTGTTGCTCGGCAGCGTCTTCAGATGCCGCGCAATCTCGCCTGGGGCCAGGCCGTCCAGATCGTGTTCGGCGAGCATCAGCAAGGTGCGCAGCGCCCGCTGCTGGGCGGCGTTGATGTACTTCTCGTCACTCATGAGCAATGCGATCCCCTCGTCCGTGTGGGGGCGCCGCGGCGGTGGCCGCTGGCGCTGCATGCAATGCCTTCGATCCCTCGAAGGCGCGTGGGAGCCGGCTGCCGGCCGGGATGCCGGCAGCGGCCGTGGAAACTTGCCGCGCGCGGCGCTGCCGCGCGGCCGTTGCCGACCGTACGTTTGCGTCGGGTTCAGAATTTGGTTTTCGTGGCGCCGATGGGGACGGCGACAACCGATTCCTGGGCGCGGTTTTTCCGACTTCAGCCTGCGGATTTTTCCTATTGCGCAAAGCGCTTGCAGTAGGTGAAATGCAGCAGATGGTGTTTTGTTGCTTTGATGGCGTCGGTCCGGTGCGTACTCGCCGTGCTTTCACGCGAATCCGAGCGGCCGCGCATCGCGTCGGCACGGGGGCGGCGGCGGTTCATGCATCGCGGCGCCGGTGATCGGCGGCATCGGGCAATCGGTGACGAAGCTACGCAGCGGCATGGTGGAATCGATTCGGGACAAAATTGTCCCTATGCAAAAATTTTGGGTCAGTGATGATCCACAGTCAAGTGGTGCATACATGGATTTTTTTGAACGACTACGGGAAGAGCGTGCGCGGCTGGGTCTGACCCAGCAGGAAGTCGCCGTCGCGGCGAACGTGCACGTCAAGACCGTGCGGCGCTGGGAGTCGCAGGTCGCGATCCCGCTCGACGCCATGATTCCACTGCTCGCGATCGGTTACGACGTGCAGTATGTCGCCAGCGGCGTGCGCAGCAAGAACATCCATGAAGTACGCGAGCGCGGCGTCGACTACGAAGTCGCGCCGGGCTATACGCGCGACGAGATCGAACTGCTGCGCAGCTATCGCGCGCTGAGCCCCGCCCAGCGCGAGCAGGCCAGGGCGATGCTCAGTGTACTCGCGCTGCGCGCCCCGTCGACGCGCGGCACGAAATCTGCGCGCAAAGCGGATTCTGCGGCGCCGGCGTCCGGCAAGCCCGGTGTGCGTACGCGGCGCATTCGCGCTTGATCGAAGGCTCGCACGTACGTGCAGTCGTGCCGGATGTCGCATGAGGCTGTATGGAGCGCCGCGCGCTGCGGCGTGTCGGCATGTTGCGGACGACGCTTCCGAGCGGGACCGACGACATGCCGCGTCGTCGGCTCTGCACTGCGGAACGCCGGCAAGCCGCAGCATGGCAGGTAGAGCAGCATTCGGCCGCGCATCCGGAGCGGCGGATCGATTTCGTGGTGCGTCCGAACGGGCGAGTCCGGCAGCGCCGCAACGTCGAGCGTATTTCACCGAGATGCCGTGCGGCGGTATGTCAGGCGCGTACGGCATCCGTGCGACGCCGTATGTAAGTGCGTGGCCGCGCACCTGCAATGCCTGAGGGAGGCGTCGCGCTCGAGCAGCGTCTCTCCCCTGGGGTGCGCCGGATGCGTGCTCGCCGGTTGCCTTTGCTCTACGTCGAGGCAGTACGCGGCAGTGTTGCGGCGTGACGGACTCGTTGATCCGTCACAGGCCGCCGGCGCGGCCTGGCGATACGTCGGCAAACATCGTCCGCTTCATTGTTTAAATTCATCTCAACAATTTTTTTGATTCCGAGCGGCGGGTCCAGCGGGAAATACGCCTGACGGATCGGGCGGACACGGTGGCCATCGTGATGCCGTTGCGCCGTGCAAGGACCGGCGACGCGCGTCGGCAGCCAGCGGGCGCGAAGTGGCCACGTCCTGGCAGCGCTCGACTTGAGCTGACGGCGCCAGTCGTTGCCGCCGTGCCGCACGAAAGGCCGCAGCGCCGCAGCCGTCGCCGATCGACCGGGGACACCGGCGCCGCGGTCCTGCCCCCTGGTGCAAATGGGTCTGCCGGGTTACGGCCGCCGGTCGGCGCGAGTACGCTGCAGCGGCCGTCGCCTCGCGAGCGGGCGCAGCCGTCGAGATGCGCCGCCTGGCGCGGAGTCGGCCGCAGCCGTAAGCGCCGATTCCATGCTCGAGGGCTGGGCCCTGGTGCGCTCGCCGCTTGACGCGAGGGGCCACAACCGTCACAAAGCCTTCCAGTCCGTTGCGCCGCTCGCCGATCTCGAGTGCCGCCATGCGCCTGCAATATGCCGCGTTCCTGCTGCTTCCGCTGCTGCTGATTTCGTCCGTCGCGCCGGCCGTCGGCTGCACGCCGGCCGACGGCAAGCCGCTGGTCAACCGCCTGCACCGGACCACGGCCAGCGAGCAGGACAGCTTCGCATTCGCCGTGTTCCGCAGCGACGGCGAAACCGGCGACGCGGCGAAAGATCAGCGCCACGCCGATACTCGCCGCGGGCACGACCGACGAAACCCATCACTACGAATATCGCGACACGGCCATCGACCCGCAGCGCAGTTACTGGTACTCGGTGGACCTGATTCATACCGACAGCTCGCGCGAACGCATCGTTTCGGCCTGGAAGGCCGAGCCGCTCTGCGCCAGGAAATCCTGAATCCGCTTCGGCGGTTCGCGACATCTCGAACTCCGTTCGCTGCGAACGTACGGGTCGTTTCGCAAGCGCGATGACGTGCGGCTCGTCAGCGGCGCCGTCGCTGCCGCGTTGCGTGCGCAGCGCTGGCGTCCCGCGTCCGGCCTGCCGCGTCTCGCCGCCCTGCGGACCGGGCGATCGTCGGTGCCGGTCGATCCCGTCGAGCCGGCGCGAATGGCGACATTCCGGATTCGGCGTTGCGACGCGGCGGCCGGCTGTGACAGCACTGTCATCGTAGACGTCCGCCGGGGACATCGTGACCGGCGTGAGCGTTGAGCCCATCCCGGCTTATTCCTGGATTACCGGTTGACAGACCCGGCAGGCAATCGTCCAGGCCGGTCGGGATCGCCCGCGGTCGGCCAAATTCCGGCTCGATTGTTGTAATGCGCTACAACAGTTATGGCTTTTTGCGCTTGCGACAGCCGTTCTCGAATTTTTCCGTTGCGAAAAACGTTTGCAGCAGGTGAAATTCGCGGCGGGCGAGGCGAATCGTCCATACGCAACGGAAGGCCAGGTATGGCAAGCACGGAGTTTTATGCGCGGCTGCGGGAAGAACGGCTGCGGCTGGAATTGACCCGAGAACGCGCGGCGGAGATCGCCGGTGTCAGCCCGCGCACCGTTCGGCGCTGGGAAACCGAGATCCCGCTGCCGGTCGACGCGCTGATCGCGCTCGTCAGGCAAGGTTACGACGCGCAGTACGTCTGCACCGGCCAGCGCAGCGCGAACCGCCGGGCCGGCCTGCGCGGCACGCGCGAGATGCCCGAAGCCTATACGCCCGAGGAAATCGACTGGATCGTGCGCCTGCGCCGCCTGAGGCCGGCCGAGCGCGACCAGGCCAAGGCCATGCTCGACGTGCTCGTGCCGCGCCGGCGCCGCAAGCTGCGCTAGCCGGCGCGGCCGGCGATCGGTCGTGGCGGTGGGTAGCCGCCGCCCGTGCCGCGCGGTCTTGTCCGGCCGACCGCCGCTAGCCGAGTTGCTGCAGTATCGTGCTCGCGGTCTTCAGGCTCAGCGCGGCGATCGTCAGGGTCGGATTGGCCGTGGTCACGGTCGGGAAAGTGCCGCTGCCGACGAGGTACAGGTTGGCGTGGTCCCAGCTGCGCTGGTCGGTGTCGACGACGGAAGTGTCCTTGTCGCCGCCCATGCGGTAGGTGCCGACGATGTGGCCGGCGCCGAAATAGCGGAAGCGCGTGGGCTGGCCGTCGACGACGTAGTCGAACGTCGTCGGCCCTTCGGCCGGCGCCGCCGTGAACTGGGTCGCGCCCATCTTCGCGAAGATCGCGTCGGCGACCTGCCTGGCCGCGACGAAGCCGCGCTTGGTGTAGTCCGACAGGTCGTAGTGGATGGCCGGCCGCGGCAGGCCCAGTGGATCGAGCTCGTCGGACAGGCTCACGTAGTTCGTACTCTCGGGCGACTGCTCGACGAGGAAGCCGAGGCGGAACTGGCGTGACAGGCCGTCGTTCAGCGCCGCGACGAGTGCGCTGCCCCAGAGCGCGGCCGGCGCGCCGCCGGCGGTCGGCGGATTCAGGCCGCTCGCGTTCATGCCGTTGATGAAGTCCACGGTCGTCGTGTCCGGGTCGCCGATCGCGAAGTTCCAGCCTTCGTTGCCGATCTCGATGCGGAACGCGGCGCGCTCGCTGCGGAATTCGCCGTCGCGCAGGCTCTCGATGCCGGCCGTCGCGAGCGGGCCGCGGTACGGCCAGACCGGTTGCGGCGCGAGCGCCCACGCCAGGTACAGCGGATGGTCCATGAGGTTCCGGCCGACGAGGCCGCTGCTGTTGGCGACACCGTCCGGGTAGCGGCCGTCGTTCGTCGACATCAGCAGCAGCCGCGGCGTCTCGATCGCATGCGCGGCGATCACGTAGATCTTGCCGACGGCCGTGCCGCCGGCCGTGGCCGGTCCGGTGACCTGCTGGTATTGCAGATAGTCGATGCCGCCGACCGTGCCGTCGTCGGCGATGCGCACGTGGCTCGCGACGGTCTGTGGCCACAGCGTGACGTTGCCGGTATCGAGCGCTGCGTTGAGGCTGACGCTGGGGTCGTACTTGGCCTGGATCGGGCAGATCGGAATGCAGTTGGTGTTGCCGGCGCAGACGCGGCGGTTCTGGTACGGCTGCGAATTGCGCCCGGCCGGCGTGCCGGTCACGGTCACGGGCAGGCCTTCCCAGGTCATACCTTGGGTTGCCGCGTCGACGGCGTCGTCGACGAGCGTGTGCGGGATCGCCTGCATCGGATAGCTGTAGCCCGGCGGAAACGTGATGCCGAGGAAGGACTGCTCGGCCGTGTCGGCCGACACGCCGATCTCGGCTTCGGCCTTGCAGTACCAGGGATCGAGGTCCGCATAGCTCAGCGGCCAGTCGACCTCCTGCCGGTACACAGTCTGCATCCGGAAGTCGTTCGGCAGGAAGCGCAGGCTCGTGCCGAGCCAATGCCGCATCGTGCCGCCGGCGACGCGTTCGTAGGTGCTCGCGAAGGCCTTGGGGCCCTGCTGTATCAAGTAGGCCTGGTGCGGATCCTGCCAGTTGTCCGCGCGCAGGGTCAGCACCGTCGGGCGGCCGGCCGCGAGCGTCGACGGATCGGTCAGATCGCCGCTGCCTGGCGGCGTGAACAGGTCCGGCGTGTACGGCGACTCGGGCGTCTTCGCGACCGAGGTGTAGAAGCGCTGCATGAACGCATTGATGTTCGGCGGCGCGCCGGCGCCGGCTTCGAGCACGAGCACCTTCTTGCCGGCCAGGCCGAGCTGCTTGGCGATGATGGAGCCGGACGCGCCGGCGCCGACGATGACGACGTCGTAGACGGACGGTGCGCTGCTCATGACGCGGCTCCCGTGAAATCCGCCAGGGCCGGCGGCGGCTTGCTCCAGTAACCGAAGGTGTAGTTGCTGTAGCCCATCGCGTGCGCCTGGGCCACGTTCCAGGCCCAGCCCTGGGTGTAGGCCTCGGCCGACAGCACGGTCGACCCCGGCGGTCCCGGCGGCGGCGTCGGACTGTTGTAGGCCTGCAGTACCTTCGGGTCGTACCAGCTGCCGAGATACCAGGCCAGCATGACGCTGCGCGCGAGGTAGCAGACGTCGGAGCCGTTCTGCTCGAACACCGCCGCGGCGATCTGCGCGTCGCTCTTGCCCTGAGTGACCGCGTCCGCGTAGACACCCAGCAGCTGCGTGAACGTGGCGCCGCCCTGCTGCTGCGCGGTCGCGAAGATCTGCTGCGGCACCGTCGACGGCGACAGCGGCGGCACGAGCTTGTCGGCGCTGATGCCGGTCAGCAGCGCCGACAGGTTGACGAACTGGGACATGCTATCGCTGGCCATAGGCTTGCCTGCAGGGTCGGTGCGCTACTGCGCGCGTTCGAGGACGAAGGTGAAGTCCGAGGTGCGGCCGGTCGTGGCCGCGGCATTGCCGTGGCAGTTCGTGCAGCTCGACGAGGCCTGCGGCACCGTGCCCTGGATGTAGGTTTCCAGGGTGCTGTTGGCCAGATACATCGGTGCGGGCACGCCGTTCGGATCGGTCTTGCTCTGCGGGTCGGTCGGCCATTGCGTGCTGACCAGCAGATAGTTCTGCCAGACCGTGCCGGCCAGCAGTCCGGTGAACGCGTCGGTCAATGCGACGGTCGCGGCGGTGATCGGCGTGACGCGGACGATCTGGCTCGTGAAGCCGTTCGGGAACGGCTGCGCATTCGGGTTCCACGGCCGCGGCGGCGGTTCGTTGACGGCGCAGCCGCTGCAGCCGTCGCGATAGAAGTTGTAGCGCGGCAGCAGCTTGCCGGTGTCGACGGCGGCCTGCTCCGGCGCGTTCGCGGCGTGCTCGAACGTCGACCAGATCCACTGCGGCGCGCCGGCGGTCTTGTGCGCGACGTGCAGGCCGACGAGGCCCAGGGTCGCCGTCGTGCAGGATTCCTCGATGCGCGGATTCTGCTGCGGCGCCGTGTAGACGAACGCGCGCGCCGTGTGGAAGCGGCTCGCGTCGTCACCGTCGCCGAGCACCATCCAGGCCGCCTTGACCATGATCGCGCCGACCGTGCCGTCGCTGCCGCTCGTGACCGTGCCCGACGGGAAGTCGACCGTGGCCGTGAACGCGCTCTGGCCCTGCTTGCTGTAGAGGCCGTTCTGCACGATGTATTCGAACATCGGCCGGTTCACGAGAATTTCGTAGCGCGCGTAGCGGCCGTGCTGGTCGATCAGCGGGCCGGTGTCGAACGGCTGGACCGTGGCCGAGAGCACGTCCGGCGTCTTGCCGACCATGCTCAGCACGCGCGAGCCCTTGTTCGCGCCGAGCGCGAGGCAGGCCGGCGGAATCGTGCGCGGCGCGTCCCAGGGGCCCGGCGCGGCGCCGCCGGGCTTCATGAGGTCGGACAGCTCCTTCCACTGCTCCCACTGCGTCGGCGCGTCGCCGCCGGGCTGCCCGCCCTGGCCGATGACGCCGCCGCCCGCGGGCGCGTTCAGCGCGAGAAACGTGAGCCACGAGTAGTAGTCGAAGCCGTGCTGCAGATTCGGCAGGGTGATCGGCGAGACGATCGTCGCGTCGCAGGGCAGGCCGCTCGCCAGCAGCGCCGGCGTCACCGGCGTCGTCGGCGGCGTGACGTTGCAGTTCGTGACCGGCGGGTCGATGGGCGGCTTGGGGCCTGGCCCCGGATCGACCGGCGTGGTGGAGCAGCTCGCTGCCAGCATCACCGCGGCCATGCCGCCGACGATGACGGTCCCATTGCGCATGCGCTTCATCGCACTCACCCCGCTGCTGTGGTGGCGGCGGTGGCTGGCGGCAGGCGGCGACAGGAGGCCGCCGCGGACGGCGCGCGTCCGCGTGCTGCCGGGCGCCATCCACGCCCGTCATGGCTTGCTGTGTTGCGGACTTCCCCTGTTGCGCCGGCGCCGGGGGCGACGGTTGGTGCGTTTGCTGCATGTTATACAGATGTACTGCGGCGTTCAAGAACGAATCGAAGCGAGAAGCGACGGCTGCGCATCGTTCAGGATTGTCATTGTGGTGAAGCGCAAAAGTGTGCCGGAGACGATCACCCGCGCCGGCGCGGATAGCCGGTGGCCAAGGACGGCTTGCGGACGAACGCGCGGGTTCGTGGCGCCAGCTGGTGCAAGACCTGTCGGCCGGCGGTTTTCGATCCGGACGGCCGGACCGGCGGCGATCGCAGGATGCAGCGGCTATCGCTTTTCGCCGGCATGGCGGCAGCGATCCGGCCGCGGCAAGCCGTGCCGGGCGCGGCCCGGCACGGCTCAGGTTGCGATGCAACGACTTCTGCGGTCGTCAGAACGTCATCGACCAGCTGTCGATCCTGCCGACGTCGCCCGGACCGTTGTCGTTGACGCGCAGTTTCCAGACGCCGTTCAGCGACTCGCTCGACAGGTTGACCGTATAGGTCTGCACGAGGTTGTCGGCGCTGCCGCCGGCGCGGTTGTGCAGCAGATAGGTGGTGCCGTCGGGTGCGACGAGGTCGACGCGCAGGTCGCCGATGTAGGTGTGCACGATGTTGACGGCGACCTGGGCGTTCGACGGCGCATTGCCGCTGCGTCCCGACACCGTGACCGGGCTTTCGACGGTCGTGTTGTCGCTGATCGCGTAGTCGGCGCCGTTGCTGTAGGTCTGCGTGCCGCCGCCGCCGGTCGTGTAGTTGCCGACGACGCTGAGGCCCGAGAACGCCGCATAGGCCTTGACGCGCACGTGGTAGGTGCCGGCGCTCGGCGCGGCGATCGTGCAGGTCTCGGCATTGGACGGACCGTCGGACTTGCAGTCGTAGACCGTGTCGGTCGGCGCGCTGCCGAAGCGCACGAACAGGTCAGCGTCGCCGGTGCCGCCCGAGGTCGTGAACGTCAGGTTCGTCGCACCGGCCGGCACGGCCATCGTATAGGCCAGCGCGCTGCCGGTCGCCGCCGACTGGTTCGTCAGCGGCGTGCCGCGCGTCAGGGTGCCGCCGCCGCCGCCACCGCCGCCGTCGCAGTTGGCCAGGCAGCCGCCGGCTTCGACGCGGTTGCGTATCGTCGCCGAGGGCTGCGGACCGAAGCCGCGGTTGAAGTTGATGCCGACACTGGTCAGATGGCAGTAGCTCATGATCGTGCCGCCGCCCGACGGATAGCCCGGCAGCGGACAGCCGCCCTCGGTCGATCCCGCGCAGCTGTCGATCGCGGTGTTGTTGCCGTTCCAGACGCAGGCATGCGTGTGGCGCGAGCCGAGCAGATGGCCGGCTTCGTGGGTCACGACGCTGACGGTCCACGAATACGTCGGCACGGTGTTGTAGGCCGACTGGATGCCGCTCGTGCACATGCTCGCCGAGCGCGACGCGTTGCAGATGCCGCTGAAGCCCGCGGCGACGCCGCCGCCGAGCGAGCGGAACGTCAGCAGCTGGGCGATCGTGCCGCTGAAGCTGTTCGCGCGATAGCTCTGGAACGCCGACAGGTTGCCGGTCGAGTTCGAGCCGTTGTACGGATCGCTCGTGGTCCAGATGTAGGCCTGCTGCAGCTTCAGCGAGATGCCGTCGTTCGCATACAGGGTCGAGGAGTTGTTGAACACCGCCGTCACGTAGTCGGTCGCCGCCTGCAGGCTGCCGCGGTTCTGGTAGATGTCGTACTCGGCTTCGAGCCACTCGGTCGCGCACTTGACGGTCTGCAGCGCGTCGGTGCCCGGCGCGCCGGCGGCTGCCGGCGACAGGGCCGCGTCGCCCGCCACGGTCTGTTTCGCCGCCGGCGCTTCGTCCCAGAACTTCGCGAAATTCTCCGCGTTGCCGCGCGCGTCCATCGCGCAGCCCGGCGCGCCGCTCTTGTCCAGCAGCGACGCGTCGGCGTAGACGATGTGGCGATTGGTGGGATTGCTTCCTTCGAGCTTCGCGACGACCCAGTTGCCGTCGGCCACGGTCGAGAACGTGCCGATGACTTCGCCGTCGAACACGCTGATCGCCGCGAACGAGGCCGGATCGCCCTTGACGATGCCGCGGTAGTGCAGGCCGCGGTCGATCTTGCTCGTGTCCTCGCCGCCGCTCGCGGTGATCCGGAAATCGGTCGCGAAGATGTCGTGCTCGAACAGCTCGAGCTCGACCGTGCCGCGGTCGCGCGTCGGCAGGCGCAGGGTCAGGGTGCTCGGACGGGCGCGGCGCAGCGCGGCGACGGCGTCCGCGTCGAGATCGAGCAGCGTGCCGCTGCTGACGGCGAGGCGGGTCACCGCGTCGGCCGTGGCCGAGCGCGCCGAACGGTCGGCGAACAGCTCGACCGCGGCGAAGGCCTCGGCCTTGCCGCGGTAGTTGTCGACCTGCAGCGACATCACGCTCGGCTTGAGCGCGGCCGACGGTTCGGCCGCGACGGCGGCGCCGGCCAGCGCGAACAGCAGGCAGGCGGGCAACAGGGCTTGCCAGAACCGGCGGTTCTGGCGCGGGACGGCGGTGTTGACGGATACGTTCATTCGATTGACTCCCTCCGGATCGGCGAATGGCCGCAAAGCGGCGTGGCGACCTCCGTGTCGTTGGCGCGCGGCCACGCTGTCGCAGCGGAACGGCGCCGCCGAGCTCGTGCGCAGGCCGCAGGCCGCCGTCGCGGCCGGGTGGCGGTCGCGTGCGGCACTGCATCGGCTTGCGGCACCCGATGGCGCGAATCCCTGCTGCAACGCCGTGGACCACCCCTGTTCCACGTCGACGCGGGCCGTTGGCGGATCCGGAACCGACGGCTGCGTCATCGAACGTGCGCAGGCGCGTCGTGCGGGGTTCCGGGCTGCTGCTGCCGTGGCCGCTGCGTCGTGGCTCGTTGCCGAGCACCTCTCCCGGGGCGACGATGTAACGCAGCGGCCGCGCGATGGCAACCACATAACGGCGATGTTTTTCCTTATGTGAACACGATCACTTATGAAATTTTTGGACAAAACATAGGAGTTGCGCCGCGCACGGTGCGATCCGGTTGCGGCGCAGCAGACGGCCGGCCGTCTGCTTCATACCGATCCGTTCGCCGACGCGACCGGGGATGACCCTGACGCCCGCCAGCGCCGCGTCCGCCGCGCTGCGTCGCAACAGGTTATGTTCGCGTCGACGCCTGATCGCGACGGCGTCCGTGCCGGCCGCGGCGGACGCGACGCCGGCGTACATCGGCGCGGCCGCGCGCTTGTGGGAAACTGTGCGTTCGGCGTGAGGACGGCGTGAGCGCGCGGGCATCGGCGCTCGCGGCCGGCACGCCGCGCGGCGCACACGGTCGGAACCACTTCGGGAGCAGGCATGTTGGCAGGATTCGTCATCGGCGCGGTTCTGGGTTTCCTCGCGGCCTGGCTGCTGCGTCCCGCGGCGCGCGCGCCGGTGACCGCCGCGGCTCCGGCTCCGCTGCCGCCGCCGGT
>NZ_JANFVR010000150.1 GCF_024609805.1 Tahibacter caeni | reverse complement strand
GAGCGCGGGCGCCGCCCGGGCCGACCGCCGCAGGCGGCGCGCCTGCCGCCAGCCGTCGGCGAGGCGCATGAGCTGCCACAAGGTGCCGAGCAGCCAGACCAGCAGCAGCGCCGAGGACAGCGACCACGGAATCTCCAGATAGAGCCAGTCGGCGCGCTGTCCGGCCTCGTACACGGCCTCGGTCGGCGCCACGCCTTCCGCCGGCAGCGCGACGATGCGATCGGGCTGGACTTCCGCCGACGGCAACGTCGTCGTCCAGCGCGGAAGAAACGATGCGAACGGCAAGATCACCGCGAGCACGAATACGGCCAGCAGCAGCCACGAGCGCCGCTCGGCGCCGAGCGCGCGCGAGCGCATCACCAGCAGCGCGATGCCGCAGAGCGCGGCGCCGAGCAGCAGATGCCGGACCGCGAACGCCAGGGCGAGGTCGACGAGGTTCATTTGCCCCTCCGCGCCTTGGCCGCGGCGACCTTGCTCCGGAGCGCCTTGATCTCCGTTCGGCTGACGCCGTGCTCGCGGAACAGGTGCTGCGCGAGCAGATCCGGCGAGCCGTCGAAGAACTGCGTGAGCAGGTGTTCCAGCGCCTGCGCGCGGGCCTGTTCGCGCGTGATCGCGGCGCGGTAGATGAACGCGCGCCCTTCCGCGCGGTGCGTGACCAGTTCCTTCCTGGCCAGCACGTTCAACATCGTCAGCACCGTCGTGTAGGCGACGGGCCTTTGCTGCGCGAGCGCATCGGCGACCTCGCGCACCGACGCTTCGCCCTTGTCCCACAGCACTTCGAGAATTGCCTGCTCGGACTTCGTGAGCGTCGGCGACGAGGGCCTGGCCATGCCGAACCTACGTATCAATTAGTTGATCGATCAGATCACGAGCCATGATCTGCTGTCAACTAACGAATTCGTAGACGAGCCGCCGCCGAGAAACCGCCGCGGCGCGGCCGGCTCGCGGGCCGGAGGCGGCTGTCCGGCCCGGTGCGGGCCGACCGCGCACGGAAATAATATTTATCTTTTTCCACTATTCTGCAATCCGGCGCGTCGCGCAGCTGCCGCGCCGGCTCCCGGGCCGGCGCCGGCGCCCGTCGGCAACATCAGAACCGCAGATCCAGCTTGCTCCAGACCATCCGCCCCGGCTCGTTGATCCGCACCGGATCGGCCGGATAGCCGAACGCTGCATTGCCGGCAAGATTGAGATGCTCGGTGTAGTTGCGGTCGAACAGGTTGTCGATGCCGGCGGTCAGGCGCACGGCGTCGCCGAAGCGATAGCCCGCATTCGCCGAGACGATGCCGAAGCCCTGGCTCGGCCCGAGGTCGCGGCCGACGACGTTGCCTTCGTCAATGGCGACGCGGTGCTGTGCGGCGACGAGGCGCCACAGGCCGCCGAACGACCAGGCGCCGCGGGCCCAGTCGGCGCTGAGGCGCGCTTCCAGCGGCGGGATCTGCGCGAGCGCATGGCCGTCGCTGCGGTTCTCGCCCCAGGCATAGGCCAGGGTGCCCTGGAGTTTCCAGCCGGCGGATGGCCGCAGCGAAACGCCGGCTTCGCCGCCGCGGATGCGCGCGTCGATGTTGTCGACCATCGTCGTCGTTCCCATCATGCCGCCGCTGCCGTAGCGGAACAGGATGAAGTCGTCGATGCGCCCGGCATACAGCGAGACCCAGGCGCCGGTTTTCGCGCCGGCGTATTGCAGTCCCGCATCGAGCTGGGTCGTGCGCTCGGGCTTTACGGCGCTGAACGGATTGACCGTGCCGGCGCCGGCCGTGTCGGCGGAGAACAGTTCCCAATAGTCCGGATAGCGTTCGACCGTGCCGGCGCCGGCATACCACGCGAACGGCGCGGCCGCGAGTTCCTGTTCGAAGCGCACGAAGCCCGAGACTAGGGTTTCGCGGCGGCGCTGGCCGGCGGTCGGATTCGGCATCGGCATCATGCCGCCGGTGGTCGTGCGCTGGTCGGTCGCCGCGGCGCGATCGGCGCGCGCGCCGGCGACGACGCGCTGCGCATCGCCGAGGCCTAGCGAGCTTTCGACGAACACGCCCGTCGTGCTGAAACGCGCGTCCGGCGTCCATGGCAGCGCCGCGTACGTGTCGACGCCCATGCCGTTGCGTTCGCGGTGCCGGTTGCGCTGATGGTCGGCGCCGGCGATCACCGTCACCGGCTGCCATTCCCAATGCGTCGCGATGCGGCCGCCGCTCGTGCGCCGGTCGACGTTCGAGGCCATGGGCATCGGCATAGGGCCGCTGCGGTCGGGCTCGCGCAGGCTGTAGTTGTCCATGACGTGATCGGCGTAGTTGGTGTACGCGCTCGCCTCGATGGACTGCAGCGCGCCGGAGAAGCCGCCCTGCTCGAAGCGCAGCCCGGCGCTGTCGCGACGGAACTGCGCGCCGTCCATGCCGCGGCCGGCGTAGCGTGCGTAGCCGTCGCCGGCGCCGATCGTCGCTTCCAGCCGCGTGTCGGCGTTCGGCGTCCAGCCGACGGTCGCATCGCTGTTCCACTTGTACCAGCGCGACGGCACGCGACGGCCGTCGCCGTCTTCGTAGTCGTCGGACTCGGCGCGGTTGGCCGTCACGCGCGCGAACGCGTGCGGATTGCCGACGGCCGCGTCGACGACCGCGTCGCGGCGTCCCCACGAGCCGACCAGCGCCGACGCGCTGCCGCGCGCGCCGTCGTCGACGAAGGATTCGGCACGGCGCTCGAAGCGCACGGTGCCGGCCGAACCGCCCGGCCCCCAGATCACCGACTGCGGTCCCTTGATGACGGTCAGCTTGTCGTAGGTTTCCGGCGCGACGTAGGACAGCGCGTTGTCCATGCGCGCGGGACAGGCGCCCATCATCGTGCCGTCGTTGGTCAGCAGGTTCAGGCGCGAGCCGAACATGCCGCGCAGCAGCGGATCGCCGTTGGTGCCGCCATTGCGCAGCACGGCGAAGCCCGGGATGGTCTTGAGGTAGTCGGCGCCGTCGCTGGCCGGCACGGGCTGGCGCGGCTGCTTCGGATCGGTCTCGATCGTCAGCGCGGCGCTCGGCGCGAGCGCGGTGATGACGACGGCCTCGGTGGTCCAGGCCTCGTCGTCGTTGCCGGCGGCCGCGGTCTCCGCAGCGGCCGGCAGGGCGAGCACGGCGGCCAGCGCGGCCGTCAGGGCGGCGGGGCGAAACCGCCCCGCGCGTTCGTACATCGGCATCGTCATTCCCGGTATGTCAGTCCCGGTCAGGTTAGCGAGCGCGCCGCGCGCCGCCCTGCGACCGACGGTCGCACTGCGGCAATTTGCCCGCTTGCCGAGTCGCGCCGGCACTGCTGCGCGAATGACTGCATCAGGAAACCAGGCGCGACGCCGCGGGCCGGATCGGCGCTGTTCGCTTGTGCCCGCCCGGGCGTTCTGCGCTGGGCGGCGAGCGGCGGGACAAGTCGGAGATCGCCCGCCCAGCACTCGCCGCGACCGTCGATCATGCCCCGCCAGGAAATGCCGATGAGCGCCGTCATCACGCATCTCGCCGCACTACTGCAACGCCTCGACGGCGGGCAGACGGTGCCGCTGGCGGGAACGACCTTGCGCGGACTGGATCTGTCCGGCGTCGATCTGAGCGGACGCGACGGTGACCGATTCGATGCTCGACGAGGTCCGTGCCGATCGCGGTCGCTTCATCGGCGCGTGGTTCGAGCGCTGCTCGCTGCGCGGCGCGAGCTTCCGCGACGCGAATCTGCTGAAGGCCTGCTTTCGCGAAGCCGATCTGCGCGGCGGCGATCTGCGCGCGGCGGACCTGCGCCGCACGCATTTCGACAGGAGCGACCTGCGCGGCGTGAATTTCCGCGGCTGCGACACGCAGGGCCTGCGCCTCGACGCGGTCAGCGTATTCGGCCCGCCGGCTCGGTGATGCGGCGGCGCTCCGCGCCGATCAGGGCTTCGCGGCGTTGCGCGCTCAGGCGTACAGCGCCGCGGCCGCGTCCTGCACCGCCTTCATCGCCGCGAGATACGGACCGGGTCCGTAGCTGATGCGCGCGACGCCGGCCGCGGCGAGTTCGGCCCGGGCCGGCGTGGCCGGCATCACCATGACGTTGACCGGCAGCGGCGACGCGCGTACGACGTCGGCGATCAGCCGCGCATCGACCAGGCCCGGCACGAAGATGCCGTCGGCGCCGGCCGCGGCGTAGGCCTTTGCGCGTTCCACGGCGGCGGCGACGGTGGCCGCGTCGTGCGCCTCGGCCTTCTGCTGGAAGAACACGTCGGTGCGCGCATTGATGAAGAACGGAATGCCGCTCGCGTCGGCCGCCGCGCGCGCCGCCGCGATGCGCGCGGCGGCCTGGTCGAGCGGACGCAGGCTGCCGTCGGTCGGGAAGCTGTCTTCGAGATTGCAGCCGACCGCGCCGGCGGCGATCGCCGCGGCGATCGTGCGGCCGACGTCCCCGGCGCCATCGCCGTAGCCGCTTTCGAGATCGAACGTGACCGGCAGCGGCGTCGACGCGACGATGCGCCGCAGATTCGCGAGCGCCGTTTCCAGCGGAATCCGTTCGCCGTCGGCGTAGCCGTTGGCCGCGGCGACCGACCAGCTGCCGGTCGCGAGCGCCGGCGCGCCGGCCGCGGCGACGGCTTTCGCACTGCCGGCATCCCAGATGTTGAACAGGACCAGCGGCGTGCCGGGCTGGTGCAGCGAACGGAAGGCCTGGGCCTGGGCAAGCGATGCAGTCATGGGGTTCTCGATCGATGGCAAGCCGCGACGGCGGCGACGGCGCGCAGCTTCGCCGCTGTGCGGCGGCGCCGCAATGACCTGCGAGGTCATGGCGGCTTGATCTCCGGGGTCCGGCGCGCGCGCGTGGGGCGCGCCGGCAGGGACGTGTGCGACGCGCGGTATCAGCGCCGCGGCGGTCCGGACAGGAAATCGTCGGCGCGCAGTCCGCGCAGGATCTCATGGCGCGGCATCCAGTAGAACGCGTTCGTGCGCGGCTCGCCGTCGGGCCAGGCCGGCCGCATCGCGTAGTCGATCTCGCGCTCCAGGCGCTCGGTTTCGTCGCGCGTCGCGAAGCCCAGCCAGACCATCGCCACGAGCAGCACGAACCAGTACAGCGCATCCAGCGGCGGCCAGCCCAGCCAGGCATATGCCGCGAGAAACGCGATCCAGCCGGCCGTGCTCGCCGCGGCGAGTCCGCCGATCCGCGCCGGGCTGTCGTGCCACCCGCGCAGCCAGGCATTCGCGATGACCTGGGAAATGCCGAAGAACGCCGCCGCGGCGACCAGCACGACGGCGTTGTACGAGGTCGCCGCGAGCAGGGTGTCCAGTCCCGCGAACAGCCAGCCGGCGACCGCCGCCGCGAGCAGGACGCGGAAGCCGTTGCGCAGCGACACGCGCAGGCGCAGCGCCGCGTCGAGCCGGTCGAGCATCGCGACATAGTGCAGGCCGACGAACAGCATCGCGAGCACGAGGAAGGCCGGCAGCCCGTCGAGCAGCGCCGCTCCCGGCTGCGCGGCGAACGCCTCGCCCGCGGTCGCGCGCGTCTGCAGCAGCAGCACGAGCGCCGCGGCCGCCAGCGCGAAGGCCGAGAGACCCACGCGCTCCCGCAGCCGCCTGCGCCGTGCCGCGGCGCGGCGCGCAGGACGGTCCACCTTGGCGACGTCGGCGAAGGCCTCGGCGATCCGGCCGGCGATCTCCTCGCAGCGGCCGACGCGCGATTCGACGTAACGGCCGATCTGCTCCAGCCGCGCCTCGTGCGCGGGCTGCGCGCCGCTGCCCAGGCGCGTGAACACGATCGGCATGTCCAGATGCAGCGCGAGATAGGCCTCGAAGTCGGTATAACCGAGCTCGCCGGCCTCCGCCGCCGGCAGCACCGCGTGCCGCGCGAGCCAGTCGCGGAACTCCGGCACGGTGCGCAGCAGTTCCTCGTACTCGGTGCGCGCGACGCGCGCCGGCGGCTGCGCGCCGATGACCTGCACGACGAGATCGGCGTCCTGCAGATAGCGGTAGATCTTGACCAGGGTGCCGAACGGACTCGCGCTGTCGACGAAATCCTCCTGGATGCGCAGCTCCACGCCGTGTTCGGCGAGCTGCGCCTTCAGCGGCTGGCGGAACGCGCCGAGCTCGCGGGTCACGCAGGAGAGGAACACCTGTCTGGACGACATGCGGCACGGTCCGGAAGCGGAAGGTCGGCACGCCGCGCCGCCGGCAAGCGACGCGACCGCCGTCACCACTGCCGCGTCGCGCGGCATCCTCTCAGCGGACGCGGCGGGACCCGGCCGGACCCGCCGCCGTTTTCAGATCTCGACCTGGCTGCCGAGTTCGACGAGCCGGTTCGGCGGAATGCGGAAGAACGCCGTCGCCGGCGTCGCGTTGCGCGCGAGATAGGCGAACAGCCGGTCGCGCCAGAGCGCCATGCCGGGCCGTTCGGTCGCGACGATGGTTTCGCGGCTCAGGAAGAACGTCGTGCGCAGCGGGTCCACCGCTTCGCCGTCGAGCACGAGTTGCTCGAGCGCGGCCGGCACATCGTCCTGCTCGGCGAAACCGAAACGCAGCCGCACGACGTGGAAGCCGCCGCCGAGTGCTTCGACCGCACGCCGTTCGCCGGGCTCGGCGAACGGCGTGTCCAGGGTCTCGACGCTGACGATCAGATTGCGTTCGTGCAGCACCTGGTTGTGCTTGAGGTTGTGCAGCAGCGCGTGCGGCACGCCGTTCGGATCGCCGGTCAGGAACGCGGCCGTGCCGAGCGCGCGTTGCGGCGGGTGCGCGGCGATGCCGAGGACGAAATCGGCCAGCGCGATCTTCTGCTTGCGCATCGCCTGCATCAGCAGGAAGCGCCCGCGGCGCCAGGTCGACATGATCAGCACCATGACGAGGCCCAGCGCGAGCGGGAACCAGCCGCCGTCGCCGAACTTGAGCAGGTTGGCGCCGAAAAAGGCCAGATCGACCACGAGCAGCACGGCACCGAGCGCGAGCACGCAGATCCGCGGCCACTGCCAGAGCCGCCGTGCGACCAGCAGCGCGAGCAGGGTCGTCACGATCATGGTGCCGCTGACCGCGATGCCGAACGCCGCGGCGAGGCGCGCCGCCGAACCGAACCCGGCCGCCGCCGCGAGTACCAGCACGAACAGCGCCGCCGTGACGCCGGGCAGGTAGACCTGGCCGCGCGTGTCCTCGGACGTGTGGATCACGCGCATGCGCGGCAGATAGCCCAGGTGAATGCCTTCGCGCGTCATCGAGTAGACGCCGGAGATGATGGCCTGCGAGGCGATCACGGTCGCGGCCGCGGCCAGCCCGATGACCGGATACAGCAGCGCCTGCGGCACGAGCCGGTAGAACGGATTCGCCGCCGCCTGCGGATCGCCGATCAGCAGCGCGCCCTGGCCGAAATAGCTCAGCAGCAGGCAGGGCAGCACGACCAGGCTCCAGCTCACGCGGATCGGCGGACGGCCGAAGTGGCCCATGTCGGCGTACAGCGCCTCGGCGCCGGTCAGCACGAGCACGACGGCGCCCAGGGTCGTGAAGCCGGCGAAGCCGTTGGCCAGGAAAAAGCCGATCGCGTGGTGCGGGCTCAGCGCGGCGAGCACCTGGGGCTCGCGCAGCAGCGCGTTCAATCCGAGCAGGCCGATGCTCACCAGCCAGACCAGCATGACCGGGCCGAACAGCCGGCCGACGCTTGCGGTACCGCGGCTCTGCAGCGCGAACAGCCCGATCAGGATCACGATCGTGATCGGCACGATCCAGCGCGCGAGCGACGGTGCGGCGACGCCGAGCCCTTCGACCGCCGACAGCACCGAGATCGCCGGCGTGATCACGCCGTCGCCGAAGAACAACGCGGCGCCGAGCAGGCCCAGCGCGGCGACGCCGCGACTCAGGCGCGCCTGCCCGCGCGCGGCGCGCTGGGCGAGCGCGAGCAGCGCCATGATGCCGCCTTCGCCCTTGTTGTCGGCGCGCATGATGAACAGCACGTACTTCAGCGACACCACGCCGATCAGCGACCAGAACACCAGCGACAGCACGCCGAGCACGTTGGCCGGCGTCGGCGCGACGCCGTGCGTGCCGAAGGCTTCCTGCAGCGCGTAGAGCGGGCTCGTCGCGATGTCGCCGAACACGATGCCGAGCGCGGCGAGCGCCAGGCCCGGACGTAGTCGCTCGGCGGGAGACGGCGCCGAGGCCGTCAGATCGCTGGACATGACCGGCTCCCGTTCATCGTCGCCGCCGGCTGCGGTCGACGTGCGCGGTCGCGCGCGGCGGCACGCGCACCCGCCGTCGCAGAACCCGGTGCGACAGGGCCGCAAAGCCCAGCAGACCGACCATACACAGCAGGATGAAGCCGAAATCCGACACGCAGCGCTCCCGGAAAGTCCGCGGCGAGTCTGCGGGAGACCGGCATCAAGGGACCATTCGCCGGTCCGGCGGAGCGCGTAAACAAATCATCAACAGCGACGGCAAGGGGCCGCCTCCGCGCACCGAATTTACGCAGGCTTTACGCGCCGGACCGCGCGCGCATCTGGTTCGTTTACGGCCCGTGGGCGAACACTTCCGCTGCTCCGAACCGGAGCCGGAAACTCAGAGACAACGACGGCGATGAACGCCACTGCCACACCCCCGATTCTTCTGCTTCCTCTCGCCGCCGCGGCGCTGTTCGCGTTCGCGCCGGCTGCCTCGGCGCTGGACTTCAGCGGTTCCGCGACCGCGACCAGCGACTACGTCTTCCGCGGGATTTCGCAGACCCGGGGCGACGCGACGCCGCAGCTCGGCGTCAAGCTCGCTTCCGACACGGGCTTCTACGGTTCGCTGTGGGCCTCGCGCGTCGACTACGGCGACGCGCTCGGCAGCGACGCCGAGCTCGATCTCGTTGCCGGCTGGAACCGCACGTTCGCCGAGCGCTGGAACCTCGATCTGAACCTGACGCGCTTCACCTATCCGGGCACGCGCGCAACCGCCGATCTCGACTACAACGAAGTCATAGCGACGCTGACGCTGGACCAGCGCTGGTGGGCGATGCTCGGCTGGTCGGAGAACGCGCTGGCCAGCGGCGAGCGCGGCGTCTACGCCGAGGTCGGCGCCAAGTTCCCGGTCACCGACGCGTTCCGCTTCGAAACCGTGGCCGCGCACTACGACCTCGAGGACGCCTACGGCGACAGCTACAGTCGCGCCCAGGTGTCGGCGATCTACACGATCGGCAAAGTGGACTTGCGCGCATCGGGCCACTGGACCAGCGACTCCGCCAGGCGTCTGTTCCCGGGTGTCGCCGGCAGCCGCTTCGAGGCCGCCGTGAGCTGGAATTTCTGAACCCTGCGCCGGCGCCACGGCGCCGGCGCGAAAACCGCCGGGGACATGAACATGTTCACTATCTTCCTTCTGCTGCTGAGTCTCGCGCTCGGCGGCTATCTGCTGGTCGCCCTGCTGCGGCCGGACAAGTTCTGAGGAGCGCGCCATGGGCGAAATCCTGCTGATCCTCCTCCTCGCCGTCGCGCTGGCCTGGCCGCTCGGCCGCCATCTCGCGAGCGTGCTCAAGGGCGCGCCCAGCCGCGCCGACGTCGTGTTCCTGCCGGTCGAAAGCGTGATCTACGGCCTGCTGCGCGTCGACCCGCAGCGCGGCATGACCTGGCGCGGCTACGCGGCCGCGTTCCTCGTCAGCAATGCGCTGCTCGGCGTGTTCGCCTGGCTCGTGTTCATGTTCCAGGACCATCTGCCGCTGAATCCGGACGGCATCGCCGGCATGCGCTGGGACCTCGCGCTGCACACGGCGATCTCGTTCCTGACCAACACCAACCAGCAGCACTACTCCGGCCAGGCGCAGCTGTCGTATTTCTCGCAAACAGTCGGCATCGTCAGCCTGCAGGTACTCACGCCGATGATGGGCCTGGGCATCGCCGCGGCGATGCTGCGCGGCCTGTTCGGCGGGCGCGACGCGGCGACCGCCGCCGAAGGCCAGGCGCGCGACCTCGGCAACTACTGGGTCGACGTCACGCGCCTGGCGCTGCGCGTGTTCCTGCCGCTGTCGCTGATCGTCGCGCTCGCGCTGACGTCGCAGGGCGTGCCGAGCACGTTCGCCGGCGCGCAGACCGCGCAGACCGTGGACGCGAGCGCCGGCATGACCGAGCAGACCATTCCGGTCGGCCCGGTCGCGAGCATGGTCGCGACCAAGCAGCTCGGCACCAACGGCGGCGGCTGGTACGGCCCGAACAGCGCCGTGCCGCTGGAGAATCCGACGCCGCTGTCGAACGCACTGGAGATCGTCAGCATCATCGTGCTGCCCATCGCCGTCGTGTTCATGCTGACGCCGTTCACGGGCCGGCGCCGGCTGACCGCGCTGGTGTTCGGCGTCATGGGCACCTTGTCGCTGATCTCGATCGGTACTGCGGCCTGGTCGGAACGCCAGCCCAACGCGGCCGTGGCCGGGCTCGCGGCGGCAGCGCCCAACTACGAGGGCAAGGAAGTGCGTCTCGGCGCCGACGCGTCGGCGCTCTGGGCCGCGGTCACGACGCAGACCTCCAACGGCTCGGTCGACGCGATGCACGACTCGCTGAACCCGCTGGCCGGCACCGTGACGCTGACCAACATGCTGATCAACTCGATCTGGGGCGGCATCGGCTGCGGCCTCGTCGGCCATCTCGTGTTCCTGCTGCTGAGCATCTTCATAGCCGGGCTGATGATCGGCCGCACGCCGGAAGTGTTCGGGCGCAAGCTCGAGACGCAGGAAGTGCGCCTGCTGTCGTTCCTGATCGTGCTGCAGAGCCTGACCATACTCGGCTTCACCGCGCTCGCGCTCGTGATCCCGGACGTGGCCGGCAACTCGAATCCGGGCCTGCACGGCATCGCGCAGGTCTTCTACGAATACACCTCGGCCTATGCGAACAACGGCTCGGGTTTCGAAGGCCTCGGCGATGCGACGTACTGGTGGAACCTCAGCGCCTCGGCCGTGCTGCTGCTCGGCCGCTATCCCTGCCTGCTGATCCCGCTGATGGTCGCCGGCAGCCTCGCGCAGAAGCGCCAGGCGCCGGAAACCGCCGGCACATTGAACATCGAGAGCGTGACGTTCGGCGCGACGATGATCGCGGTCATCGTGCTGATCACGGTGCTGTCCTATCTGCCGGCGCTCGTGCTCGGCACGGTCGGCGAACAGCTGATGCTGGCTGGTTAATCGGCCTACGGAAGAATCGAAATGACCATGACTACCTCCTCCCGCCACGGCCTCAAGGCCCATGCGGCGCGCTTCACCGCGCAGACCCTGCAGGAAGCCGTGCGCGACGCGTTCGGCAAGCTCGCGCCGCGCGCGGCGATGAAGAACCCGGTGATGTTCGTCGTGCTCACGGGCACGCTCGTGACCGGCGGCGTCGCCGCGCACTCGCTCGCGACCGGCAAGCCGTGGGCCTATGCGTTCGTCGTCGCGCTGATCCTGTTCGTGACCGTACTGTTCGCGAACTTCGCCGAGGCCGTCGCCGAAGCGCGCGGCCGCGGCCAGGCCGCGAGCCTGCGCGCGGCGCGCTCGCAGCTCGTCGGCCGGCGCTGGCGCAACGGCCAGTACGAATACCTGCC
>NZ_JANFVR010000015.1 GCF_024609805.1 Tahibacter caeni | reverse complement strand
CAGCGCGCACTGGCTGCTGCGCGGACTCGCGCGCTGGGCCGCGCGGCACGAGGCGCGCGGGTTGCAGCGGCTGCAGGGGCTCGACGGCGTGCCGCAGCTGCGCCGCTGGGACGGCCGCGTGCTCGAACGCAGCTACATCGCCGGCGCGCCGATGCAGTCGGCGCCGCCGCGCGATCCGCGCTGGTATCGCCAGGCGCACCGCCTGCTGCGCGACCTGCGTGCGCGCGGCCTCGCGCACAACGACCTGGCCAAGGAGCCGAACTGGCTCGTTCGCGCCGACGGCTCGCCGGCGGTGCTCGACTTCCAGATCTGCTGGATCAGCCGGCGCCGCGGCGGCTGGTTCCGCCTGCTCGCGCGCGAGGACCTGCGCCACCTGCTCAAGCACAAACGCAGCTATTGCCCGCAGGCGCTGACGCCGGTGGAACACCGCCTGCTCGCGCGGCGCTCGTGGCTAGCGCGCGCCTGGAAGGCCAGCGGCAAGCGCGTCTACAAGTACGTCGCGCGGCGCTGGTTCGGCTATTGGGACGACGACGGCGGCGCGCTGTCGTCGCGGCGCCGACCCGACGCCTGAAGCGGCGGCCTCAGGGCGCCTGGAAACCGTCGGCGAAGATGCGGTCGTCGGATTCGACCGCGCCGATGTCGCAGGCCGCGCCGATCGGTCGCGCGACGCCGCGCTGGTCGACGGCTTCGCAGGCCGCGGCGCCGCTGCCGCCGCGATCGACCGCCGGGCTGTTCGCTGCCGGCATCTGCGTTTCGGTGGTCCCGCCGTTGGGCCCGAACGGCAACAGGCGCGGATTGAGCGGCTGTACGGCGGTGCCGAACTGGTCGCCGGTCTGCGCCGTGATCGGGCAGGACGCGCCGGTGTTGCCGATCAGGTTGTAGCCGCGCGAGCTCCACTGCGCCGAGCCGCCGCTGCAGTCGGGACTGACGGCTCCGCCGACGAGGAGGCTGAAGTCGACGTTCGCGGCGAGCAGGGTGTTGGCCAGATCGACGACGGTCGTCGCCGCGATCGCGCCGTCGCCGCTGTCGTCGAAATCGGCATCGCTGGTATTGCCCGACGCGGTCACGTTGTTGAGCAGAGACGGACCCGCGAGCCGCGCGGCGCCGCCGTCGGTCAGGCTCTCGTTCGCGTTGAACGTGACGTTGCGCAGCTCGGCCGTCGCCGAGCCGGCGTAGTACAGGCCGCCGCCGCCCGGGCCGGCCGCATCGGTCGTGGTATTGCCGTGCAGGGTGCTCGTGCGCAGCAGCAGCGGACCGTTCGCGGCGATGCCGCCGCCGAAGCCGGCCGAATTGTTCGCGAGCGTGCTGGCCTCGACGACGAGCGGCCAGCCGATCGCGCTGCGGATGCCGCCGCCGCTGCTGTCCTGGCCGTTGCGTATCGTCACTCCGGCGATGCGCACGGACGCGCTGCCGGGCGCAGGCGGAGGCAGGCCGGCACCGACGTCGAGCACGCGCTCGTTGCGGTCGCCGCGGATTTCGCTGAGGTCGGCGCCGGCGCCGACGAGCGCCAGTCCGCTGCGGCGGATGTCCAGATCGCCGGCCGCGTTGCTGTCGTCGACGGCGCCGGTGCGCTGCAGCCGGTAGCTGCCCGCCGGCAGATCGATCTGGTCGAACGGCGGCGGCAGTCCGGCGCCGCATTCGCCGGCCGCCGCACCCGAGGCCAGGTTCGTGTTCGCTGCCGTGACGGCCTCGCGCAGGCTGCAGACGCCGTCGTTGGCGACGATGTCGGAGGTCGTGGTCACGAGCACCGTGGCGGCGGACGTACTGCCGGCGGCGAGCAGGCCGGCCAGGGCGGCATAGGTATGGAGTCGGATCATGGACGCATGATCCGGGGCGCCGCGGCCGATTTTCAAGCGCTCGCGTCAGGCGGCGCGCGCGTCAACCGCAAGCCGCGGAAGAGATGCAGGCGGCGCCGCATCCCTGCGGCGGCCGCCTGCGGGCGAAAGGATCAGAGCTCGGTCAGCTTGAACGCGATCGGCACGAGGCCGTAGGCGGCGAACGGCTGGCCGTTGCGCGTGCCGGGTTCGAAGCGCCAGCCCAGCACGGCTTCCTTCGCGGCGCGGTCGAGCACCGAGTGACCCGACGAACGCTCGATCTCGATGCGCTGCGGCACGCCGTCGATGCCCACGAACACACGCAGCACGACGGTGCCTTCCATGCGCTGGCGCTTGGCGATCGGCGGATACGGCACGGTCTTCATGGACTTGTAGCCGAGCGCGCTCGGCGCGGTCTCGACCGGTCCGGCCGGTTCCGCCGGCAATTCCGGCTCGGGGGTGGCCGGATAGGACATTTCGGTCTGCTCGGTCACGACCGGATCGGCGCGCACCGGCTCGGGCCGCGGCGGCGCGACGGTGCGCACGACCGGCGCCTTGGGCTTGTGCTTGACCTCCAGCACCGGCGGCGGGGGCGGCGGCGGTTCCTCGCGCTTGACCGTGATGGCCTGGACCGGCGGATCGGCGGCCTTCTGCGCCGCGATATAGGCCGGCGGCGCCAGTACCGCGAGCGCGGCCAGGGCGTGGAGGGCGAGGGTGGCGCTGATCGCGGAGCTGCGTTTCCACTGGAATCCGCGGGACAGGACTAGCGTGCTCATGGTGAATTCCCCTGCGGCGGCGGGCTGCCGGCGGAGGCTGCAACGGAGCGGTTTCGCTACTGGGGTTTGATCCGGAGCATTTCTTGCGCGGGACTCATGGCATAAGGTGATAACGGCGCGTCAATTCCGGCTTAACCGGCTGAGCATTAGGCTGCCGCCAACTTCCCAGGATCACCGGACGTCCTCATGTCGATCTCCCTACGCCGCACCCTGCTCGGTTCCCTGCTCTGGCTGGCCGCAGCCGCCACCGGCGTCCACGCGGCTGACGTTTCGCTGCTCAACGTCTCCTACGACCCGACGCGCGAGTTGTACAAGGACGTCAGCGCGGCGTTTTCCGCGCAGTGGAAGAAGGACAAGGGCGACACCGTCACGGTCAACGCCTCGCACGGCGGTTCCGGCAAGCAGGCGCGCTCGGTCATCGACGGCCTCGAAGCCGACGTCGTCACGCTCGCGCTGGCCTACGACATCGACGCGATCGCCGACAAGGGCCTGATCAAGCCGGACTGGCAGCAGCGCCTGCCGCACAACGCCACGCCGTACACCTCGACCATCGTGTTCCTCGTGCGCAAGGGCAATCCCAAGGGCATCAAGGACTGGAACGATCTGATCAAGCCCGGCGTGGAAGTCATCACGCCGAACCCGAAGACCTCGGGCGGCGCGCGCTGGAACTACCTGGCCGCCTGGGGCTATGCGCTGAAGCAGCCCGGCGGCAACGACGCGAAGGCCAAGGAGTTCGTCGCCGCGCTGTTCAAGAACGTGCCCGTGCTCGACACCGGCGCGCGCGGTTCGACCACGACCTTCGTCCAGCGCGGCATCGGCGACGTATTGCTGGCCTGGGAGAACGAAGCGCTGCTCGCGCGCCAGGAGCTCGGCCAGGACCAGTTCGAGATCGTCGTGCCGTCGATCTCGATCCTCGCCGAGCCGCCGGTCGCCGTCGTCGACAAGGTCGTCGACAAACGCGGTTCGCGCGCGGTCGCCGAAGCCTATCTGAAGTTCCTCTACACACCCGAGGCGCAGGACATCGCCGGCAAGCACTATTACCGACCCTACGACGAGAAGGCCGCGACCAAGTACGCGGCGGCGTTCCCGAAGGTCGCGACGTTCACGATCGCCGAGCAGTTCGGCGGCTGGAAGCAGGCGCAGGCCACGCATTTCGCCGACGGCGGCGTGTTCGATCAGCTCGGCGTCGGCAAGTAAGCGATGGCAAGGCGCGTACTGCCCGGATTCGGCCTGAGCCTGGGCTACACCCTGGCCTATCTTGGACTGATCGTGTTCCTGCCGCTTGCGGCGCTGGCCGTGAAGGCCTCGGGCATCGGCATGGCCGGCCTCTGGAAAACGATCAGCGCGCCGCCGGTGCTCGCGGCGCTGCGCCTGTCCTTCGGCGCGGCGCTGCTGTCGGCCGTCATCAACGCCGCCGTCGGCCTGCTCGTGGCCTGGGTGCTGGTGCGCTACACATTTCCGGGACGGCGTCTCGTCGACGCGCTCGTCGATCTGCCGTTCGCCCTGCCGACCGCGGTCGCCGGCATCGCGCTGACCGCGCTGTACGCGCCGAACGGCTGGATCGGCAGCTGGCTCGCGCCGTTCGGCATCAAGGTCGCATTCACCTCGCTGGGCGTGCTCGTCGCGATGATCTTCGTCGGCTTTCCCTTCGTCGTGCGCACCTTGCAGCCGGTGCTCGAAGCGCTGGACCGCGACGTCGAGGAAGCCGCGACCTCGCTCGGCGCGAGCCGTCTGCAGACCTTCGTGCGCGTATTGTTCCCACTGCTGCTGCCGGCGCTGCTGACCGGTTTCGCGCTCGCGCTCGCTCGCGCGGTCGGCGAATACGGTTCGGTCATCTTCATCGCCGGCAACATACCGATGAAGTCGGAGATCCTGCCGCTGGTCATCGTCAAGCAGCTCGAACAATTCAAGTACGCCGATGCGGCCGCGGTCGGCGTCGTCATGCTCGTGCTGTCGTTCCTGCTGCTGCTCGCGATCAGCCTGCTGCAGCGCTGGAGCCGGCGCTGGGCGGAGCGCTGAGATGGCCGCCGTCGTTTCCGCAGCGCCGCTGCGCCGTCACCGGCCGATCGGCCGCCGTCTCGTCCACGGCCTGCTGATCGGCGTCGCGCTGGGCTTCCTGCTGCTGTTCCTGCTGCTGCCGCTGGCCGCAGTCTTCGTCGAGGCGCTACGCAAGGGGCTCGGTACCTACGTCGCGGCGATCGTGCATCCCGAAGCGCTCGCCGCGATCGAGCTGACCCTGCTGGTCGCCGTGATCGCCGTGCCGCTGAACACCGTGTTCGGCGTCGCCGCGGCCTGGGCCATGACGCATTTCGACTTCCGCGGCAAGGCACTGCTCGGCGCCTTGATCGACCTGCCGTTCTCGGTCTCGCCGGTGGTGTCGGGCCTGATCTACGTGCTGCTGTTCGGCGCGCAGGGCTGGTTCGGTCCGTGGCTGCAGGCCCACGACATCAAGCTGATCTTCGCCGTGCCGGGCCTGGTGCTCGCGACGATCTTCGTGACCCTACCGTTCGTCGCGCGCGAGCTGATTCCGCTGATGCAGGCCCAGGGCAGCGACGAAGAGGAGGCCGCGCGCGTGCTCGGCGCGAGCGGCTGGCAGATCTTCTTCCGCGTGACCTTGCCGAACATCCGCTGGGCGCTGCTCTACGGCGTGCTGCTGTGCAATGCGCGCGCGATGGGCGAGTTCGGCGCGGTCTCGGTCGTGTCGGGCCACATCCGCGGGCTCACGAACACGCTGCCGCTGCACGTCGAGATCCTCTACAACGACTACAACTACGCCGGCGCGTTCGCCGTCGCCTCGCTGCTCGCGCTGCTGGCGCTGGTCACGCTCTGCCTGAAGACTTTCCTGGAATGGCGCTACGGCTCGGAGCTCGCCGCCCGGGCGCCGCGCGGACATTGACATGACGATCGCCATCACCCATCTCTCGCGCCGCTTCGCCGAATTCCGCGCCCTCGACGACGTCAGCCTGAGCATCGCGCCGGGCGAGTTCGTTGCGCTGCTCGGCCCGTCCGGCTCGGGCAAGACCACGTTGCTGCGCATCCTCGCCGGGCTGGATTTTCCGGACTCGGGTGAGCTGACCCAGGACGGCCGCGACCTGCTGCGCGTCAGCGCGCGCGACCGCGGCGTCGGTCTCGTGTTCCAGCACTACGCGCTGTTCCGGCACATGACCGTGTTCGAGAACGTCGCGTTCGGCCTGCGCGTGCGCCCGCGCGCGCGGCGGCCGAGCAAGGCCGAGATCGCCGACCGCGTCGACAGGCTGATCAAGCGCGTGCAGCTGGACGGTCTCGCGCAGCGCTATCCGGCGCAGCTCTCGGGCGGCCAGCGCCAGCGCGTCGCGCTCGCGCGCGCGCTCGCGATCGAGCCCGGGCTGCTGCTGCTCGACGAACCGTTCGGCGCGCTCGACGCGCAGGTGCGCATCTCGCTGCGCCGCTGGCTGCGCCATCTGCACGAGGAACTGCACCTGACGACGGTGTTCGTGACGCACGACCAGGAAGAAGCGCTCGAACTCGCCGACCGCGTCGTCGTCATGAACCGCGGTCGCATCGAGCAGGTCGGCACGCCCGAGGAGATCTACCAGCAGCCGGCCACGCCGTTCGTGTTCGAGTTCATCGGCAAGTCGAACAAGCTGCCCGTGCGCATCCAGAACGGCCGTCTCGTCGCCGGCGACCAGCGCCTCGACGCGGACGGTCTCGACGGCGCCGCCGACGCCGGCGCAATCGCGTACGTGCGGCCCGAACATCTCGCGCTGACGCCGACGCCGCTCGAATCGGGCTGGCGCGCGACCGTGCGGCACATCTATCTGGCCGGCAGCATCGCGCACGTCGAACTCGACGTGCCGTCGCTGGGCCAGTCGCTGGAGGCCGAGCTCGGCGGCGAGGAAGCCCAGCGCCGCGCACTACAGCCCGGCGCCGCCGTGACCGTGCAGCCGCGCCACCTGACCGTGTTCCCGATCGACGGCAAGACCGGCGAACCCGATCCCGAGCGCCGCCGCGTCGCGCATCCGCGCTACGGCCAGGCGGCGCTCGCACGCTGGCGCTAGGTTGGCCGCGGCCCTGGGAGAACACGTTCTTCGAGAATCGGTTGAACCTGCTTCCGGCGGCCGATGCTCGTCGATTGCCGGAGCGGAACATTTTTCGCCGGCGTCATGAAGAGTGGCTCAGCTTTGTCAGGGCCGTTTGACGATCAGCGGCGTCCAGCGCAGATAGATCCAGGACAACAGGACCAGGAAAAACATCGGCAGCAACAAGAACCCGATTGCGGCAGTCATCATCGAGACCGGCCCGACGATGCGCAGCAGCGGCCCGACGGCGAGCAGCGCGAGAATGGCGCATGCCGGCTGGGCGAATAGCATCAGCGCGGCGAAAGGCAGCCAGGGTACCGAAAGGCGGCTGCCGCAGGATGGGCAGGCGACGCTGCGTGCCGGCCCCAGGCGCAGCTTGCGCCAGATGCTGAGGCAGGGCTGACCGCAGGCAGGGCAGGTAAGTGTGGCGGCGGTGGACATCGAAGTCTTGGAACTGTCATTCATGCTTCAGCGGCTCGCAAGTCATCGACAGAGAACTCCGGCGATGAAACGTATGTGTTGATGCGTCGCGGCCCGCCGGGGCTGCTCGGCGGAAACTCTGCCTGTCATGACGCTGTCTCGCCGTCCCAATACCCGCGCGTCGCCGACAGATCGAGCACGTCGCGGCCGCGGCCCAGGGCCTTGACCGCGACCTTGCCCGAATCCGGATAGACGCAGACGTCGTGCGGCTTGCGTTCGCCGATGATCAGATAGCGGCACGGGCCGTTGCCGCTGTTGAGGAACGAATGCGCCACGGGGCGGCCGGCCGGAAACGCGACGTAGTCGCCGGCCTTCATCGGATGGCGCGCATCGCCGAGCAGCAGGGTCAGCTCGCCCTCGAGCACGTAGGCGTGCTCTTCCTCGAACAGGTGATAGTGGCGCGGCGCCAGCCGCTTGCCCGGCGCGGGCGATTCGATCAGCACGCCGACGCGGTAGTCGGCGCCGACGGCCGCGTAGGTCAGATGCCGCGCCTGTCCGCCGAACGACGGACCTTCGTCGGTGTCCTCCACTTCGACGGTGTCCGATGCGATCGGCGGAAACGACGGTGCCGGCACCGGCAGCAGCGGCTCCTGCGGATCGGGCGGGATCGCCGCGCCGGTGTTCTCGCCATGCCAGTAGTCGCGGCGCGCCGACAGGTCGAGCAATGCGCGGCGTCCGAGCGAACGCACGAGCACCTTGTTGGAATCTGTGTAGACGGCGACCTCGTCCGGGTCGTTCTCGCCGATGATCAGATAGCGGCAGGTCGCGTCGCCTTCGTTGATCAGGCAGTGCCCGGCCGCGCGGCCGGCCGGAAAGCAGACGTAGCCGCCCGGCTCCATCGCGTAGCGCTCCGCGCCGATACGCACGGTCAATCGCCCGTCGAGCAGATACAGGTGTTCTTCCTCGAACACGTGGTAATGCGCCGGCGCACTCTGCCGGCCCGGTTCGAGTTCCTCGAACGCGACGCCGACGCGATAGCCTTCGCCGAGCAGCGCGGCGCTCAGATGGCGGTAGCGCACGCCGAAACGCGTGCCTTCGAACGCGGTTTCCCAGGGCACCGTGCCCGCGGCGACGGGAATGACGGGAGCAGGGGATTCGTCCGGCATGGAGCGGCGGCGCCTTCGTGGTGAGCGGGGATGCAGCATGCAACGTTCATGCTGCGGTTGCGGATTGTGCCGCAGCGAAGGCCGGATCGCGTCAAGGCCGCATGAACCGCGCGAGGCGGCCGCGGCGAGTGCGCGACGGCGTCGACCTCCCGGACGGCGGGCGAACGGACCGCCGGCACTGTTCCTCGCGCATCCTGACGCCGGCGTTCCGCAGGCGAAACGGCAGCCGAGCGTCGAGGACTCGCCGCTGCGACGAGTCCTCGACGTTGCGGTTCTTCCCTGCTTGCCGCCGCCTGCATGCAACATCACGCACTGCGCCGACCGCTGGAATGCATCACGGCGTTGATCGTCGCGCCTGCCGAATGTCGCTTCGGTACTGGAGAGTTGCATGGCTTTTGGGTTGGTGACGGCGGATCCGTCCCGCCGGCGCGCGCCGCGCCGTGCGCCGGGCAGGTCGCGCTCGACGGCGCTTGCCTCCGGCAGGGGATACACAAGTCACAATAGAGCTATCTGTATTTTTTCTTGACGCATTCCGCAAATCGCGCCAGAGTCGCCGAGCCCGCCATCCGCCGATGCGCGGAAATCGCACACTCATTCGAGGGGGAACTCATGAGTCGTAGCAGAAAGCCCGAGGCAGTCATTGCCTACGCGAAGATCCATCCGTCGATCGGCATCGCCCGCGTCGGCAATTCCAGGAAGGACGACGGCTACTACCTCGGTCCGCAGGTCGTCGAACCCGAACCCCGTCCGCCCGGCTACTACCGCGACCGCAGCGGCGCGCTCAAGCGCGAGGTCGCGCAGTTCCGCCTCTACGGCTACGACGCCTCCGGCCGTGTCGTGCGCGAGCTGTGCATGGAGGACGGCGTCGAGATCGAATGGACTGTCGAACTCGCGAACCACAAGGCCGCCTGGTACAACTTCGAACTCGCGCTGGACATTCCCGAAGCCCTGACGGCGACGCCGTCGACGCGGCGCAACGCCAAGGTGCCGCTGCCCGAGCGCCACAAGCTCGCGATCACGCCGGGGCCGCGCAGCATCGACAAGCCCGACATGCAGGGCAAGAAATACCGTTTCGACGGCGGCGAGATCATGGGCGTCGACGTGCCGCTCGGCGAGCTGCGCACCGATGCGCTTGGCCGCCTGCTCGTGTTCGGCGGCCATGGCAAATCGGCCTCGCTCGACGGCAAGCCGCCGGTCACGTTCGCGAACAACGACGGCTGGTACGACGACACGAGCGACGGTCCCGTGACCGCGCGCGTCAAGCTCGACGGCCGCGAGCTGAGCGTCGCGCCGGCCTGGGTCGTCGTCGCGCCGCCGAACTACGGTCCGCAGCAGAAGTCCGTGCGCACGATGTACGCCCTGATGACCGACATGGCGATCCAGGCCGGGCAGCTGCCGGCGCCGCTGCGGCCGTCGTTCCAGCAGGATCTGCTGCCGATCTTCCGCGCGCTCTGCGACCTGCAGTGGATGAACGCCGGATTCGCCGCGGGCTTCGGCTACGGCATGCCGCAGCATCTGCTCGATCCGGCCTACCTGCACAAGCTGTCGCAACCCGGCAAGACCTACGAGGAACTGCGCCGCACCGTCGCGAACGCGTTCCGCAATCCGGCCGACCAGGACGCGTCGCTGAAGCCGTGGCCCTGGGTCTACGGCGATGCGATGAACGTGCCGATGCCGCCGATCCCGCGCGCGATGACCGCGCTGACGACGACCCAGCTCTATCTGCTCGACCGCTGGGCCAACGGCGACTTCATTGCCGACTACGATCCGGACGCGAAGCCGCCGCGCGCCATCGACGACGTGCCATTGGCCGAACAGCCCGCGATGCTCGACCGCGCGGCGCTGGAGTTCTGCCTCGCCGACGCGTTTCATCCGGGCTGCGAGATGACCTGGCCCGTGCGCCACGCGACGATGTATCTCGAACCGTATCGCTGGCGCCATCGCGCGAAGGACAATCCCGAGCCCGACTACGGCACGACGTTGACGCCGGCCGAGGCCACTTCCTACAACGGCCCGCTCTACGCCCAGTCGCCCGGATCGATCACGCGCTGGATGGCGGTTCCCTGGCAGACCGACACGGCCAGCTGCCGCTCGGGCTACCAGCCCGACTACGATCCGTACCTGCCGACGTTCTGGCCCGCCCGCGTACCGAACCAGGTGCTCAGCGCCGAGAACTACCGCACCGTCATGAACCTCAAGCTGTCGCGCGAGGAGCGCCTGGCCGCGTTCAACGACCGCTCCGACTGGGACCGCACCCTCGGTGTCGGCTACCAGAACCAGCTCGTGAACATGGTCAAGCACTTCGACCGGCAGGGCATCGTCGAGGTCAGGCCCGGAATCGAGAACGATCCCGACTTCCCGCCGGTCATGCAGGTCGAAGACCAGGGCGGCAAGGACATGACCGAAGCCGAGCGCGCCGCGACCGATGCGACCATGCGCAAGATCGAACGTCTCGGCACGCCGACCGTCAGCATCTGAGCGCATGCGCGTCGCCGACTGGGACGCGATCATCGTCGGCGCCGGGCCCGCGGGCTCGGCGCTGGCGACTCGGTTGGCGCCGCAGCGGCGTGTGCTGGTGCTGGAGCGTGCGGTGCTCCGCGCCCGCACTGCAGCGCACGGCGCGCCGCTTCCTGCCGAGCCAGCGCCGACGGAAAGGGTTTCGCCGGACATGCAGGCACCGGCGACTGCCGTCGCTGCCACAGGGGCAATCGCGAGTTCCCGGCCGGCCGCAGCGGCGCCGCCGGGCCGGATCGCTGCACCGCCGGTTCCGCGCATCGGTGAATCCTTGCCCGGCGCAGCGCGCGTATTGCTGCAGCGCTTCGGCTTGCTCGAGCGCTTCCTCGCCGCCGGTCACGCCGAACGCGGCGCGACGATTTCGCATTGGGACGACGGCGACCCGGTCTGGTTCGACCACTTGCGCGATCCCAACGGCCCCGGCTGGCACCTCGACCGCAACCGCTTCGACACGGACCTGCGCGAAGCCGCGCTCGCGGCCGGCGCCACGCTGGCCGACGAATGCGGCCCGCTGCATGCCTCGCCTGTCGGCGGCGCCTGGCAGGTCGAGCGGCAGGACGCCGGGCAGATCCACCGCGCGCCCGTACTCGTCGACGCGACCGGCCGCAACGCCGCGATCGCGCGCCAGCTCGGCATTCCGCGCCGCGTCGACGACGAACTGATCTGCCTCCACGCCTACCTGCCGCCGCGCGCCGACGACGAAGACGACTGCACACGCCTCTGCGCCGACACCAACGGCTGGTGGTACAGCGTGCGCGTGCCGTCAGGGCAACGCGTGCTCGCGTTCCATCTCGACGCGGACGATGCGGAACTGCGCGCGCTCCGATCGCTGCCGGCGCTGCTCGCGAAAGCGCGGCGGCAGGCGGTGCTCGCCGAGGTGCTGCCGGTAACGGCAGGCGATGACGTCGCCGTGCACGCGCGGCCGGCCGGCAGCGCGATGCTCGATCCTGCGGCATTGGCGCAGACTGCGCCCGGCTTCTTCGCGCTCGGCGACGCGGGACTGTCGTTCGATCCGATCGCTTCGCAGGGACTGTTCCATGCGCTCGCGTCGGCCGAGAGCGCCGCCTCGGTGATCACGCAGAGTGGCGCCGGCGGCGATGCCGCGGCGGCAGGCGCGCAGGCTGCATTCCTGGCCGAACAGGCGGCGGTGCATGCGCATTATCGCCGTCGCTGGCAAGACACTTACGCCGGCCCGGCGCGCTACGGCGGCCAGCGGTTCTGGGCGATGCGACGGGCCGCCGACGATGCTTCGTCATCACGTATCGCGGCGTCGGCGTGAGCGGCAGCGCGCTTCGCAGTAGGACCACACTGCAAAACGCCGGAGCGGCGCAGGCGCCGCCCCGGCCAGCGCCATCACGGCCCCGGATCGATGCTCGCTTCGATCAGGCCGCGCACGTCGCGCGACAGGATCGCGACCGCATCGAGCATCGCCCCATGCGAGCGCGCATGGGGCGCTTCGAGCTGCGCCGTCGCCAAGGTCTCGCTGAGCGTCTGGATCGCCGTGATCCGCGCGAGCAGCTCCTCATGCAGCGCCTCGCGCTGCTGCGGCGTATCGACGACGAACGCGAACAGCACCGGGTCGGTGCCGGGAGATTCCGCGGGCAGCGGGAAGAACGAGCCGTGGCGATTCATGGCGCGAACCTCCTGGGCCGGTAGTGGGAATGAACGATGCGGAGAAAGGCGCCGAGGCGGGCCTCGGCCGTGCGTAACGCGTACCGGTCTTCCATGAGCAACTCCTTCGGTCGGAGCCGCCACCCGAGACGGTTGCGAAAGGGGTGGCGAACGGTGTGCGGGTTAGCAGACCGGCTATGACCCCGGCGAGCCTTGCGGCTCCCCGCACACCGCCGCCAGAAAACGGCAGGCGGAGTCGTTCGGAAATTCAGGCATAAAAAAACGCCGACATTTCCGTTCGACGCTGTGCGCGTCATAGGTTCGGGCTGCTAAACCCGGTTGCCGAATTGGCGGCAACGGCGCGAATTTCCCTCAAATTTTAAGAAGCGTCAAGAGCTTCCGTGCATAGGTACGTGCGGCTCCGTGGGTGGTGCTTGGATTGCTAGTTGGCATTCTTACGCTGAATCGCGGATGCGAGAAACGCCTGGGCAAGAAAGTTGCCCTGGCTACATTCCTCACGGCAAACCTTCAACTGGAGTGCGACTAGCTGGCATTCAATTTGGAAGCGCAAAGTAGGGTGGGACTTACCAAGGAATGGGGCCATCTGCCTCGCGCCAGTAGGTCTCGACCGCTTGTTGCGCCGCCCACCTCGTTCGGGGATCAGTTGACCCGTCGACGAGAAACTCAACCGCAGCACGCGGATCGACTGTTTCATGAACATCTCTGCGGGCCAGCACTGCCATCAAATCGCGTTCAATGGCGATGGCTTCATCAAAGCGTTCATGTCAGCACTTGGAGAAGATTTCCTCGTGTAAGCGCTCAATCTCGTAATGGGTAGCTAAGCTGCATTTTGCGACCACAAAAGTAGGTGGCCTGATTCGATCGACATACCAGACTTGATCCTCCTCATCGGTGTATTTCACGACGCACCAATTTAGCGGATTCATGCGCTCATCCTTCTGTCGGCTACTGATAAAAGCTCGTACTTCAATAGGTGCATCTAACCGCACAACCCTGATTCAAAAACTCGCCCTGACCCCCAACGCATCCAACGTCTGCGCATTGATAGTCCCTGTGGCCTTGATCCCGCGATCCTTCTGATACTGCTTCAGCGCCGCGATAGTCTCGGCGCTCATGACGCCGTTGACCTCGCCCGGGTCGTAATTCTTCAGCAGCAGCGCGGCCTGCACGCGCATGACGAGGATGCGCAGCATGTCCTGGGTGCGGACGCCCTTGTTCGCGCTGCTGGGTTGCGGTTCGACCTCGACGCCAGGCATGGTGTAGAGCGGTGCCGGAGTGGACGACGACGGTGCTGTCGTCGGCGCGACATTGGACTTCTTCACCGGTACGGCGCTCGATGCGGGTGCGCGGGAAGGCGACGGTGCAGGTGTTCGGGCCGGTGCGGGTTTCGGCTCTGGCGGCGAATAGACCGGCGCGCGCGGCGAGGAATAGCCCGATCCGCCGCTGCCCGAGTAGTGTGAGGAATGCGACGAATGGGAGCGATGGCTCGAATGCGAGCGGTGGCCGCGGGCGACCAGCAGCGAGTCGGCGTTGAGCGACTGCGTGTGCGTATAGCGGTCCAGGTCCGCGTCGGGTCCGGCGTGCGTCGTCGGCGGCACGGTCGCCGTCGCGTGGGCGGCGCCGGCGCTGGCGCTGCCGAGTCCGACGACCAGTTGCACGAATTGCCGCAGGCGTTCGCCGAAGGACGACTGGTCGTTCATGTTTCGCTGACCTCGGCAGCGTTCAAGGCGTGGAGGCCGTGCGGTATCCATCCCGGTTTGACCCATTCGAAGAAGCCGGCGCAGCGCGCGCGTACGGCGCAGCCGTCGCAAGTGTCCAGGTAGCGCTGCTTCCAGTCGGAGATGCTGCGGCGCGCGAACGGGCGCAGCGCTGCGGGCAGCACGCACAGCGGCAGGTTGTAGAGCGAGACGGCCATGCCGCGATTGGCGAGATGATGCACCGCGCGCGTCAGCGGTTCGGCCATGTCGGCCGGATTGATCCACAAGGCGTCGTGGTTCGCGAGCGCGAATCCGATCGGCTCCAGTCCCATGAACGCCACATGCACGGCCGCGGGCAGATGCCGCCAGATGAAGTCGGCGAGCGCCGGCAGCCGCGCGACGGTCGGCGCCGTGAGCACGACGCGTATCTCGAACGACAGTCCCTTGCTGGCCATCATGAGCAGGCCGTGCAGGGTTTCGTCGAACGCGCCGGCGCTCTGGACCACGTAGTCGTGGACGTCGGCCACGTCGGCATAGAACGGCACGCCCCAGGTCAGGCGCGGGTGGCGCAGGCCGGCCACGGCGTCGGCGAGCGCCGTAGTGCCGAAGCGCCGGCCGTTGGAAAGCACATGCAGCGGCGTGTCGGGCAACCGGTCGCGGCAGGCGCGCAGGATCGCGACGAGGCCGTCACCGAGCAGTGTCGGCTCGCCGCCGCTGATGCCGAGTTCAGGCACGTCGCGGTCGAGTAGCGCAATCACCTCGAGCATATCGTTGACGCGCCAGTCGTCGTCGACGCGCCGCGGCGGCTGCGAGCACATCAGGCAGTAGCTGTTGCAGCGTTCGGTGGCGAACAAGGTGTTGGCGTTGGCGCCGCGGCGATAGCGCGTGCGCAGGCGATTGCGCTCGGGCAACAGTTCGACGACGTCGCCGGGCGCTGCGGCGTCGGCACGGGCGAGGCGAATCTGCGGCACGCCGTTTCGCGGCGCATCGCTTCGCGCATCCGCGTCCGTCGCGCGCGGTTGGCTGTCGGCATCGTACGAGCCGGTCACAGGAGCCACCAGCACGGCGCCCCAGGGCAGGTCGGGTATAGGCGCGCCCGGCCGGTCGCTGTGCCAGGCGCATTGCTCGGGCGTCAGATCGCCACGCGCGAAAGTCAGGCCGTCGACGATCTTGAGCAGCCGGCGCTCGGGCACTCCGCGGAACTCGGCCGGCGTTTCATGCGGCCGCATCGATGGCCTCCGGCGGTTCCCCGCGGATCTCCGCGACGGCGCGGCGTTGCACCCAGCTCTGGAATACGCGCATCACATCCGCGTCGCCGTCGCGTAGATAGCCGAACAGCAGCTCGAACATCGCGGTCTGCCGCGCGCAGAAGGCCGAGCTCGGCCTATGCCCGTAGACGTCTGCCTGGCGTGCGTAAGCGTCGACCGGGTCGGCGCCGCAGTACGGCTGAAACACGCAGTCGGCGCAGCCGGTCAGCCCCTCGGTCAGGCCGGCCGCGAGAATGGCCTGCATCGGCTCCGACAGCAGCAGCTCCCGATATGGCGTATGTACCGAGCCCATGCGAAAACGCCGATCGCCTTCGGCGGCGAGCATGCGCGCCTCGTCGCTCGGATACACGGCGCCGTCGTAGTCGTAGAGCAGCACGCCGAGTCCGGCGCCGGCCGGCGAGCGCAGGTCCATGTAGCCGTGGGCGAACGGTGTCAGGATGCTCGACAGCAACAGGGTCGCGTAGGCCTCGGTCAGGGCATGGCCTTCGAGGTTGCGGCGGATCAGGTGGGCCAGCGCCCGGCGATAGAACGTCATGAACTCGCCGGTCGCATAGCCTTGGCGTGCGAGGCCGCGGCGCGCGAACCCGTAGGGACTCAGCGGCCGCAGAAATATCGACGTGAAACCCTGTTCGATGTAGTGGTCGACGATGGCTTCGGGATGCGCGAGGCTGGCCCGCGTCAGCGTGGTCAGCGCGTTGACGTGGTCGGCGCCGAGCGCGGCTCGCGCCCTCGCGACGCCGGCCAATGTGCGCGCATGGCTCTCGCGTGTCGGCAGCGGCCGGTTGAGATCGTGCAGCGCTGCCGGCCCGTCCAGCGAGGTGGACAGCTCGAAGCGGTGTTCGCGGAAGAACGCGAGCTGTTCGTCGGTGACGCCGTGCAAGGTGGAGGCCAGCACGAATGTGATGGTGCGCCGCTGCGAACGGTTGCGTGCGGCGATGTCCTCGACGATGCCCCGGATGCGCTCGAAGGCGAGCAGCGGCTCGCCGCCCTGGAACTCGACGGTGAGCTGTCGCGCCGGCGACTCGAACAGCCGGTCGACCGCGGCCCTGGCCGTCGCCTCGTCCATGTCGTAGCCGGCATCGGACTCCGCCCGGCGCGATACCTGGCAGTAGCGGCAGCTGTGATGGCAGCGCAAGGTGACCACGAAGATATGCAGTGACGGTCCATCGAACAGGAACGCCTTGCGCGTGCGCCAGGCGATGGCATGGCGGTCGAGCGGAATCGGTCTGTCGCCGCGGTGTAGCAGGTCGAGTCCTTCGAGATCCCTTGCCCGCGTCGTGGTCGGATCGAGCCGGTGATCGGCAAATGCGAGGAAATCGGCTTGCGACAGGAACGTGAAGCGGCCGCTGTCACCAGTGACGAGCACCTCGTCCGGGCGATCCGGCAGCCGTCCGAACCGGAACGGCAGCAGCCGATAGCCGCTGTCGGCGTTGGATTGGAACGCACTGATCAGTTGGAACTTCACGCGCCGGCTTCCGGTTCACGCAGGGCGGAGCGCAACGCGGCTTCGACGATCAGCTGTCGCAGCGATGCCGTTTCGGTCTCGATGCGCGCGCGCAGCATGTCGTCGAGCAGCAGCGCGCGGAACTCCCGCTCCAACTGCTCCGGCGTCTCGACGGAGCCGTCAAATCGGACGCAGGACCGATCCCCTTCGTCGGCGACTGCGACGGTATAGCGGCCGCTGAAGCGATGTGCCGTGCGCTGCACGATCGCATGAGCTGCTTCACGATGCGGAATCGTGATGTGGACTTCGTGGATGCTCACGCCAGCCCCCTGTGTAAGCGCAGCCACGGTAGCACGCCGGGAAATGGTGTCCAACTTGGCAATCGTGGTTTTCTGGTGCGACGCATCATTTTTGATGAGACCGGATTGCGGGAAAGCATATGGGGTCTGTCGCCGACGTGACGAACCTCTCACGGCGCTCCGGTCGGCGCCATGGTTCGGCTGCACAGAGCCGTTTCGACGAGCGATCCAAGAGAAAACCAGACGACAACTGTTCGGCGATCACGCGCCTCATATCGACGTATCGGTTGAAGCACTACTGATGTGCGGCAAGGCGGTGAGCACCGAACTCGCGGAGTTGTCGGGTACACGTCGTTGCGATTCTCGGGTAATGAAGAGCGGAGCATGGACCGCGGCGCCCGCTCCGAGAATGGCGGGTGGAAACACGGATCGCGTCGCTCGCGCCGAGCAGGCGGCTTGCCCCTCGCGGCTGCCCCGCTCACGAAGCTCCCTACCTAAGCCGAGCTCGTGCACGTCGAGCGTGCCGGTCATTCATCCCGGACGCCCCTCACGAACCGCCGACATTTCGCGCAGCGCACGCACTATCATCGGTCGCGAGTTCATGGGGGGAGACCGAGGTCGCCGTGAGCGCGCTGAACCGCATTCCTAACGACCCGGGCTGCGGCCGGATGGCCGGTTGGCTCATCGGTGTCGCCGCACTGCTGTTGCTGTGGCCGCCAGCGGCCGCGGCGCTCGATCCTGCGGCGAAGTTCCGCGACTACGCGGTCGACAACTGGAGCGTCGACGAGGGGCTGCCGCAGGTGTCGGTCCTGAGCATCACGCAGGATCAAACCGGTTACATCTGGGCCGGCACGCAGAGCGGCCTCGCGCGTTTCGACGGTCTGCACTTCGAGATCTTCGACCGCCGCAACAGCGACGGCGCCGATCCGACCAATGCCCATGCGAGCCTGCGCGACCGGCGCGGCCGGCTCTGGTTCGCCACGCCTAACGGGCTGACGGTCTACGAGAACCGGCGTTTCCGCACGGTCGCCACCGATCCGCCGACCAGGCCGGTCCATGCGGTCCTCGAGAACGCCGACGGCGAGGTCTGGATCGCGACGCCGATCGGCGTCATGCGCCTGGCCGGCGACAAGATGGTCCCCGTCGACGGCGCGGGCACGCCGGCCTACAGCCTCGTTCGCGACGGCGAGGACGTCTGGGTCGGCGGCCTCGGCACCGTGACGCGCTTCTCGCACGACGGCAATCGCCGCTACGCGCTGCCGGAGCCCGGCAATGTCCAGGTCACGCGGCTGGCCGTCGCCGACGGCAACGTCTGGATCGGTACGGCCAACGGCCTGTTCCTGCTGGTCAAGGGCGCGGAGGCGCCGGTCGCGCAGACCCTCGACGTGCTCGCGAAAGGGCTGGCCGCCGAAACGCTGCGCGTCGAGAACCTGTATGTCGATCGCGATGCGAACCTGTGGATCAGCACGCCGTCGACCGTGTACCGGCGCCGGCCGAGCGGCGACGTCGAGGTGATCCGGGGCAGCGATTTCGTCGGCGACCCCTATGTGGTCAGCGCATTCGAGGACCGCGAAGGCAACCTGTGGCTCGGCAGCCGCACCGAAGGGTTGTTCCGGCTCTGGAACGGCTGGGCCCGGCAGCTTGGCAAGCACGAAGGCCTGATCGACCCCCTGATCTGGAGCCTCGCGCGCGACGGCCAGGGGCGCATCGTGCTCGGCTCGAATTCCAACGTCATGCGGCTGACCGGCGGCGGCATGGAGGAAGTCGTATCGACGCGCCAGATTCCGAATCTGTCCGCCTACGAAATGAGCTATGACGACCGCGGCCGGCTGTGGATCGGCATGCGTTCGGGCATCGCGCTGGTCGACCAGGACAAGATCGTCACGCCGGCAGCGTTCGAGCGATTGTCGCGCTACCAGGTCAACGTCATCGTGCCGCAGCCCGACGGCGGCGCGTGGATCGGCTCGCAGGACGGTCTGTTCCGCTACGACGGCCGCGAGCTGCGGCGGATTCCGTATGCGCCCGGTACGACCGAAGCGCCCGTGCGCGCGATCCATATCGCCGCGAACGGCACCTTGACGATCGGCACGGAAACCGGCATGCGCCGTCTCGAGGGCGGCGAGCTGCGGATGCCCGCCTGGGCCAAGCCGGTCGAAGGCGCCTACGTCACGTCGATCGCGGCGATCCGGCCGGGACTGCTCGGCGTGACCACGCGCGACTCGGGCCTCGTCCTGAGGAGCGACGACAAGGCGATCGTGCTCGACGACAAGAGCGGCCTGCCGACGAACAACGGCTGGGTCATGCAGGTGGTGGACGATTATCTCTACGTCTCGACGATCGACGGGGTCTGGCGCACGTCGATCGCCGCGTTGCCGGATCCGGCCGTCGCGACGCAAGGCGCGATCGTGACCGAGAAAGTGCTCGGCCGCCGCACGGGCATGCAGCACATCCATTGCTGCAACGGCGGCGCGCGTTCCCGCGTGCTCGTCGACGGCACGGCGCTGTGGTTTCCGGCCATCCATGGCGCCGTGCGCATCGATACGAAATCGATACGGCCGCCGGCGGTCGCGCCGACGGTCGTCGTCGAGCGCCTGCGCCATGGCGACCGGTGGTATCAGCCGGACGAGCCGATCGAGATCGACAGCCCGCGCCGCGACGTGGAGCTGCAGTTCACGGGGCTGAGTTTCCGCGAGCCGCGCAACGTGCACTTCCGCTACCGCCTCGAAGGCTACGATCACGACTGGTACGACGTCGGCACGCGGCGCAGCGCGTTCTACACGAATCTTCCGCCGGGCCGCTATCGCTTCCTCGTCGAAGCCCGCACCGGCGATGCCGACGCCGAGTTCGGCACCGGCGGCACCGCCGATCGCGCCCAGCTCGACTTCCATCTGGTGCCGCGCTGGTTCGAGCGCCGCTCGGTGCAGGGCCTCGGCATCGCGTTGCTGATGATCCTGGCCGCCGCCGCGCCGCTCGTCATCCGCCAGCGCTACCGGCGGCGCGGCCAGTATCTCGAATCGCAGGTCGCGGCGCGCACGCGCGATCTCGTCGAGGCGAACCTGCGCCAGAGCCAGGCCAATCAGGCGCTGCACGATTCCAACACGCAGCTCGCCACGCAGATCGAGGAACGCCTCGCCGCCGAACGCGCGCTGCAGCACCGCAACCAGGAGCTGCAGTCGCTGAACCATCGCCTCGAGAACACGCAGAACCAGCTGATCCAGTCGGAAAAGATGGCCTCGGTCGGCCAGCTGGCCGCCGGCGTGGCGCACGAGATCAACAACCCGATCGGCTACGTGCACTCGAACCTCAACAGCCTCGAGCGCTATCTGCGCGACATCATGGCATTGCTCGACGCCTACGGCGATCTCGAAAAAGCCGGCGCCGCCAACCATGCGGTCGCTGCCGCCGAGGTCGCGGCGCTGCGCAAGCGCATCGAACTGGAGTTCCTGCGCGACGACATCGGCAGCCTGATGTCCGAATCGCTGCACGGCATTTCGCGCGTCGAGAAAATCGTCCGCGACCTCAAGGAGTTCTCCCACGTCGGCGAAACCGAATGGCAGCTCGCCGACATCCACGAAGGACTCGAAAGCACGCTCAACGTCGTCGCGCACGAGATCAAGTACAAGGCGAAGCTCGTCAAGGACTACGGAACGATCCCGCGCATCGAGTGCCTGCCGTTCCAGCTCAACCAGGTGTTTCTGAATCTGCTGGTCAACGCCGCCCAGGCGATCGAGGACCAGGGCGAAATCCGCATCCGCACCGAAGCCGACGACGACGAGGTCCGCGTCAGCGTGTCCGACACGGGCAAGGGCATCAGCGATGCGCACCTGCACCGCATCTTCGAGCCGTTCTTCACGACCAAGCCCGTCGGCAAAGGCACCGGCCTCGGCCTGTCGGTGTCCTACGGCATCGTCCAGAAGCACGGCGGCAACATCGAAGTCTTCAGCGAAGTCGGCAAGGGCACGACCTTCGTCGTCCATCTGCCGATACGGCCGCCGGCGAAGTAACCGGCGCGGCGGCCGTCGCGGGTTCCGCGGTTCCGCGTCTCGCCGTCAGTCGCCGTAATAGCCCGGCTGATCGAGGTCGGCGAGCAGGTCCGGACCTTGCGGCTGCCAGCCGAGCAGCGTCCGCGTATGGGCGCCGGATACGGACATGTCGGCGCCGGCCATGACGGCGAACCAGCCGAAGTGTTCGCGGTCGCGCGACTCGACCGGCAGGCCGAGGCGGCGGCCGATCATTTCGGCGATCGCCTTGAACGGCACGGCTTCGTCGGCGACGGCGTGGTAGGCCGGCTCGGTCGCGCCTCGTTCGAGCGCGAGGCGATAGACGCGCGCGGCATCCTGCCGATACACGCCGGACCAGCAGTTGCTCCCGTCGTCGAGATAGGCCGACACGCCGGTCTGCTTGGCAAGCCGCACGAGAATGGGCACGAAGCCGTGGTCGCCCAGACCGTGCACCGACGGCGCGAGACGCACCGTCGCCGCGCGCACGCCGCGTTCGGCCAGCACGCGTGCGGCGGCTTCGGATTTCCGCGGCGAGGCGGGACTCGGCGCATCCGACTCGGTCGCGCCGCGCGCGAGCCCCAGCAGGCCCGACGTCACGAGCAGCGGGCGGTCGCTGCCTTCGAGCGCGCTGCCGAGCGCTTCGATCGCGCGACGGTCCTGTTCGCAGTTCTCGAGGAAGCGGGAGAAGTCGTGGTCGAACGCGGTATGGATCACCGCGTCGGCCTCCGCAGCGGCGGCGCGCAGGCCGTCGAGATCGTCCAGGGCGACCTGCCGGATCTTCGCGCCGGCCGCGGTGAGCGAGGTTGATTTTTCGGCGGAGCGCGCGAGTCCGGTGACTTCGTGACCCGCGCGGATGAGTTCATGGACCACGGCGGATCCGACCCAGCCGGCGGCTCCGGTGACGACGACGTGCATGGAAGTTCCTTCGGCATGTGTTGAAACCGCGCAGCGGATTGTGGGCTCAGAACAGCCGCATCGACAGCTCCACGTCCTCGCCGAACGGCACCGACAGATAGCCGCTGCCGAGTGCGCGCACGCGGGCCAGATAGTCGGGACTGTAGTCCGCGTTGTCGGCGACGATCAGCGCGCCGGGCCGCAGGCGGGATTCGACGCGGTCGAGGATGTCGACATACAGCGCCTTGGCGCCGTCGAGCAGCAGCAGATCGACCGGGTCGGGCAGATCGGCGGCCAAGGTCTGCAGCGCATCGCCTTCGCGGATCTCGACGAGATCGGCGAGGCCGCCTTCGGCGAGATGCTCGCGCGCACGGACCACCTTCGACGGCTCGAACTCGCTGCTGATCAGGCGGCCGCCGCCGTTGTCGCGCAGCGCGGCGGCGAGGTGCAGGGTGGAGATGCCGAACGAGGTGCCGAATTCGACGATCTGGCGCGCGTTCGTGCTGCGTGCGAGCAGATAGAGCAAGGTGCCGGTGTCGCGCGAAACCGGCAGCCACAGCTCCTTGAGGCGGCCGTAGAGGTCGAGGTATCCGGTCTTGCTGCGCATCAGGCGTTCGCGCTCGTCGTCGGAGAACGCGTCGAGCGCAGGGCTGGTCGCCGCATCGGCCTGGGCGAACAGGCGATCGAGCAGCGGGGCCAGCGGAGCGGCGGTCAGTGTCGTGGTCATTGCATCTTCCGATTCGGTGGGCGCCGGGCGGCGCGTGAGTGAAACGCGAACAATCCGTCGCGTTGAAGAGACGATACGACGGATTCGTCGCATTCGCTATTCGCATCATGGCTCGCGTTTTCGGCGAGTCGTCCGTCGCAGAAAACGGCCTTCTTTTCGCTGCCGCAGCGAATTTCGTGACGCTCGCCATGGGCGAGGGCAGCGACAGAGCTCAGGTTTTCGCTCAGCTATGCAGCGCCGGCCTGCTTTGAGCGACGAGGTCGGATCGCACTAAGATGCGACCAATCCGTCGCATCGACTCTGCGGCGGCCTCCGTCCTTTTTCCATCCAGCTTCCGCGATCCGACCATGGCCAAGCCCCGCCGTCCGCAGGTTTCCTCGCGCAAGCAGCCGCAACAGGCCCGTTCGACCGAACTGGTCGCGGCGATCCTGCAGGCCGCCGAGCTGGTGCTGGCCAAGGAGGGCGCGACGCGCTTCACGACGGCCCGCGTCGCCGAAAAGGCCGGCGTCAGCGTCGGATCGGTGTATCAATATTTTCCGAACAAGGCGGCGATCCTGTTCCGGCTCCAGACCGACGAGTGGCGGCAGACTTCCGAGATGCTGGCCCGCATCCTCGAGGACGCGCGCAAGCCGCCGCTGGATCGCCTGCGCGCGCTCGTGCACGCGTTCCTGCGCTCGGAGTGCGACGAGGCCGCGATGCGTGTCGCACTCAACGATGCGGCGCCGCTCTATCGCGACGCGCCGGAAGCGCGGGAGGCGCGCGCATCCGCGGACGAGACCATCGAGGCGTTCCTGCGCGAAGTGCTGCCCAAGGCAACCGCCGCCCGGCGCGCATTGGCCGGCGACCTGATCACGACGACGATGAGCGCGTTCGGCCACAGCTTCTCCAGCACGCCGCGCAGCGCCGCGGAGATCAGGACCTACGCCGACGCAATGGCCGACATGTTCGTCGCCTACCTGCGCGGCCTGCAGTGAACCCGGCTTCGTTCCTTCGCCTCCGCGGACCACGCCGTCGATCCTGCGGCGGTGACTCGCGACACGACGGCGCACGACGAGCTTTGCCGGCCCGGCGCCGCGAGCTCGCAGACACCCTGACGAGCCGGCTCAGCCCGCAATCGCCTTGGCCATCTCCGCCGTCGTGCTCCAGCCGAGTTCGTGATACAGCGGCCGGCCTTTTTCGGTCGCATGCAGCACGCAGTAGCTCACGCCGCGCCGCGCGAATTCCGCGTCGGCGAGCCGCATGAGTTCGCGCGCGAGGCCGCGCCGGCGGTAGTCGGGTTCGACGTAGACGTTCAGCACGTAGCCGCGGCGGTCGTCGGCCGGGTGCAGCGGATGCGGCGGCCAGTCGATCAGCATCAGGCCGATGCCGGCGATCGGCCGGCCTTCGTCCTGCAGCACGAAGCCGAAGTAGCTGCCGTCGCGCAGGCGCGGCGCGAGCCACGGGCGGAAGTGCGCGGTCATCGTCGCGAGCACGGCGTCGTCGCGGCCGGCGTCGCGGAACATTTCTTCGCGGTGCCGGCAGACCAGTTCCAGATCGTCGGCCGCGAGCCTGCGGACATCCATTGCGAATTCTCCTGATGCGCTCGAGCGTCGTTCCGGCTCGCGCGGGTTGGTTGTCGTGCGGGAATGGATCGTCCGTCTTATCGGCTACTCCGCACTACCGTCAAGAGCGCGCCGGTTTATTTCGGGCGCAGCGCATCGGCGACGAGCGCAAACGCGGGCGAAGGCTGACGACGACTCGGGTAGTAGAGGTGATAAGCCGGAAACGGCGGACACCAGTCCTCGAGCACGCGCATGAGCCTGCCCTTGAACCTTGTCGAGGTGCGGCGCGAACTCGTCTTCGGGCAGGAACGCGAGGCGGAGCTCGATGCATCGCCTGGTGTCCGCCGGGTCATCGCCACTGGCACGGCGCGACGCCGACGACGGCGATGACGCACGTCGCGATCCAGCAAGCGCTCGACGACAAGATCGTCGACTGGATGGAGCACTTGACCGACGATCAATACGGCGCGGTGCCGGTCGGAAGTTGATCGCCCCGGCCGGTGCGCACGTCAAGCACGCTTGAAAATGACGCGACGAATTCACCGTGGGTCGAGTGCCGGCAAACCTTGAGCCGATATCGTGTCGTCGGGGCCGGTCTCGCCGGCTTCTCGTTTGCGGCGGTTCTCCGGCAACCCGTTGCGCCTGCTTCGTCAGCCTTGCGGAATCTCCGTCATGTCCGGCAGCCGGTGCGCAATGCCCTTGTGGCAGTCGATGCAGGTCTTCTCGCCGCTGCCGAGCCAGAGCTTGTGGACCTGGGCCGCGCGCGAAGCCTGGCGCGTGAGGTCCATCGAATCGTAGTTGTGGCAGTTGCGGCATTCGAGCGAATCGTTGGCCTTCAGTCGTTGCCATTCGTGGTTGGCCAGAATCAGGCGCTCGTCGAGGAATTTCTCGCGCGTGTTGATGGTGCCGAAGATCTTGCCCCAGACTTCCTTGGACGCCTGCATCTTGCGTGCGATCTTGTCGGTCCAGTTGTGCGGCACGTGGCAGTCGGGGCAGGTCGCGCGGACGCCGGAGCGGTTCGTGTAGTGGATCGTGCTCTTGAGTTCCTGGAACACGTTGTCGCGCATTTCGTGGCAGCTCGTGCAGAACGTCTCGGTATTGGTCGCTTCGAGCGCCGTATTGAAGCCGCCCCAGAACAGAATGCCGACGACGAAGCCGGCGACGGTCAGAAAGCCGAGGCTGTAGTGCCGGCTCGGCCGGCGCAGGATGCGCCAGAAACCGAGCAGCTGTCGTTTCGCCCAGGACCACATGGCCTACTCCTTCGCTGCCGGCGGTGCGGCGGACGACGGCTGTCGCGGCTCTGCAGGACCCGGCGACGCGGATGCCGGCGTCGCCGGCTGCGCCATCACGCTGTCGATGTCGCGGAACTGGCTCGCCACGAGCACAGGCGCGTCGGTCTGCACGACGTGGCACTGGTTGCAGAAGTAGCGGCGCGGCGAAATCGTCGCGAGAAACTGGTCGTCGCGGTCCATGTAGTGAGTGACGCTGACCGGCGGCGCCTGGAACGTCGCCGCATTCGCGCGCGCATGGCAGAGCAGGCAGCGGTTGCTGTTCTTGTCGACCTGGTAGCCGTCGATCGCGTGCGGAATCGTCGGCGGCTGCATCGGGTAGGCGCGCACGCGCTTGAGGTCGGCGTTCTCCACGCGTGCGATCGGCGGCGGATGGCCTTCCTGATCGACGGGCACGCCGCGGCGTAGCCCATCGATCTGGCCGCTTTCGGGCACGAAGATCGCGCGCGCATCGACGGGCATCGGCGGCGCCTTCGGTGCGATTCCGGTCCGGGGCGCGTGGCCGATCTTCCAGCCGGCCGCGAACACCAGCACGAGCAGCAGCGCGAGGCCGATCGTCTTCCAGGGCTTGTTGCGCATGGGCGTTGTCTCCTAGGCGGCCACGACCTTGACGGCGCATTTCTTGTAGTCGGTCTGCTTGGATATCGGATCGGTCGCGTCCAGCGTGACCTTGTTGATCAGCTGGCCCGCATCGAACCAGGGCACGAAGATCACGCCGGGCGGCATGCGGTTGCGGCCGCGCGTCTCCACACGCGAGCGCATCTCGCCGCGGCGCGAGACGACGCGGATCTCGTCGCCGCGCTTGAGGCCGCGCTTGCGCGCGTCGTCGGGATTCATGAACACGACGGCGGCCGGAAACGCCTTGTACAGCTCCGGCACGCGCATGGTCATCGAGCCCGAATGCCAGTGTTCGAGCACGCGTCCCGTGACGAGCCAGAGATCGAATTCCGCATCGGGCGACTCGGCCGGCGGCTCGTAGGGCAGGGCCCAGATCACCGCCTTGCCGTCGGGGTTGCCGTAGAACTGGAATCCGCTGCCGGCTTTCACGTACGGGTCGCTGCCTTCGCGATAGCGCCAGCGCGTTTCCTTGCCGTCGACCACCGGCCAGCGCAGGCCGCGCGCGTGGTGGTATTCGTCGAACGGCGCGAGATCGTGGCCGTGGCCGCGGCCGAACGCGGCGTATTCCTCGAACAGGCCCTTCTGCACGTAGAAGCCGAACGCCTGGGATTCGTCGTTCGCGTAGCCGCTTTCGATGTCGGCGACCGGGAACTTGTCGACGTTGCCGTTGCGGTAGAGCACGTCGAACAGCGTCTTGCCCCTGTACTGCGGATTCGCCGCGAGCAGCCCGGCCGGCCAGCATTCGTCGGTCGTGAAGCGCTTGGAGAACTCCATGAGCTGCCAGAGATCCGAACGCGCGTCGCCGGGCGCCTTGACGAGCTGGTGCCAGAACTGCGTGCGCCGCTCGGCGTTGCCGTAGGCGCCTTCTTTCTCGACCCACATCGCGGCCGGCAGGATCAGGTCGGCGGCCTGCGCGGTCACGGTCGGATAGGCGTCCGAGACGACGATGAAATTGTCGGGATTGCGGTAGCCCGGATACGTCTCCTGCATCAGGTTCGCGCCGGCCTGCATGTTGTTGTTGACCATGACCCAGTAGGCGTTGAGCTTGCCGTCCTTGAGCGCGCGGTTCTGCTCGACCGCGTGATAGCCGGGTTTGGGATTGATGATGCCGTGTGGAACCTTCCAGATTTCCTCGGCGTGCTCGCGGTGCTGCGGGTTGGTCACGACCATGTCCGCCGGCAGCCGGTGACTGAACGTGCCGACCTCGCGCGCGGTGCCGCAGGCCGAGGGCTGGCCGGTCAGCGAGAACGGACTGTTGCCTGGCGTCGCGATCTTTCCGGTCAGCAGATGGATGTTGTAGACCATGTTGTTGGCCCAGACGCCGCGCGTGTGCTGGTTGAAGCCCATGGTCCAGAACGACATGACCTTGACGCCGGGATCGGCGTAGAGCTCGGCCAGCTGCTCGAGCCAGCCGCGCTCCACGCCGGTCATCGCGACGGCCTTGTCGAGCGTGTAGGGCGCGACGAATGCGGCGAACTCCTCGTAGCTGATCGGCGCGCCGCCGTTGGGATCCTTCGCGTTCTTCGCCTTCACCTCGAGCGGATTGTCCGGGCGCAGGCCGTAGCCGATGTCGTCGTTGCCGCGCTTGAACGTGGCGTGTTTCGCGACGAAATCCTTGTCGACCTTGCCGCTGCGGATGATGTGGTTCGCGATGTAGTTCAGGATGACGAGATCGGTCTGCGGCGTGAACACGATCGGTATGTCGGCGAGCTCGAAGCTGCGATGCTCGAACGTCGACAGCACGGCGACCTTGACGTGCTTGTGCGACAGGCGCCGGTCGGTCACGCGTGTCCAGAGGATCGGATGCATCTCGGCCATGTTCGAGCCCCAAAGCACGAACGCGTCGGCGGCTTCGATGTCGTCGTAGCAGCCCATGGGCTCGTCCATGCCGAACGTGCGCATGAAGCCCATGACGGCCGAGGCCATGCAATGGCGCGCGTTCGGGTCGATGTGGTTGCTGCGGAAGCCGGCCTTCATGAGCTTGTTGGCCGCGTAGCCCTCGAACACGGTCCATTGGCCGGAGCCGAACATGCCGATCGCGTCGGCGCCTTTTTCCTTGAGCACGCGCTTGAACTGCGCGGCCATGACGTCGAAGGCTTCGTCCCAGCTGACCGGCGTGAACTCGCCGTCCTTGGCATAGGCGCCGTTCTTCTTGCGCAACAACGGGCGGGTCAGGCGATCGCTGCCGTAGAGGACCTTGGACAGGAAATAGCCCTTGACGCAGTTGATGCCGCGATTGACCTCGGCATGCACGTCGCCGTGGGTCGCGACGACGCGGCCGTCCTTGACCGCGACGTTCACGCCGCAGCCGGTGCCGCAATAGCGACATGGTGCCTTGTCCCATTTCAGCGTGGTCAGGTCGCCTTCGGTGACGAGGTTGCTGGCGCCGCCGGGCAGCGGCAGACCGGCAGCGGCGGCGGCCGTCGCCAGCGCGCTCTGGCGGATGAAGTCGCGGCGTGTGCTCATGGCGGGGCTCCGTTCGCGGAGGTGAGGGAAGAGGAAAGCGGCTCGGCCAGCGCCTGGGCCGGCTCGGCGTGGTGATAGACCAGCAGCACGTTGAGCACGCCGGGCAGGGCCTGCAGCGCGTCGACGCGCTGCATGACGGCGTGGCGATCGGCGGATTCGCAGATGACGATGCTGCGGGCGGGGCCGGACAAGGCGAGCTCGAGGTCGGCGTGTCCGGCGATCCAGGCGGCGAGCGCGTCGGCGGCGGAGTCGCGATGCTGGACGATGAAGCTGGCTATGTGGATTTCGGGATCTTGCGCGGCGGACGGAGCCGGCACGTCCCAGTCTTGCGGACCGTCCGGCCGGCGATGGGTGTTCCTGTCGCGATCCGACGAGTTCATGCGGCGGTCTCCGGGGTTTCGGCGTGATGCAGCCCGATCGCATCGACGGGGCAGACGGACACGCAGGCGCCGCAGCCCGTGCAGCGGCTCGCGTCGACCGAGGCGGCGCCCAGCGCCGCCGGCGGAATGCGGATGGCCGACGCCGGGCAGACGTCGCGGCAGCTCGCGCAGACCGTGTTTCGGGCAGACAGGCAGGTATCCGCGACCTGCGCGACCGGCGACCAGGGCGGATCGCGCGACCGATCGAAGGCACCGCTCGTGCAGGCGGATGCGCAGTCGCCGCAGAAGGTGCATTCGCCGATGTGCGCGTCGAAGCGCGGCAGGCCGGCCGCGTCGCGAACGAGAACGTGCGGCGGACACCGCTCGACGCAGGCATTGCAGCGAGTGCACGCGGCAGCGAATTCCGGCTCGGGCCTGGCCCAGGGCGGGCGGAACTCGCGCGGCGCCGGCGGGGTTCCGGAGCGGCCGAACAGCAGGACGCGCCGTGATGGCGAAAAGGGCGCGGACACGGCTCAATGCCCCGTCGGCGGACCTGCGTACAGCAATTGCCACATCCAGACGAAGAAGCCGTAGCCGGCGACGATCAGCACGGTAGCCAGCGGGAAGACGACTGCCGTCAGCAACAGGAATGCCAGGCGCTCCTGCTGCTTGCTCGCAACGACTTGCCCTTCGTTCTGCTCCATGTGGCCTCCCTGGCGGGTAGGTGCTGGTGCGGCGATGCTGCGGCCGAGGCTATCACAACCACCGGGTGCGATCCGGGCCGGGACTCTCGCCGGTTACGGACCGTACGCAGATCCAGCTCGTGCTCGGTGCGTCCATCATTTCAGATCAGGCCGCTCGCGTTCCTGATCTGGATCAGGCGCGGAGGCCGGCCTTCCGTCGGCGTTCCGGCGCTCCGGACTTCCGCTGCACGGCGGTCCGAATGCCTGCGGGCCCGGCGCCTGCGCGGCGTCGGCGTCGCGCGCCGCGGATACGTTGCCGCGCGGCGTACGGGGCGGCCGCCGTCACCGCAATGCGGGCATCGCGCCTCGATCGCCTGGACGGGCCGAAGCCGTGCGTCTTCATGTCGTGCGAGCAGCTCGCGACCGGCAGCACCGACTCACCGGCTCCACCAGGCTCCCGGAAAATAGACGCCCGGATCCGGTCGCTCGCGGAACACCTCGCGGCGGAAGCGGAACAATTCGGCCGGACGTCCGCCGGTGCCGGTCGCGAGCCGTCCGGTGCCTTCCACGAGGCCGGCGCTTTCGACGAGACGGCGGAAATTCTGCTTGTGCAGCAGATTTCCGCTGAGCGCTTCGACCACCTGTTGCAGTTGCAACAAGGTGAATTCCGGCGGCAGCAGCTCGAACACGACGGGGCGGTACTTGAGCTTGCCGCGCACGCGGCCCAGGGCGGTCGCGAGAATGCGCCGATGGTCCAGCGCGAGCGCGAAGCCGCTGCCGGCCACGTCGGGCGAATCCGGATCGCGTTCGCGGCGTGCTTCGGCGACGAGCCCGGCTTCCCAGAGCAGTTCGTAGCGTTCCAGCGTGCGCTCGGGATCCCAGGGGGCGGTGTCGAGGCCGAAGGTCAGGTCCACGCGTTCGTGCTTGCGCGCGTCGTTCGCGGCCCAGGCATGCAGCCGCGGCGCGAGTTCGCGCTCGATGAGCTCGGGGCGGCCGCGGCGCCAGTCTTCCCAGGGCAGATACGCATAGCAGTCGCGCCATTGCGCGCGCAGGCCGGCGGGCAGCGCCTGTTCGCGGACCAGTGCGAGATAGGTCATCGCGATGACGCGGGGACCGCCGGCCCGCTCGCGCGGATCGCGGAAGCGGTCGCCGAAGGTGTAGAGCTGTTCGACGTAGCCGAGCGCCAGGCCGGTCTGCTGGGCGACCCAGTCGCGCACGCCGCGCTCCAGTGTCGAATGGGCTTCGAGGTCGAGCGGGCCCGACGGCAGCGCTTCGTCGGTCGCGCCGCGTACGGTCAGGATGCGCGGCGCCTCGGCGGTCACGGCGAAGATGACGGCGTCGAGGCCGAGATGGACGGCGGGCGAGGGCATGCGGCGCAGCATAGCGGAGTTGGTGCGGCCGCCGGGCGCGGTGTGCTCGCGTCCGTTCATCCGGCGCAGACCGGTTGGCAGCTGCGGCATCGTGACAGCGGCGTTACTGCGGCGCGCTGACCCGTATCGCCGTGTCGTCGTAGTCGTAGTAGCGCAGCCGTGTCGTGGATTTCACGCCCAGGAAGCGGCCTTGCGACTCCAACTGCAGCGGCAGGCCGCTGGCCACGCCTATCCAGACTTTCACGTCGGCCTTGGCCGGCCGCGTCTGGGTATAGGTGTAGACCCTGGCGGCCTGGCCTTCGACCGTTTCCTCGCCGAGGGCGGTGACGTCGAGATCGCGCGTCAGCTCCTCGAGGGTTTCCTGGTTGCGGTACTGGCTGACGATGCGGCCGACCTGGATCGGCATCGGCAGCTTGACGCGCTCGCCGTTGATCAGCGTGTAGGCGTCGTCGCCGATCAGGATCTGCTCCATTTCGCCCTGGCCATTGCGGATGTGGTAGCGGTCGGGAGCGACGAAGTCCAGGGTCGATAGCTGCTGGCCCTTCTTCACGTCGGTCACGCTGACGCGGAAGCTGCGCGCGGACAGGAAGCGGACATAGGCGGCCTGCAGCTCGTCGCGCGGGGCCGCGGCGGCCAGGCCCGGCAGGGCCAGCGCGAGGGCGAGCAGGAGCTTGGTCGGGGACATGGGCTTCTCCGGAACTGAGACGGGCGCTGAGTAGACTTCCTTCCAATACGCAGAACTGTACAGGACGGAGACAGCGGCTCGCTCCGTCCTGGCAGCGCCTGTCCGACAGGGAGCGACTCCGGCCGTGCCGGAATCGCCGGACAGGCTCTAGCGCCGGTAACCGGCGAGCCGCCACAATCGGGGCCTATGGACCGTTACGAACGCATTCTGAGTCTGCACCGCCTGCTGAAGACCGCGCGTTACCCGGTCAGCCTGCAGCGCCTCAAGGACGAACTGGGCTGTTCCCGCGCCACGCTCTATCGCGACATCGCGTTCCTGCGCGATGCGCTCGGCGCGCCGATCGAGAGCGGCGAGGGCGATCAGGCGGCCTTTCGCTACGACCAGGCCGAGGCCGAGCGCTTCGAACTGCCGGGCCTGTGGCTGACCAGCGACGAACTGTCCGCGCTGATGGCGCTGAACGAGCTCGTCGCGCGCAGCGGCGCCGGCATCCTGGCCGACGCGCTGGCGCCATTCGAGAAGCGCATGCAGGCGCTGCTGTCGGACCACGCTTCCGGCGCGCGTCTGCCGACCGAGCGCATCCGCGTCATCGCCAGCGGCAACCGCAAGCTCGACCAGATCAGTTTCCGCGTCGTCGCCGGTGCGGTCATGGCGCGGCGCCAGCTCAAGTTCCGCTACCGCGCGCGTTCGACCGGCTCCACGACCGAGCGCCTGGTCTCGCCGCAGCGCATCGCCCACTACCGCGACAACTGGTATCTCGACGCCTGGGATCACGAGCGCGAGGCCCTGCGCAGTTTCGCCGTCGACCGCATCGCCTCGCCGCAGATGCTCGACGAGCTTGCGCTGGACCGCGACGAGGCCGAGCTGAACCAGCACCTGGCGGCGAGCTACGGCATCTTCTCGGGCGCACCGAAGGCCTGGGCCACCTTGCGCTTCTCGCCGCATGCGGCGCGCTGGGTCGCCGACGAACACTGGCATTCGCAGCAGGAGGGCCACTTCCTGACCGACGGCCGCTACGAACTCCGCGTGCCCTACAGCAATTCCAAGGAATTGCTGATGGACGTGCTCAAGTACGGGCCCGACGCCGAAGTCGTCGCGCCGCTGAGCCTGCGCGAGGAAATGAAGATTCTGTTGCAGCTGTCGATAGGCGCGTATCAGTAGCGCCGCCGGAGGCTTTCGCATGAACTCGCCCGCGTGTCCGCTGTTCCGTTGCGCTGCACCGTCGGGTTCCGGCGGCCTTGGAACGATGCTGTCGCTTTCGCGCGCAGGCGGGGTTTCGCCGCGCCTTCCGGAGGCCGCATGAACCTGCCCGCACCGACGAACGAGCCGCCGCGCCGCGGCGCGATTTCCCTGGTGCTGGGTTCGGGCGGCGCACGCGGCTACGCCCACATCGGCGTCATCGAGGAGCTGCGCGCGCACGGCTACGAGATCCGCTCGGTCGCCGGCAGCTCGATGGGCGCGCTGGTCGGCGGCGTCTATGCGGCCGGCAAGCTCAGCGAGTATCGCGACTGGGCCGTCGGCCTGAAGACCTTCGACGTACTGCGCCTGGTCGACTGGAGCTGGCGCGGCGGCGGCCTGATCAAGGGACAGCGCGTGATCGGCGCGCTGCGCGATCTCGTCGGCGAGATGAACATCGAGGATCTGCCGATCAGCTATACCGCGGTCGCCGTCGACATCGACGCGCAGCGCGAAGTGTGGTTCTCGCGCGGCTCGCTGTTCGACGCGATACGCGCATCGATTTCCATTCCGACGGTATTCCGCCCGCATCACTACCAGGGCCGCCGTCTCGTCGACGGCGGCCTGCTGAACCCCGTGCCGGTCACGCCGACCCTGCGCGACCTGACCGACGCGACGATCGCGGTCGACGTCAACGCCGAAGCCGAAGGCGTGGCCGAACGCGAGACGCCGATCACGCGGCCGGAGATCCGCGAGCCCGACGAGGAGAATCGCTCGACCGGCCTCGGCCGCATCGGCGCGCTCTGGGAGCGCTTTCTCGAGAACCGCAGCAAGCGCGTGACGATCAACGAGCCGGGCGTGCTCGACCTGTTCGCGCGCTCGCTCGACGTCGTGCAGGAAACCTTGACGCGCTACAAGCTCGCGGCGCAGCCGCCGGACCTGGTCATTCCGATCCCGCGCAACGTCTGCGCGTTCTATGAATTCCAGCGCGCGGCCGAAGTCATCGAGATCGGTCGGCAGCGCACGCGCGAAGCGCTCGCACGCTGGCAGCGCATCAAGCGGCCGCAGGTCTGGCCCTGAGCCGGACGCCGCGCGGGCGGCGACGCCGCGCCGCGCGAGTCGCCTGCAGTCATCGGGATCGGCCGACAGCCCACGCGCGACGTGCTCGCGCGCGGGCGAAGCAACGAATGATGTGAGTCCCGCCGCACGGCGTTGCGCCGCACCAGTCGCGCGCTCGTCGCGATCGCCGGCGGGCGCGCACGAGCCCTTGTCGCCGCGGACGCCGCC